>CAMLGD010000001.1 GCA_946479405.1 uncultured Vogesella sp.
GCAAGCTGACCGTGGAAGAGCTGACCGGCGGTACCTACACCATCTCCAACGGCGGCACCTTCGGCTCCATGATGTCCACCCCGATCATCAACCCGCCGCAATCCGCGATCCTGGGCATGCACGCCACCAAGGAACGTGCCGTGGTGGAAAACGGTCAGGTCGTGGTTCGCCCGATGATGTACCTGGCTCAGTCCTACGACCACCGCATCATCGACGGCCGCGAAGCCGTACTGAGCCTGGTGGCCATCAAGGACGCCATCGAAGATCCGGCCCGCCTGATCCTGGACCTGTAAGCGCAGTTGGTGGGCAGTGCCATGCGTCCTGCCCGCTCTGACACCACCGCGTGCGGCCAACCCACAAGGTTGGCCGCAACGTGCAAAGGAAAGATTAATGAGCCAACAATTCGACGTAGTAGTGATCGGCGGCGGCCCCGGCGGTTACGTAGCCGCCATCCGCGCCGCGCAGCTGGGTTTCAACACCGCCTGCGTGGACGCGTTCAAAAACCCGGAAGGTAAGGCCTCGCTGGGCGGCACCTGCCTGAACGTGGGTTGCATCCCGTCCAAGGCCCTGCTGCAGTCCTCAGAAAACTTCCACGCCATCCAGCATGACTTCGCCAAGCACGGCATCTCGGTAGACGGTGCCAAGATGGACGTGGCCACCATGCTGGACCGCAAGAACGGCATCATCACCAAGAACGCCGGCGGCATCGCCTTCCTGTTCAAGAAGAACAAAGTGGCCAACATCCACGGTCTGGGCACCCTGAAATCGCGTCAGGGCGAGAAGTGGGTCATCGAGGTGAGCGACAACGGCGCCGTGGTGGATACCCTGGAAGCCAGCCATGTGATCATCGCCACCGGCTCCAACCCGCGCCAGCTGCCGGGCCTGCCGACCGACAACCAGATCGTGCTGGACAACGCCGGCGCACTGGCGCTGACCGATGTACCGGCCCGCCTGGGCGTGATCGGTGCTGGCGTGATCGGCCTGGAGATGGGTTCGGTATGGAAGCGCCTGGGCGCCGACGTCACCATCCTGGAAGCCATGCCGACCTTCCTGGCCGCTGCCGACCAGCAGATCGCCAAGGAAGCGTTCAAGACCCTGACCAAGGACACCGGCCTCGACATCAAGCTGGGCGTGAAGATCGGTGAAATCAGCAAGGGTGCCAACGGCGTTACTGTGAACTACGAACTGAACGGCGAAGCCGTGAAGGCCGAGTTCGACAAGCTGATCGTGGCCATCGGCCGCGTACCGAACACCGCCGGCCTGGGCGCCGACAACGTGAACCTGCAGCTGGACGAGCGCGGTTTCGTGGTAGTAGACGACCACTGCCACACCAACCTGCCGAACGTATGGGCGATCGGCGACGTGGTGCGCGGCCCGATGCTGGCACACAAGGCCTCCGAAGAAGGCGTGGCGGTTGCCGAGCGCATCGCCGGCCAGAAGCCGCACGTGGACTTCGGCGTGATTCCGTGGGTGATCTACACCTCGCCGGAAATCGCCTGGGTCGGCAAGACCGAAGAGCAGCTCAAGGCCGAAGGCATCGAGTACAAGAAGGGCACGTCCGGCTTCGCGGCCAACGGCCGCGCGCTCGGCCTCGGCCAGGCGCAAGGTACCGTGAAGATCCTGGCTTGCGCCAAGACCGACCGCATCCTCGGCCTGCACATGATCGGCCCGATGGTGTCCGAGCTGGTGACCGAAGGCGTGGTTTCCATGGAATTCAAGGCCGCCAGCGAAGACCTGGCACGCATTGTCCATGCCCATCCGAGCTTGTCCGAAGTAGTACACGAAGCCGCCTTGGCCGCTGACAAGCGCGCCTTGCACGGCTAAACGGTGGTGGGCCGTGTACAATGACGCGGCCCGCGTGAATCGGGGCGGGAATGGCTAGCCATGACCGCCCGCAAGATAAGGCCCGCGCAAGCGGCCAAGGAATAGAGACGTAGGCCAGACAGGGCCCCGCCATCATTTCCACCCGAAAGGAAACTCAATGAACCTGCACGAATACCAAGCGAAAGAGCTGCTGGCCAAGTACGGCCTGCCGGTGCAACAAGGCATTCTGGCTCACACGCCGGAAGAAGCCGCCGCTGCTTACGACAAGCTGGGTGGCAAGTTTGCCGTTGTGAAGGCCCAGGTCCACGCCGGTGGCCGTGGCAAGGCCGGTGGCGTGAAAGTGGTGAAGAGCCGCGAAGAAGCCGCCGAAGTCGCCAAGACCCTGATCGGCACCAATCTGGTGACCTACCAGACCGACGCGGCCGGTCAGCCGGTCAACAGCGTGCTGGTGTGCGAAGACATGTACCCGGTACAGCGCGAACTGTACCTGGGCGCCGTGGTTGACCGTGGCTCCCAGCGCGTGGTGTTCATGGTTTCCACCGAAGGCGGCGTGGAAATCGAAAAAGTAGCGGAAGAAACCCCGGAAAAAATCATCAAGGTGGAAGTGGATCCGCTGGTCGGCATGCAGCCGTTCCAGGCACGCGATTGCGCCTTCGCTCTGGGCCTGTCCGGCAAGCAGATCGGTGAGTTCACCAAGCTGATGCTGGGTGCTTACGACGCGTTCGTATCCAACGATTTCGCGCTGTTCGAAGTGAACCCGCTGGCACTGCGTGAAAACGGCGAACTGGCCTGCGTCGACGGCAAGATCAACCTCGACTCCAACGCCCTGTACCGTCACCCGGAACTGCTGGCCCAGCGCGACAAGTCGCAGGAAAACGAACGCGAAGTGAAGGCTTCCGAGTTCGACCTGAACTACGTGGCCCTGGAAGGCAACATCGGCTGCATGGTGAACGGTGCCGGTCTGGCGATGGCCACCATGGACATCATCAAGCTGAAGGGCGGCCAGCCGGCCAACTTCCTGGACGTGGGCGGTGGCGCCACCAAGGAGCGCGTGATCGAGGCGTTCAAGCTGATCCTGGCCGATACCTCGGTGAAGGGCGTGCTGATCAACATCTTCGGCGGTATCGTGCGTTGCGACATGATTGCCGAGGCGATCATTGCTGCCGTGAAGGAAGTGAACGTGACCGTGCCGGTCGTTGTGCGCCTGGAAGGCAACAACGCCGAGCTGGGCGCCAAGATCCTGGACGAATCCGGTCTGAAACTGACCTCCGCCCAGGGCCTGAACGACGCAGCCGAGAAGATCGTTGCTGCCGTCGCCGCGCTTTAATCACCTGCACCGCATAAGGATTTCAAAATGAGCGTATTGGTCAACAAAGATACGAAAGTGCTGGTGCAAGGTTTCACCGGCAAGAACGGGACTTTCCACGCCGAACAAGCGCTGAAGGTCGGCACCAAGGTCGTTGGTGGCGTGACCCCGGGTAAGGGCGGTTCCGAGCACCTGGGCCTGCCGGTGTTCAACACCATGAAGGATGCCGTACGCCAGACCCAGGCTGACGCCTCGGTGATCTACGTACCGGCAGCATTTGCCAAGGACTCCATCCTGGAAGCCGTGGACGCCGGCGTGAAGCTGATCGTCTGCATCACCGAAGGCGTGCCGACCCTCGACATGCTGTACGTGAAGAAAGCCGTGGACGAAGCCGGCATCCGCCTGATCGGCCCGAACTGCCCCGGCATCATCACCCCGGGCGAGTGCAAGATCGGCATCATGCCGTGGCATATCCACAACCCGGGCCGCATCGGCATCGTGTCCCGTTCCGGCACCCTGACCTACGAAGCCGTGGCTCAAACCACCGCCCTGGGCCTGGGCCAGTCCACGTGTATCGGTATCGGCGGCGACCCGATCCCGGGTACCAGCCACATCGACGCGCTGCACCTGTTCCAGGACGATCCGGACACCGACGCCATCGTGATGATCGGTGAAATCGGCGGCTCCGCAGAAGAAGAAGCGGCCGAATTCGCCAAGGCTTACGTGACCAAGCCGGTTGTTGGTTACATCGCTGGTGTGACTGCCCCGAAAGGCAAGCGCATGGGCCACGCTGGTGCCATCATCTCCGGCGGCAAGGGTACTGCCGAAGAGAAGTTCAAGGCTTTCGAGCAGGCAGGCATTGCCTACACTCGTAGCCCGGCTGAGATCGGCAAGACCATGTTCGAGCTGCTCAAGTCCAAAGGCATGATCTAATCCGGCGGTTTGCGGATAAAGAAAACCCGTCATCGCAAGATGGCGGGTTTTTTCTTGCCTGTGCTACTGGCAGTGGTGACAGGTAATACAGCGGAGAGGCTCCTTCCCGGCAGGCGACAATCACGGCTACGCCGGTAACCAACCCAACTCTAGCGCCCCATCAAAAGCTAATAAAAAACCCCGCCGGATACGGCGGGGTTTCATGCTGCGGCCAACGTTGGCCGCAATACTGGCGTCAGCCCTGTGGTAGCAGGCTGGCATTGCGCAACAGCGGCTCCACTAGCTCGGCCGCCATCGGTTTGGCCAGCAGATAGCCCTGCACCTGATCGCAGCCGTGCTGTTCCAGGAAGCGCCATTGCTCGATGGTTTCCACCCCCTCGGCTACCACCTGCATATTCAGGTTCTTGGCCATATTAATGATGGCGCGAGTAATGGCGGTGTCGTCCTGATCATCCGGAATGTCGCGCACAAATGAGCGGTCGATTTTCAGCTTGTCCGCCTTGAAGCGTTTCAGATACGCCAGGCTGGAATAACCGGTACCGAAATCGTCGATCGACAAGCGGATGCCCATCTCCTGAATGGCGCGGATCGACTGCACCGTGGACTCCATATCGTCCATGATCACGCTCTCGGTCACCTCCACATCCAGGCAGCTGCCCGGTAGATTGTAGGCAGCCAGCGCATTGCCCAGCACCTGGGTCAGGTCCTGATGACGGAACTGCAGCGCCGACAGGTTGACGCCAACGGTGATCAGCGGCAGGCCGGCAGCATGCCAAGCGGCAATCTGGCGGCAGGCTTCACGGATCACCCAGTTGCCGATCTGCACGATGAAGCCGCGTTCTTCTGCGACATCAATGAAGTGCAATGGTCCCAGTAATCCCAGTGACGGGTGGTTCCAGCGGATCAGCGCCTCGGCGCCGACAATACGACCGCTCTTGATTTCCACCTGCGGCTGGTAGTGCAGCACGAATTCGCCGCGCTCTACCGCGTAACGCAGCTGGCTCTCGATAGCCAGGATTTCACGGGCCCGCGCGTTCAGATCGGCGGTGTAGAACTTGTAATTGTTACGACCACTGGACTTGGCATGGTACATCGCCGCATCGGCATTGCGCACCAGGGTATCGAAATCACGGCCGTCGTCCGGGAACACGCTGATGCCGATACTACCGGTCACCATCAGCGCATGGTTGTACACCTCCAGCGGGGTGGTGAATTCGGACAGGATGCGCTCGGCAGCATGTGCCGCTGCGGCGGCATCGCTGATTAGCGGCAGCAGAATAATGAATTCGTCACCGCCCTGCCGCGCCACCACCTCGCCACTGCCCAGCACGCTGCGGATGCGTTCCGATGCCATTTTCAACAAGATGTCGCCGGCCGCATGGCCCAGCGACTCGTTAATGGTCTTGAAACGATCCAGGTCCAGTAACAGGATGGCCAGCTTGCCATTGTCGTGGGTGGCGTTCTGAATCGCCAGCAGCGCGCGATCCTGCAGATGGCCGCGGTTGGGCAGGCCCGTCAGCACGTCGAAGTGCGCCAGGAACTGGATGCGCTCGTCAGCGGCCTTGCGCTCCGACTGGTCGCTGAAGATCGCGACATAGTGGGTGACATCGCCGGACGGGCTCTTCACTGCGTTGATAGCCAGCCACTCCGGGTATACCTCGCCGTTCTTGCGACGGTTCCACACCTCGCCCTGCCACGAACCCTGCTCGTTCAACACCTGCCACAGGCTGTCGTAGAAGTCCTTGTTGTGGCGGCCGGAGCTGAGCACCATCGGGCGCTGGCCCAGCACTTCCTCCTGGGCAAAGCCGGTAATTTCGGTAAAGGCACGGTTCACGCTGCGAATGCGTACATCGCCATCGGTGATCATGATGCCTTCAGCGGTGTTCTCGAACACCTTGGCCGCCAGCTGCATGCGCTCCTCGGCCGCGCGGCGCTCGGAAATGTCACGCACCATGCGCCACACGGCGGTAATGCGCCCGCTGGCATCGCGCATGGCCACAGTCTTGACGCTGACCGGAATCGGGTTACCGATACGGTTGATGTACTGCACTTCGAATTCATCGCAGAAACCGAAGCGCATCACCTTGTTGTCCAGGTTGTAACGCTCGTGGGCTTCGCTGTCACGGTCAAGCAGGCCCCAGAAGTTCTGCAGTTTGAGTTGGTCCAAGCTGTACCCCAGCAGGCTGAGGAAGGCCGGGTTGGCGTCGATGATCTGCCCTTCCAGCGAGCTGATCACGATGCCATCGAGGTTGGACCAGAACAGTTCACGGTATTTGTTCTCGGAGCGGCGCAGCGCGTCCTCCACCTCACGGCGGCGCTCGATATCCGCTTCCAACGCCAGCGTCTTGGCCTTCAGTTCGTCGATCAGGCGTTTGAGCTCGGAGCGGGTCCACTCCAGATGCTTGCCCACGGTGCCGATTTCATCGTGCCGCCCCCAGTGGAACGGCTCGTCCAGCTTGAGTGCGGCCAACTTGGTGGCCTGCTGCGACAGCTGGGCAATCGGGCGCAGAAAGCGCGAATGCAGAATGGTCATCACCAGGATGACCGACAGCAGCAGCTGTGCCGCCACGATCAGCAGCAGGTTCTTCAGCTGGTTGCGCTGATAGATGGCCAGGTGTTCGGTGTCGAACTCGATACTGACCTGGCCGATTTCTTCACCACGGTACACCACCGGCTTCTGTACAAACGCCACGCTGCCGATGCGGCGCTCGCTGCGCAGGGTAGACAGGAACACGGTGTTGGACTGGGTGTCGGACACGCGGATGGAGATCACGCGCGGGTCGTCCATCACCGACGACACCAGCGGTGCGCCGGCCTGGCGGCTGAGGTTCCATAACGGTTCCTGCATACCCAGCGCCACGATATCCAACAGGCGCTTCTGGTCCACTGCCAGCTGGTTCTCCGCCTGCTCACGCTGCAGATTGAAACTCAGCACACTGATGATGACAGCAGGAATCAGCAGTCCAAGGACCAGGGCCATAAGAAAGACTTGTCGCAATGACAGGCGCGAACCAATGGTATAGCTATCGAAATTGTCAGGCTTCTGGGTCATGGACTCGGGTTCCCCAAAGGCTAGGCGCCATGGATGTTCAATTTATTGCAACAGATTATACGGAAGCGCTTGCCGCTGCGCGGAATTTCTCTTTTTGCATAGTATAAGGCAGGTTGCCGAACCGGGAAGCCAGCGCCTACAATCGCCCGCATACTTTTATAGGCAACATTTCATGCAAGATACCGCTTTTGATCAGTTGATTTGCGCTCGCTGGATTATTCCCGTGGAGCAGGATGGCCAGCTATTGGAAAACCACGCAGTAGGCGTGCGTAATGGCCGCATTGTGGCGATCCTGCGACCGGACGAAATTGCTGCGGCAAGCGCGGCGGAGCACATCAACCTGCCGCAGCACGTGCTGATGCCGGGGCTGATCAATCTGCACGGCCATTCGGCGATGACCCTGCTGCGCGGCATGGCCGACGACAAGGCACTGATGGACTGGCTGCAGAACCACATCTGGCCGGCGGAAGGCAAGCATGTCAGCGATGCCTTCGTGTTCGATGGTGCCTTGCTGGCCATGGGCGAGATGTTCCGCAGCGGCACTACCACCATCAACGACATGTATTTTTTCCATGCCGCCATGGCCCGTGCCGGCCTGGCTGCCGGCATGCGTACCTTTGTCGGCTGCTCAATCCTTGAATTCCCCACCGTCTACGGCCAGAACGCCGACGACTACATCGCCAAGGGCATGGCCGAACGCCAGCAGTTCCTGGGCGAGGAACTGGTGACCTTTACACTGGCGCCGCACGCACCGTACACCGTGGCCGACGACACCTTCCGTAAGGTGGTGACCCTGGCCGAGCAGGAAGACATGCTGATTCACTGCCACATCCACGAAACCATGGATGAGGTGAATGGCAGTATCGAACAGTACAAGCAGCGCCCGCTGGCACGACTGGCCAATCTCGGCCTGTTGTCGCCACGGCTGATCGCAGCCCACATGGTGCACCTGAACGACGAGGAAATCGCGCTGGTAGCCAAGCATGGCGTCTCTATCGCCCACAACCCCACTTCCAACATGAAGCTGGCTTCCGGCATCGCCCCGGTGCAAAAACTGTTGGCCGCAGGTGTTACCGTCGGCATCGGTACCGACGGTGCTGCCTCCAACAACAAGCTGGACATGCTGAGCGAGACCCGCATGGGCGCGCTGCTGGCAAAGGTCGGCACCCTGGACCCGACTGCCGTGCCGGCCGCCACCGCTATCCGTATGGCGACGCTCAACGGTGCGCAGGCGCTAGGCATTGCCGACAAGGTGGGCAGCGTCAGCGTGGGCAAACAGGCCGACCTGATTGCCGTCGATCTGTCGGCAGTGGAAACCAGCCCGCAGTTCGACCCCATCTCGCACATCGTGTACGCCGCCGGCCGCGAGCAGGTAAGTCACGTGTGGGTCAATGGCCGCCAGGTGCTGCGCGAGCGCGTGCTGACTACCCTGGACGAAGCAGAACTGAAAGCCAAGGCCGAAGACTGGCGCGTACGCATTCTGGCCAAATAAGCAGGATATAAAATGAGCAATGTAGACGAACTGGAACTGGATAAATTCAGCCAGATTGCCCACAAGTGGTGGGACAAGGACAGCGAGTTCAAGCCGCTGCACGAGATCAACCCGCTGCGCCTGGGTTTTATTGATGACTTCGCCGCCATCGACGGCAAGACGGTGCTGGACGTTGGCTGCGGCGGTGGCATTCTGGCCGAGAGCATGGCCGCCAAGGGCGCCAGCGTTACCGGCATCGATCTGGCCAAGAAATCGCTGAAGGTGGCCCAGCTGCACAGTCTGGAATCCGGCGTCAGCGTCAGCTACCGCTGCGTACCTGTAGAGGAGTTGGCCGCAGAGGCCCCTGCCAGCTTTGATGTGGTGACCTGCATGGAGATGCTGGAGCATGTGCCGGACCCGCTGAGCGTGGTACGCGCCTGCGCCGAATTGGTGAAGCCGGGTGGCTGGGTGTTCTTCTCCACCCTCAACCGCAATGCCAAGGCCTACCTGCTGGCGGTAGTAGGCGCCGAATACGTGCTGAACATGCTGCCGCGCGGCACTCACGAATACAAGCGCTTCCTCAAGCCATCCGAGCTGGCACGCATGGCGCGTGGTGCCGGTCTGGAGCTGGTGCAGGTCAAGGGCATGGGTTACAACCCGCTGACGCATATCTATAGTCTGAACGACGACACCGACGTCAATTACCTGCTGGCCATGCGCCGTCCGGGTTGATCTTGCCGGCGTAACCACCTTGCGGCCAACCTGACACAACGTGCAGGTTGGCCGCAGCATTTATTAAGCCTGTCGCCATGCTGACTTCACCACCACTGCCCCCCAACGCTATCCGCTGGTTGGCAGCACTCAATATCCATCGCCGCGAACAATTGCTGGCCGTGGGTGCGGTGCGTGCGTTTCTGCTGCTGAAGGCCAGTGGCCACACCGTCACCGAGCGGCTGCTGTTTGCGCTGGAGGCGGCGGCACGCGGCGAGCATTGGTCGGCGCTGGACGACACCACCCGCGCCGCACTGCGCGCAGCCGTTGCCGGCCACCCACCGGTGCGGCCGCTACCGCCACAGACGGAACAACAGGCTTTCATGGCCGAAGCACTAGCGCTGGCGGCCGAGGCGGCCCGTCACGGCGAGGTGCCGGTGGGTGCGGTAGTGGTGCAGCAGGGCAAGATCATCGGCCGTGGCTATAACCGGCCGGTGAGCAGCCATGACCCCAGCGCCCACGCCGAGATGGTAGCGCTGCGCGCAGCGGCGGCCCATGTTGGCAACTACCGGCTGCACGGCTGCCAGCTGTATGTCACGCTGGAACCGTGCGCCATGTGCGCCGGCGCCATCCTGCACAGCCGGCTGGATCACGTGCTGTATGGCGCCACAGAAGCACGCACCGGAGCTGCAGGCAGCGTGCTCAACCTGTTTGCCGAGCGCCGTCTCAACCACCATACCGCAGTGGATGGTGGTATCGGCGCCGAAGCCGCCGCGGCACTTCTGGCCGATTTCTTTGCCCAACGCAGGTAACCGAGGAGAGCAGCATGTCCACTCGCCAGTCCTATTGGCCGGCCCTGCTTGCACTGCTGACGCTGCCAGCCATTGCGGCCAACCCGCCGGAAGCGGATTACCTGCTGGCCAGCCAGTTGCAGCCAGTGCAAGCCGCAGTCATCAAACCCAACCCCTACACCCCAGGCAGTCCCTGGCTGGAGGTGGGCGTGCGCAGTCAGTCGCTGGTATTTTATGACGCGCGGGGAGTAGCCCGCGCGCACTACGCCATCTCTACCGCCAAAAACGGCGTCGGCGAACTGGCCAACAGCTACCAGACCCCACGCGGCTGGCACAGAGTTTGCGAGCGTATCGGCGATGGCGTGACGCCTGGCACCATCATCTACCGCCGCCAGGTCACCCCGTGGATGTACACGCCGCAACTGCACCAGGAATACCCGGACAAGGACTGGATCCTCACCCGCATCCTGTGGCTGTGCGGCATGGAGCCGGGCAAGAACCAGGGCGGTGCGGTGGATAGCTACGATCGCGCCATCTATATCCACGGCGCTGGCGAACACGTGGCGTTCGGCACCCCGACTTCGCGTGGCTGTGTGCGCATGCGCAATGAAGACATCGTCGAGCTGTTTGCCCTCACCGGCAACGGCCTGGACGTCCTGATCAACGAAAACCTGTGACTCATGCTCAATCTCACCACCCCTGCCCTGCTGTTCCCGGCGATCTCCCTGCTGCTGCTGGCCTATACCAACCGCTACCTGGCGCTGGCCAGCATCATCCGTAACCTGTACGACGACTATCAACAAACGCCGGATGAAAAGCTGGTGCAGCAGATCGGCAACCTGCGCCGCCGCATCGCACTGATCAAGTGGATGCAGAGCCTGGGGGTGGGCAGCCTGTTCCTGTGCGTACTGGCCATGCTGCAGATCTATACAGGTTGGCCGCAGGTAGCGCAGATCACCTTTGGCGCCAGTCTGCTGCTGATGATCATGTCGCTGGGGATGTCTCTACTGGAGCTGCGCATGTCCACCGATGCGCTGAACATCCTGCTGTCCGACCTGATCGCAGCCGAACGCGAACGCGGCGCGCGCTGACAAAAAAAAAATACCTCTCCCTGTAAAAGGGAGAGGTCAACACCCGTGTCGTACCTGCAAGGTTCCCAATGGAACACGCAATAACGGCGTTATTGCTCTTGAAGCAGCTGTTCAAACCAACCTTGCGAGCCACTTGTCGTGTTAGCCCCTGATTCCTCGCTTGGCCTTGCTTAAACAAGCGTTTGAATGGTACTTTTGCCGCTCCCTGCAGGCAAGATTTTTCTCGCAAAACAAAACAACCGTTTGTTTTTACGCCACAAGTCATACGCGCCGCCTGTTCGATAGCACAGGCTGACACGCCAGTAATGCCGGCAATGCTAGAATCGCGCCGTCCGATTGCCGGACAATCGACAAACTTCAATCTCTACCATCACCATGACTAGCAGCCAGCAGGAGGCGCGTGTGAGCTTCAAGGCCAACGACTCGCTTACCGAACAGATCGCCCAATACCTAGGGCACAAGATCGTCAGCGGCGACATGCGCCCGGGGGAGCGTATCCAGGAATTGCGCATTGCGGCCGAGCTGGATGTCAGCCGTGGCTCGGTGCGCGAGGCATTGCTGATCCTGCAACGCCGCCATCTGGTGGACATCTACCCGCGCCGTGGCGCGATTGTCTCCAGCATCAGCCCGGAAGACGTGCGCGAACTGTTTGCCCTGTGGTTCTTGCTGCTGGAACAAGCGGTGCAGAACCTGGCTGGCAGCTGGCAGAACGATGACTTGGCCGGCTTCATCGAGCTGATGACCGAGCTGGGCGAGCAACAGCGCAAGAGTGACAGTGAAGGCTTCTACCGCACCGGGGTGCAGTTTCTGGAACTGCTGTACCAGCACTGCGGCAACCGCTACCTGCAGCAGACCCTGTTCGACCTGCTGCCACAGTCGCAGCGCTGCCTGTTTGCCATCCTGCGCGCAGGCAAGAATCAGATTGATCGCACCTACGATTTCCTTGATCGCCTGCTCAAGGCCATCGTGGCACGCGATGGCAGCCAGTTGCAGCAGATGCTGCGCGAGTTCGGCATCCAGTACAGCCATACCGCACAGGCAGCGGCGGCAGAGTTACTGGGCTGACAGGGGCCAAGCAATAAAAAAGCGGCCACCGGGCCGCTTTTTTTGTCTGTGATAACGGACTAGCTCCGCCGCTGATAATCGGCAAAGTAATACTGCACACCGTTGGCCGCAACGAGGGTAGGCTGGGCCGTGCACTGCCACTGGTCGGCAGCCCAGGTCGGGAAATGCGCATCGCCGGCCACCACCAGATCGATATGGGTCAGACACAGCTTATCGGCCGACGGCAGTGCCTGTGCGTACAGGTTGGCACCACCAATCACACACACTTCCTCCACCGCACCGGCCAGCGCCAATGCAGCGTCCAGCGAATGCGCTACGCTGACGCCGTCATGTTGCCAGTCTTGCTGGCGGGTAATCACGATATTGAGACGCCCGGGCAACGGCCGGCCGATGGAATCGAACGTCTTGCGCCCCATGATCACCGGCTTGCCCAGCGTCACCGCCTTGAAATGCTTCAGGTCTTCCGGCAGATGCCACGGCAGGGTGTTGTCGATGCCGATCACGTTATCATGCGCCATCGCCGCCACCAGGGTGATGGTCGGGCGCGAGGTTGGCCGCAGGCTCATACCGCCACCTCCGCCTTGATGTGCGGGTGCGGATCGTAGCCTTCCAGCGTGAAGTCTTCAAACTTGAAGGCGAACATGTCGCTGACGTCCGGGTTGATGCGCATGGTCGGCAGCGGGCGCGGTTCGCGCGACAGCTGCAACCGGGTCTGCTCCATATGATTGCTGTACAGGTGGGCATCGCCCAGCGTGTGCACAAAATCACCCGGTTTGAGGCCGCACACCTGCGCCACCATCATGGTCAGCAGCGCATAGCTGGCGATGTTGAATGGTACGCCGAGGAAAATGTCCGCCGAGCGCTGGTACAGCTGGCAGGACAGCCGGCCATCCGCCACGTAAAACTGGAACAGGCTGTGGCACGGCGGCAGCGCCATCTCGTCCACCAGCGCCGGGTTCCACGCCGACACCATCAGCCGGCGCGAGTCCGGGTTGCGACGAATCATCTCTACCACATTGCTGATCTGGTCGATGTGGCCGCCATCCGGCGCCGGCCAGCTACGCCACTGGTAGCCGTACACCGGGCCAAGGTCGCCATTGTCGTCGGCCCAGTCGTCCCAGATCGATACGCCGTTTTCCTTCAGGTAGCGGATATTGGTATCGCCACTCAGAAACCACAGCAACTCGTGAATGATGGAGCGCAGATGGCACTTCTTGGTGGTTACCAGCGGGAAACCCTGCGCCAGGTCGAAGCGCATCTGGTAACCAAACACCGAGCGGGTGCCGGTACCGGTGCGATCGGACTTGTCGACACCGTGCTCCAGCACATGGCGCATCAGATCTAGATATTGCTTCATCGGTACCTCGAAAACACAGAACAGAAACCGCGCGATTGTACGGTTATTGATGCCTGCGGCCAACCTGGACGCCAAGCCGACCACCTGCCCACTTGATCAAACTCCCCCGCAGCCAGGCTGCAATCGGCTAACATCGCCGCTTGGCAGCTACTAATTAAATACACGCGAGCAATGGCAGAAGAAAGCGACAAGGAAGACCGCACCGAAGCACCCTCGCCCCGGCGGCTGGAACAGGCCCGCGCCGAGGGCAATGTGCCGCGTTCGCGCGAACTGTCCACCTTTGCCGTTACCGCCACCGGCCTGGCGCTGCTGATGGCCACCGGCAGCAGCATCTACCAGTTTTTGCACAAGCTGATGATCGATTGGTTCACTTTCGACCAGCGCAAGGCAATCGATGGAGTGCAGATCCTCGAACACTTCCGCAGCAGTCTGCTGGATGCGCTGATGATCCTGGCACCGATCCTGGGTGCGCTGTTTCTGGTTGCCGCGCTGACACCACTGAGCATCGGCGGCTGGAACCTGACCAGCAAGGGCTTCATGCCCAACTTTGGCAAGCTCAATCCTGGCCCCGGCATCAAGCGTATGTTTTCGGTGCAGGCCGCCACCGAAGGCTTGAAGGCGATTCTGAAAAGCGCGCTGATTGGCGGCGTCGCCACCTGGGTGATCTGGAGCGAGCGCGGTGAACTGGTCGGGCTGGTGAGCATGCCGCTGGATCGCGCGCTGGCGGAGCTGATCAAGCTGATGGAGCACACCTTCCTGATGGTGGTGGGCGCCATGCTGCTACTGGTGCTAATCGATGTCCCGTTCCAGCTGTGGCAATACCAGAAGAACCTGCGCATGACCAAGGAAGAGCTGAAGCAGGAATACAAGGAGCAGGAAGGCTCGCCGGAAGTCAAAGGCCGCATCCGCCAGCTGCAGCGCGAAGCAGCGCGCAAACGCATGATGCAAGAAGTGCCCAAGGCTAACGTGATCGTCACCAACCCGACCCACTATGCGGTGGCACTGCAATACGAAGAAGGCATGAGCGCCCCCAAACTGATCGCCAAAGGCTCGCTGAAGGTGGCCGAGCGCATCATCGGCATGGGCAAGGAGCATCGCGTGGCGGTGCTGCGCGCACCCAGTTTTGCCCGTGCCCTGTATTTCAATGTCGAGCTGAACGAAGCCATTCCGGCCAAGCTGTATACTGCGGCCGCGCAAGTGCTGGCTTATGTTTACCAGCTGCAGCAGTATGAGCAGAGCGGCGGCGTTTCACCGGTTTTCCCGGAAAAACTGCAGGTCCCGCCTGAACTTGACCCCGAATCCAAACGCAATCAACATACTGCGCCCACCGGCACCCCGTAACAAGGCATGAACAAGCTGCTCGAAGTGCTCAAGAAAATCGACGTCAACACCCTGGCAGGGCCGATCCTGATCATGCTGGTGTTGTCGATGATGGTGTTGCCGCTGCCACCGCTGCTGCTCGACATCTTTTTCACCTTCAACATCGCCATTTCCATCATCGTGCTGATGGTGGGGGTGAACACGCGCGAGCCGCTGGAGTTTTCCTCCTTCCCTACCCTGCTGCTGATCACCACCCTGCTGCGCCTGTCGCTGAACGTGGCCAGTAGCCGCATCATCCTGCTGGAAGGCCACACCGGCACCAGTGCCGCCGGTAAGGTGATCGAATCGTTCGCCCACTTCCTGATCGGCGACAACATCACCATCGGTATCGTGGTGTTCGTCATCCTCACCATCATCAACTTCGTGGTGATCACCAAGGGCGCCGGCCGTATCGCCGAAGTGTCGGCCCGCTTCACCCTGGACGCGATGCCCGGCAAGCAGATGGCCATCGATGCCGACCTCAACGCCGGCTTGATCGGCGAGGACGACGCCCGCCGCCGCCGCGCCAAGATCACCGAAGAGGCCAACTTCTTCGGCTCCATGGATGGTGCCTCCAAGTTCGTGCGCGGCGATGCCGTCGCCGGCATCCTGATCATGGTGATCAACATTGTCGGCGGCCTGATCATCGGCGTGGTACAGCATGATCTGGATGTCGCCAGCGCCGCCGAAACCTACACCCTGCTCACCATCGGTGACGGCCTGGTGGCACAGATTCCGGCGCTGATCATCTCTACCGCCGCCGGTATGGTGGTGGCCCGGGTCGGCACGGAAAAAGGCATTTCCGAACAACTGGCCGGCCAGCTGTTCGCCAACCCCACCGTGCTGTACCTCACCGCCGGCGTCATCGGCCTGCTTGGCCTGATCCCCAACATGCCGCATCTGGCGTTCCTGCTGATTGCCGCCACGCTGGCCGGTACCGCCCGCTGGTTGGAAAAACTCAGCCAGCAGAAAGAACAAGCGGTAGCGACGGTCAGCGAACAACCGCCGCCGGCGGTGCTGGAACAACCGCTGGCCGAAGTGGGCTGGAAGGATGTGCAACCGGTAGACGCGCTGGGACTGGAAGTGGGCTACCGCCTGATTCCGCTGGTCGATCGCGACCAGGATGGCGAGCTGTTGCGCCGCATTCGCGGCATCCGCAAGAAGATGGCACAGGAACTGGGCTTCCTGGTGCCGCCGGTACACATCCGCGACAACCTGGAAATCCGCCCCAATGCCTATCGCATCCTGTTGAAAGGGGTGGAGATCGGCAATGGCGAGGCCTATATCGGCCAGTTCCTGGCCATCAACCCCGGCCAGGTCAGTGGCGATCTGCAAGGCACGCCCACCACCGATCCGGCGTTTGGCCTGCCGGCGACCTGGATCGATGCCAGCAAGCGCGACGAAGCGCAGAACCTCGGCTACACGGTGGTGGATGCCAGTACCGTGGTGGCGACCCACATTTCCAACCTGCTGCAGACCCACGCCGCCGAGCTGCTAGGCCGCGAAGAGGTACAGGCGCTGATCGAACACGTGGCCAAGGAAGCGCCCAAACTGGTGGAAGACCTGGTGCCCAAGGTGGTACCGATCGGCATCCTGCAGAAGGTGCTGCAGCAGTTGCTGCTGGACGGCATCCACCTGCGCGACTTCCGCACTATCATCGAAACGCTGGCCGACCATGTGGCCATTACCCAGGATATCGACGACCTGACCAGCGCCGTCCGTACCGCGCTGTCGCGTGCCATCGTGCAGCAGCTGTTCCCGGGCGAGCAGGAACTGCCGCTGATGACACTGGAGCCGCAACTGGAAAACATCCTGATGCAGGCGGTCAACAGCAAGGCCGGCGGCGGGCTGGAACCGGGTCTTGCAGAGAACCTGTTGTCCAACGCCGCGCATCAAACAGAAAATGTTGAAAATCAAGGGTACAATCCGGTGCTGCTCACACCGCCTGGATTGCGGCCGCTTTTGGCACGCTTCTTGCGCCGGGCACTGCCGCAACTGCGGGTCATTTCTCATAATGAGATACCCGACAGCAAATCCATTCGTATAATTGCGGTGATCGGGGGGAGCAAAGGCTAACGCACAATGGTCGTCAGAAAGTTCTACGGCAAAACTACACGCGACGCGCTGCGCCAGGTTCGGGAAGAACTTGGCGCTGATGCGTTGATCCTGTCCAATCGCCCGACGTTGGGCGGTGGGGTAGAGATCATGGCGGTTGCCGATGCTGACGTATCCGCGATTGCCACCACACTTACGCCGCCGGCCCAGCCCAAGCCACCGCGCAACACCGCGCAACAGCCTGCGGCCAACCCGCCGCCGGCCTCTGCCGCCAGTGGCAGCGCCCCCGCCGTCAACCGCGCGCTGGCCCGCACCTACGCCATGCCGGTGGAACCGCTGGACGAGCCACCGGCACCGCCGACGCCACCCACGCCACCACCAGAGCCGGAACCGGCGCGCAACCAGCCGCAGCCGTTTCTGCAGCACGTACAGCAGAGCAATAGCCGGCGTCCGGCATCGGTGCCCCCACCGTCAGCCACCCCGCGCAGCAGCAATGCCGCAGAGACAGATGCCGAGCGCGAGCAGATGTCGCAGGAACTCAAGCAGATCAGCGACGAGATCAAGCAGTTGCGCAGCCTGCTGCAAAGCCAGCTGGCCGGCTTTGCCTGGTCGGACATGGAGCAGCGCAGCCCCAACCGCGCCGAGCTGTTCCGCCACCTGCTCACCGCCGGCTTCAGCTCCGCGCTGATTCGCCAGCTCACCCAGAAGCTGCCGCCGCAATACGACGGCGAAATCGCACAGAAATGGGCGCGCTCGGCGCTGATCCACAACCTCAAGTGCATGGACCCGCAGCACGACCCGATCGAGGCCGGCGGCATCTTTGCACTGGTCGGCCCCACCGGTGTCGGCAAGACCACCACCGTGGCCAAGTTGGCCGCACGCGCCACCATGCGCCATGGCGCACAGAACGTGGCGCTGATCACCACCGATACCTACCGTATCGGCGCGCAGGACCAGTTGCGCATCTACGGCAAGATCCTCGGGGTGCCGGTGTTCTCGGTACAGAACGAAGGTGACCTGCAGCTGACGCTGGCCGACCTGACCCCGCGCAAGATCGTGCTGATCGACACCGTGGGCATGAGCCAGCGCGATGCGCGGGTGCAAAGCCAGCTGGAAATGTTCAAACAGGCCGGCCGCCCGGTACAGCGCCTGCTGCTGCTGGCAGCCAATGCCGACGGCCACACGCTGGAAGACGTAGTGCGCCACTACAAGGGCGAAGGCCTGACCGGCGCCATCATCTCCAAGATCGACGAGGCACTGGCGCTGGGCCCCAGCCTGGATGTGGTAATCCGCAACCGCCTGCGCCTGTTCTACGTCACCAACGGCCAGCGCGTGCCGGAAGACATTCACGCCGCGCACGCCGAGCTGCTGATCGACCGCGCGCTGCGCGCTGCGCAGCAGCATTCACCGTTCAGCCCGTCCGGCGACGAGCTGAATCTGGTCAACGCCGCACAATCCGGCTGGCTGGGCTGACAGCATGAGCGACCAAGCCTCCAGCCTGCGCCAGGCAAGTGCGCAATCCCACTACCCGCCCTCGTTTGCCTTTTTTGGCGGCGAAGGCAGCGGCGTCAGCACCGTGGTGGGCGAACTGGCTGCAGCGCTGGCGATGAGCGGCCAACGTCCACTACTGGTGGAACACCAGCCGGGCAACCATCAGGCACGCCGCCTGGGCCTGCCCACCAGTGCCAGCTTTGCCAGCCTGTCCATCAGCCTGGGCGGCGTCAGCGACCTGCTGGTCAGCAACCGCTACGGCCTGAGCCTGGTCAACCTGGTGGCCAGCAGCGAGGAGCGTACCCGCATGTCGCCGCGGCTATGGCGGCGGCTGGCCAGCGAATTCGCCGCGCTGGAAGCCGATAACAGCATGCTGCTGATCGATGCGCCGGCCTTGATCGAAGATCCGGCGCCGCTATGCATCGCCGACAACCTGGTGCTGGTACTCAGCCCGGATGCCGACAGCCTGACCCAGGGCTATGCCAGTCTGAAACGGCTGGCCGGCGATTACGCCCGCCGTCGTTTCAACGTGCTGGTCAACCGCGCCCAGGATTTCAACGAAGCCCAGGCCGTGTTCAACCGCCTCAGCGGCGTGGCCGGCGACTATCTGTCGGTGGCGCTGCGCTGGGTGGGCTTCGTGCCGCTGGACCACACCGTGCGCAAGAGCCAGACCCTGCGCCGCCCTACCGTCGAAGCCTTTGCCGACAGCGAAGCGGCGCTGGCCTGCCGCCAACTGGCGCAGATGCTGCCACGCTGGCATGGCCCGGACAGTGCCACCCAGCGCGCCAGCTATCTGGAACACTTGCTGATGACCACCAAATCGCTTGCAGATCTGACAGGAAGCTGACATGGCAGCCCCCCATAAAATACGCGCCTACGCCCAAGTTGCCGCCACGCGCGAACAGATCGACATCGAGCGCCACACGCCGCTGGTGAAGAAGCTGGCCAGCATGCTGGTGGCCCGCCTGCCGGCCAGCGTCGATATCAACGACCTGATCCAGGTTGGCATCATCGGGCTGATGGAAGCGGCCAAGCAGTTTGATGCCAGCCAGGGCGTGCAGTTTGAAACTTTCGCCAGCCAGCGCATCCGCGGCGCCATGCTGGACGAACTGCGTCGCGAAGACTGGATGCCGCGCCAGACGCGGCGCAACACCCGCCAGATAGAAACCGCCATCCACACCCTGGAACAGCAGCTGGGCCGCCCGCCGCTGGAAAGCGAGATCGCCGAACATCTGGAACTGCCGCTGGAGCAGTATCAGGAGATGCTGGGCGAGTGCCGCGGCATCAGCTTGGTGCATTTTTCTGACTTCGAAGACGACGAAGGCAACAGCAGTGGCCACCACGTGGAAAACGTGGTGGACGAAAACAGCCACGAACCGGTCGATATCCTGGCCAGCGGCGCCTTCCGCAGCTCACTGGTGGACGCCATCAAGCTGCTGCCGGAACGTGACCAGCTGGTCATGAGCCTGTACTACGAACAAGAGTTGAACCTGAAGGAAATTGGCGCCGTGCTTGGCGTCTCCGAATCGCGCGTCTGCCAGCTGCACAGCCAGGCGGTAACCCGCCTGCGCAGCCGCCTGCGCGACTGGATTTGATGCGGCCAACCTTTTGCGCCGCCAGTAAACGGAACCCTACATTTTGGACAAGATCAGTTTTATCGCCATCCTTGGCGGGCTGACCGCCATTCTTGCCGGCCAGGCGCTGGAAGGCGGCCACATCGCCTCGCTGATTCAGGTCACCGCCTTTCTCATCGTCATTGGCGGCACCGCCAGTGCGGTGATGCTGCAATCCACCCCGCGCCAGTTCATGACCGGGCTGCAGATGGCCAAGTGGGTGTTCGTGCCGCCCAACTTCGAGTTTGAAAAGCAGATCCGCGACATTGTCGGCTGGAGCAATACTTCCCGCCGCAGCGGCCTGCTGGCGCTGGAAGGCTACCTCAATGCGCAGAAAGACCCGTTCACCAAGAAAGCGCTGCAGTTGCTGGTCGACGGCGGCGAGCCGCAGATGATCCGCGAGGTACTGGAAGTGGAACTGGAAGCCCATGAGCACGCACGCAAGCTGGCAGCCAAGATCTGGGAATCCGCTGGCGGCTACTCGCCCACCATGGGCATCATGGGGGCGGTGCTGGGGCTGATCCACGTGATGGAAAACCTGTCCGACCCGTCCAAGCTGGGCGGCGGCATAGCCGTGGCCTTCGTCGCCACCGTGTACGGCGTGGGTGCGGCCAACCTGCTGTTCCTGCCGATGGCCCATAAGCTCAAGCACCTGATCACGCTGGAAAGCACTGCGCGCGAACTGGTGATCGAGGGCATCGTCGCCATCGCCAACGGCGAAAACCCGCGCCAGATCGAGGCGCGCCTGCGCGGCTTCCAGGCCATTACCGACTGAGCCGCCCCCGCCGCCAACGACAACGCCCGCTACTCGCGGGCGTTTTGCTTGCTGCGACAGCGGCGTCCGCTCAAACGGCCGGCGGCAGCTCCAGCAGCTGCGTATTGTCCTGCGGCTTCTTGATGAAGGCCGCCAGCAGCTTGTACACATCATGGTCGAAACGCGGCTTGGCCTGCAGCTGACTGCTGTCGGCGCGGCGCGAACCCAGGTAACACCAGCGCTCGAACAGGAACTCCTCCCACTCGCCGCTCACCGGATCGGTCTCGCGCACCGCCACTGCGCCAGCATACGGCCACGCCTTCAGCTGCAGCCGCGACAGTGCCTGCAGCAGGCGGATATTGTGCGCGGTGGCGTCTTCCTTGCCGACGCAGGCCCCCTTGCAGCGACCACGCTGGTGCGCAAAACAGGCACCCTTGCGTGCGCCGCGCTTTTCCAGCTGCAGACAGGTCTGGCACAGGCCATTGAATTCGCACAGCTCGGTCAGCGTCTTTTTGGCTTCCTTCTGGTTACGAAACAGCCCGTACAGGCTGGTCAGCTGCGAGAAATCCACCTCGTGCGCGTACACCACCCGTGGCAGCAGAAAGCCGCTGCCCGCCGGCTGCAGCTGAATGGAACACAGCTCCTGCTCTGGCCTACCGCGCTGGTTGTGAATCGGCTGCAAGGACTTGACCAGCTCCAGCTCCAGCAGCTGGGCGCCGAACTCGCCGATGGTTTCATGCCAGGCCACCCGCTTGATCTGCTGACTGAGGCGCACCTCCTTGTGCTGGTGCTGGCCGCTGCCAAAGTGCGCCAGCACCCGATTGCGCAGATTGCTGCTCTTGCCGACGTACAGTGGCAGGTCATGCTCGCCATACAGCAGGTACACCCCCGGCACGTCCGGCAGATTCTCCATCACCTCCGGATCCAGCCCCGGCGGTACCGTCGCCTGCGCCATCAGCTCACTGGCGGCCGCCTCCACCGCCTCGCGCCCGAGATTGGTCAGCGACTGGCCGAGAAACTGGTACAGCGCCTCGGCATCGGCCATGGCGCGGTGGCGCGACGGCAGCTGGATTTCATGGCGCTGGATGATGCTGTCCAGGTTGTGCTTGTAGTGCTGCGGGTAGAGCTTGCGCGACAGCTTGACGGTGCACAGCACCTCGCTGCGGAACTTGATGCCGACGCGCTTGAATTCGTTCTTCAGGAAGCCGTAGTCGAAGCGCACGTTGTGGGCGATGAACAGGCGGCCCTGCAGCTTTTCCAGCAGCTGCTCGGCCACGCTGGCAAATGGCGGCGCCTCGGCCACCATGGCATTGCTGATGCCGGTCATTTCTTCGATGAACGGCGGGATGTTCTGCCCCGGGTTGACCAGCATGTCGAAGCGCTGCACCTGCTCGCCATCGATCAGGATCATGCCCACTTCGGTGATGCGGTCGCGGGTAATGTGGCCGCCGGTGGTTTCCAGGTCGACAATGGCGAGGGGACGGTCAAACAGCATGCGGGAACTCGGTGATTACACAGGGGAATCCCGCCACGCGGCGGGGCGAAGAGACTACCACGATTCGCCCGCCGCTTCACCCTGCCCGCGGTCCGGCAGCCATCAGCCGGCCGGCTGCAACACCTGCCACACGCGGTAGGCTACCCAGGCATCGTTGGCCGCATACAGCTGCTGCGCTTCGGACAGGGCGCGCAGCGACCAGTTGGAGGTGGACACCTTCTTCGACTTGCGGAAGTACTGGCCGAACAGCTGCGCCACCGCCTGTACCGCGCCGATGGTCAGCCGCTTGTCTTCGCACTGGAACAGCTTGCCGATGTCCAGCAGCTGCAGGTCGGTCACGCCGAAGCGGTTCTTCAGGTGGGCGCGGTCCGAGCTCAGGTCGAATCCGGCCAGCGTCAGGTCGCGCCGCGCCAGCAGCGCCGCCAGCGCCGGCGGCATCGGTCCTTCGCCCAACGGGAACAGCCAGGCGTGGTCGGCGGTGGCCAGCTGCACCAGATGCGGCCCGGTGGGCTGCTGGCCCTTGTGAAAGGTTGGCCGCGACTCGGTGTCAAAGCCCAGCACCGGCTCGGCGGCCAGGCGCGCGGTGGCGGCGGCCAGCATGGCGTCGTCCCGTACCAGGGTGATCTGAGGCAGCGTCAGGCCGGCAAACAGCGGCAGCGCCTTGATTTCTTCGCGGGGGATATGGCGGGTGATCTTCATGGCCGACACGGTACCAAAAGCAGCCGGCCAGGAAAACCTCGGCGCCACACATCCGGGCAAACCGGGTGCTACCCGCAGCGGGTAGCGGCGGGTAAAAACGCACCGCTAACGGCCAACCTTGCCGCCCTAGCCTGGCGCCTGGCGCGCGAGCCCGGCCAGATAGTCGGCTACCTCCTGCTGCAGCCAGGCGGCAAAGATTTCCTGCTTGTAGCGCGCGCTTTCGCGCGCCGGCCACACCAGCCAGCACGGGTAAGGATAGCGCGCCACGATACCGGTCAGCTGCACCAGGCGGCCGGCATCCAGTTCGCGCTGCACCAGACTGCGCCGCTCCAGGGTGATGCCCTGCCCCTGGCGCACCATGTCGATGATCAGGTTGGAGTCGTTGATCCACAGCCACGCTTCGCCCGGCTCCTCGATGCCCGCCAGCTGGCACCACGGCTGCCAGCTTTCCACCGAGCGGATCAGCGGCCCGGCCATCACCTGTTGCGGCGTCTGCGGCAAACGGCCGCCGTTGAAACCCGGTGCGGCCACCATCAGCAGCTCGTCGTCGAACAGCTTCTGCTGCTGCAACCCTTCCCAGTTACCCTGGCCGATGCGGATGCCCACATCCACCAGCCCCTGCCGCAGGTCGAGGATGTCCAGGCTGGCGCGGATGCTCACCCGGTAGTGCGGGTACAAGGCCTGGAAGCGGTGCAGCCGTGGCAGCAGCCACTGCGAGCCGAACGACGGCAGCACCGCCACCACCAGATCGCCCTCACGCGGCCGCGCCTGGATCAGGCGGGTGGCCTCGCTCAGCTCCGCCAGCCCGGTGCGGATCTGCATCGCATAGATGCGCCCTTCCTCGCTCAGCCGCAACCCGCGGCCCTCGCGCACGAACAGCGCCACACCCAGCAGCTCTTCCAGCAGGCGAATCTGCTGGCTAATGGCGGAGTGGGTGACATGCAGTTCGCCAGCGGCGCGGGTGATGCCACCGAGGCGGGAAACGGCTTCGAAACTGCGTAGCGCAGTGAGGGGCGGCAGAGC
Organism: uncultured Vogesella sp.; assembly: GCA_946479405.1. The sequence continues at coordinate 24,091 of CAMLGD010000001.1, forward strand.
TTTCATGTAAGAAAAACTAACACGTTGCGGCAGAAATCATCAATTTTTCTTTGTGTTTCATTTGCTTATAGTAGCAACACTACTTGGAGGGCATCGTAATGGAACACGTACTGCATCTGACCCTGCAACGGCAGGAACTGTTGGTTTTGCAACTGGTGCGCCCCGGCCAGGTACGCGCCATCAGCGGCGCGCACTGGCTGACCATTAATGGCGAGGACATCTGCCTGTACGCCGGCGAGCAGGCGCGGCTGCCGGCCGGTAAACTGCTGCTGGAAGGCGATGGCCGCCTCGACCTGCAAGGCCTGGCAGCCCCCGCTCCGCAAAGCGGCGCCCTGCAGCTGGGCTTTATTTCGGTACGCAACGAACAACGGGAGGTGTCATGCAACTGATCGGCATGCTGGATTCACCCTACGTCAGACGGGTAGCGATTTCGCTACGGCTACTGGACATCGACTACCAGCACCTGCCGCTGTCGGTGTTCCGCAACATGCCGGAATTCCGCGACATCAACCCGGTGCTCAAGGTGCCCACCCTGGTGTGCGACGACGGTGAGCTGCTGATGGATTCCAGCCTGATCCTGGACTACCTGGAACGGCTGGTGCCACCAGAGCGCCGCCTGACGCCGGAGGCGCTGCCGGCGCGGCAGCACTGCCTGCACGGTGTCAGCCTGGCGCTGGCGGCGATGGAGAAGGCGGTACAGGCGTTCTATGAATGCCAGCTGCGCCCGGCCGAGGCACGCCACGCGCCGTGGCTGGCGCGGGTGGCGGAGCAGCTGAACGCCGCCTGCCAGCTGCTGGAGGTCTTGCTGCAACGCCAGCCGCCACAGCTCGCGCAGCTGGACCAGGCCACGCTCAGCATCGCCGTGGCCTGGCGCTTTATCGCCGAGCGCGCGACGGCACAGGTACGGCTGGATGATTACCCGGCGCTATGCGCCTGGAGCCGGCAGGCCGAGACGCATCCGGCCTTCCTCGCCTGCCCGTTCGAGTAAACACGCCAGCGCTATATGTGCCGCGTGTTGCCGTGCAGGCCAGCGCCGGCCTTGGCGTCACCGCCGCTGGCAATAAAAAAACCGCCCTACGAATGGGGCGGTTTTTTTTTGCGGCCAACCTGGGCGTGGCTCAGGCCGACAGTTCCAGCATCAGCTTGTTGATGCGTTTCACGAATGCCGCCGGGTCTTCCAGCTTGCCGCCTTCGGCCAGCAGCGCCTGATCGTACAGCACGTGCGCCAGGTCCTCGCGGCGGGCGTCGTTGCTTTCCGTCGCCAGGCGTTTCACCAGCACGTGCTCCGGATTGATTTCCAGCGTCGGCTTGGCGCCTTCAGGCACCGGCTGGCCGGCAGCCTTCAGCATGCGCTCCAGATGGGCGCTCATATCGTGCTCGCCCACCACCAGGCAGGCCGGGCTGTCGGTCAGGCGCGCGGTGGCACGCACATCCTTCACCCGTTCGCCCAGCGCCTTCTGCACCAGTTCTACCAGCGGCTTGGCAGCTTCTTCCACCTGCTTTTGCGCTTCCTTGTCGGCTTCGTCTTCCAGCGCGCCCAGATCCAACGCACCCTTGGCCACCGACTGCAGCTTCTTGCCATCGAACTCGGTCAGCGAACCGCTTACCCACTCGTCGACGCGGTCGGTAAGCAGCAGCACTTCCACGCCCTTCTTCTTGAATACTTCCAGGTGCGGGCTGTTGCGCGCGGCGGACAGGCTGTCGGCGGTAATGAAGTAGACCTTATCCTGGCCTTCCTTCATGCGGCCAACGTAGTCAGCCAGCGATACTGCGGGGGTGTCGCCTTCAGAAGCCGTGGACACAAAGCGCAGCAGCTTGGCGATGCGCTCCTTGTTGGCGAAATCCTCGCCCACGCCCTCTTTCAGCACCTGGCCGAATTCCTGCCAGAAGGTGGCGTATTTGTCCTGATCGTTGGCGGCCAGGTCTTCCAGCAGGCCCAGCACCTTCTTCACGCAGCCGGCGCGGATGGCGTCGATGTCCTTGGATTCCTGCAGGATCTCGCGCGATACGTTCAGCGGCAGGTCATTGCTGTCGATCACGCCACGCACGAAGCGCAGGTACTGCGGCATCAGCTTGTTGCTGTCTTCCATGATGAATACGCGGCGCACGTACAGTTTCACGCCCTGCTTGCGGTCGCGGTCCCACATGTCGAACGGTGCGCGCGACGGGATGTACAGCAGCTCGGTGTACTCCTGGCGGCCTTCGACGCGGGCATGGCTCCAGGCCAGCGGCTCGGTGAAGTCATGTGCCACATGCTTGTAGAACTCCTGGTACTGCTCGTCGCTGATGTCGCTCTTGCTGCGGGTCCACAGCGCGGAAGCCTCGTTCACCACTTCGAAGTCGTCGCTGACGATCACTTCGCCGTTCTCGCCGTAGCCGTTGCCCTTCTTCATCTCGATGGGAATGGAGATGTGGTCGGAATAGGTGCGCACGATGCGCTTGAGCGCCCAGTCGTTCAGCAGCTCGTCCTGGCCTTCTTTCAGGTGCAGCACGATCTCGGTGCCGCGGCCAACCTTTTCCACTTGCTGCAGCGTGAACTCGCCCTCACCCTGCGATTCCCAGCGCACACCTTCACTGGCGGCGCTGCCGGCACGGCGGGTAGTCAGCGTTACCTTGTCGGCGACGATGAAGGCGGAGTAGAAGCCGACACCGAACTGGCCGATCAGGTTGGCGTCTTTCTTGGCGTCGCCCGACAGCTGCTCGAAGAACGCCTTGGTGCCGGATTTGGCGATGGTGCCGATGTTGGCGATCACCTCGTCGCGGCTCATGCCGATGCCGTTGTCGGCGATGGTGATGGTCTTGGCCTCGGCATCGAAGGAGATGCGGATTTTCAGCTCCGGATCGCTCTCGAACAGGGCAGCGTTGTTCAGCCCCTCGAAACGCAGCTTGTCGGCGGCATCGCTGGCATTGGACACCAGCTCACGCAGGAAGATCTCCTTGTTGGAATACAGGGAGTGGATCATCAGTTTCAGCAGCTGTTTGACTTCGGTCTGAAAACCCAGGGTTTCTTTCTGTGCGCTCATGGTATGGATGTACTTAGGTTGAACAAGACAGGAGAAAAATAGGGCCGCCGCAGCGTATTTCAATACCCGCTGCCGGCTAGGCAGCTGGCTGGTGCGCCGCCCGCGGCAGCAAGTCGTTCAGAAATTACCCATGATTACAAAGTAGATGGCTTAAGATAAAGCCGTCTGTGCTGCCTGGAAGCCTGCAATGCGTAGTATCAAGACGCGACTGATCATCTGGATTGTGCTGCTGCTGCTGCTGGTATTGGGCACCACTGGCTATGTGTCCTATCAGACCACGCTGGGCAGCGAGGAACGCGACTATGCGGCGCAAAAGGAAGGCTTGAAGCAGCGGCTGTCGCTGTCGTTGCCACACGGCGTGTGGCAACTGGACGACGAGTTCATTCGCCTGACGCTGGATGCGGAGCTGAAATCCCCTGCCGTGGTGGCGCTGCGCGTAGAGGGCGATGCCGGGCTGTACCTTGGCCGCCAGCGCAATAGCAGCGGCGAGCCGGTGTATCTGGGCCGCACTATCGAGCCCGCCAATGACGAAATTCTGGCACTGCCGGTGATCTACCAGCAACGCGACAATCTGGGCACGGTGAAGGTCTACCTGTCACGCGCCCGCATCCAGGAACGGCTGGAGCGCGAAATCCTGCATCAGGGCATGCAGGCGCTGCTGATTGTGGTGATGCTGTCTCTGATCCTCACCCTGCTGCTGCGCAGCTATGTGTTTGCCCCGCTCAAGCAGCTACAGCAAGCACTACAACGGGCCGCGGCGCTGGAGGGCAGCGACAAGCCACAGCTGCCGGAAGCGCGTTTCAGCGAGTTTTCCGAGCTGGTGCACGGCGTCAACGCCATCATCCACAAGATCAGCAACGAACTGGGGCTGCGCCGTCAGGCGGAAACCATCGCGCTGGCAGAAAAGGAACGCGCCGAGCATGCCTACCGCCAGCTGCTGGACACCCAGGACACGCTGATCAAGACCGAGAAGCTGGCATCGCTTGGCTCGCTGGTGGCCGGCGTGGCACACGAGATCAACACCCCGGTGGGCATCACCCTGACCGCCGCCTCGCACCTGTCGCTGACCACCGAGCAGATCAACAAGCAGTTCAGCAGCGGCCAGATCCGGAAAAGCGACCTGCAGGATTACCTGCTCAATGCGCAGGAATCCACCGACCTGATCCTGTCCAATGCCGAGCGTGCGGCCAACCTGATCCACAGCTTCAAGCAGGTGGCGGTGGACCAGACCAGTGAAGCCCGCCGCGCCTTCGACCTCAGCGACTACCTCAACGAAATCATCACCAGCCTGCGCCCCAAGCTGCGCCGCAGCCAGGTACAGGTGGTAATCGACTGTCCCGAGCAGCTGCAGATGGATAGCTACCCCGGCGCGCTGTCGCAGGTGATCACCAACCTGGTCATGAATGCACTGTTGCATGCCTATGATGAAGAACAGGAAGGCACCATTACCCTGCGCGCCAGCCAGCAGGACGACAAGCAGGTACAGCTGGTGGTGAGCGACGACGGCAAGGGTATTGCGGCAGAAAACATGGGCCGCATTTTCGAACCTTTTTTCACCACCAAGCGCGGTAATGGCGGCAGCGGCCTTGGCCTGCATATCGTGTTCAACATTGTGTTCAAACGTCTGGGCGGCGTGATCAATGTAGACAGTACCCCGGGAAAGGGGACCCGATTTACCCTGGTACTGCCCTGCAACGCCCCGGAACCCAAGCATGAGGAGCAATCATGAGCAGCATTGAAAACAATAACGACGACTGGCTGCTAGACGACGAGGCCGAGCAGGCGGAAGAGCCCTGCCCGGCCCGCAAGCCGTGGAAGATCCTGATCATCGACGATGAAAAGGACGTGCACAGCGCCACCCGGCTGGCGATCAAGGATATGCAGTACAAGGAGCGGCCGCTGCTGCTGCTGAGCGCCTACAGCGCGCGCGAGGGCTTCGACATGCTGCGCCAGCATGACGATATAGCGCTGATCCTGCTGGATGTGGTGATGGAAACCGATAACGCCGGTCTGCTGCTGGTACAGCGCATCCGCGAAGAGCTGCACAACCACCTGGCGCGCATCGTGCTGCGTACCGGGCAACCGGGGCAGGCACCGGAGCAGGAAGTCATCCTCGATTACGACATCAACGACTACAAGACCAAGACCGAACTGACCGTGCAGAAGTTGTTCACTACCGTGATCGCCTCGCTGCGCGCCTACGAAAACCTGGTCACCATCGAGAAAAACCGCCAGGGGCTATCCAAGATCCTGGAAGGTGCCGCCGACCTGTACCAGCTGCGCTCGCTGAAGGAGTTCGCCTCCGGCGTGCTCAAGCAGATCAGCGCCATCCTCGACATCGGCACCGACGGCGTGCTGTGTATGGAAAACACCCATCAGCAGGACCACAACCGTCCCAACCTGGAGGTGCTGGCCGCCACCGGCGCGTTCGAACCGCTGCTGGGTCGCACGGCGGAAGACATGGCGCCGCTCTACCCCGAGCTGCACGCCGCCATCATCGAAACCCTGCAGAACAAGCACAGCCTGTATCGCCATCCGGTAGACGTGCTGTATATCGCCTCGCAGAACGGTCGCGAATTCGTGGTGCATTTTTCGCCGCCGTGGCCACTGGAAGACGTGGAGCGCAACCTGCTGGAAGTGTTCTGCCAGCGCATTTCCTCCGCCTACGACAACCTCTATCTGTACACCCAGTTGCTCAAAGCACAGGAAGCCACCGTGGTGGCACTGGCCGACCTGGCCGAATTCCGCGACAGCGATACCGGCGAACACGTGCTGCGCGTGCAGCAACTGAGCGACGCCATCGCCGGCGAACTGCAGGCCATGGGCGAGTACCCTGCGGTGCTGACGCCGGCCTTCATGGACATGATCGGCATGGCCAGCATCCTGCACGACGTCGGCAAGGTGGGCACCCCGGACCACATCCTGTTCAAGCCGGGCAAGCTGGACCCGGATGAGCGCATCATCATGGAACAACATGCCGGCATTGGCGCCAGCATCCTGTCCAAGGCCAGCGCCATGGTGGAAGGCGTCAGCTATCTGTCGGTGGGGGCGGAGATCGCCGGCGGCCACCATGAGTATTTCGATGGCAGCGGCTACCCGCATCAGCTGCAAGGACAGACTATTCCCTTGTCGGCCCGCATCGTGGCGGTAGTGGATGTGTTTGATGCACTGCTGCACAAGCGGCCGTACAAGCAGCCGTGGCCACTGCAGGAGGTCATGGACTATATCGCCGGCCGCGCCGGCACCCAGTTCGATCCCAAGGTGGTGGAAGCACTGCAGCGCTTGATCAACAGCAACAAGCTGCCACCACTGCTGCTGGGGCCACTGCAACGCGGCTAGTGCAGCCACAAGGTTGGCCGCAGGCATGAAAAAAGGCGGGGTTGCCCCGCCTTTTTTCATCACCAGCCATCAGTGCATCAGGCGCCCAGGGCGGCAAACACCTCGTCACGTACGGTTTCCACTGCCTGCACGCCGTTTACCTTGACGTACTGCGGTGCCTTGCTGTCGCCGGAAGCCGCCATCTGCGAGTAGAAGCCAACCAGCACTTCGGTCTGCTCGTGGTATACGTCCAGACGTTTTTTCACGGTTTCCGCCTTGTCGTCATCACGCTGCACCAGGGCCTCACCGGTGATGTCGTCCACGCCTTCCACCTTCGGCGGATTGTATTTCACGTGGTAGGTGCGACCGGAAGCCACGTGCACGCGGCGGCCGGACATGCGATCGATGATGGTGGCGTCCGGTACGTCGATTTCCACCACGTAGTCGATATCCACGCCCGCTTCCTTCATGGCTTCCGCCTGCGGAATGGTGCGCGGGAAACCGTCGAACAGGAAACCGTTGGCGCAGTCGGCCTCGGCAATGCGCTCTTTCACCAGACCGATGATGATGTCGTCACGCACCAGGCCGCCGGCATCCATGATCTGCTTGGCTTCCAGACCAAGCGGGGTGCCCGCTTTTACCGCCGCACGCAGCATGTCGCCGGTGGAAATCTGCGGAATGCCGAATTTTTCCTTGATGTAGTTGGCCTGGGTGCCTTTACCAGCGCCCGGAGCGCCCAACAGAATCAGCTTCATCGTTTACTCCCATCAGTACTTGTTGTGTTATCGGGTGGTTTCTGCCACCACGGCGCGTACCCGTTCCAGGTCTTCCGGGGTATCCACGCCGGCAGCGGGCGCTTCGGCCACGCACTCCACGGCAATGGCATGGCCATGCCACAGCATGCGCAATTGTTCCAGCGCCTCGAACTGCTCCAGTGGGGCGGGTGCCAGCTGGCTGTAGGTGTGCAGCAGGCTGGCGCGGTAGGCGTACATGCCGATGTGGCGATATACCGGCAAACCGGCCGGCAACGATTCTTTGCTGGTAGCAAAGGCATCGCGCGCAAAAGGGATCGGTGCGCGGCTGAAGTACAGCGCGTGCCCGTGTTTATTCAGCACCACCTTGACCACGTTCGGATTGAACATGTCGGCGGCACTGTGGATATCGTGGGCCAGGGTCGCCATCGGCGCACTGCTCTCGCCCAGCAAGGCGGCCAGCCGGTCAATCAACGCCGGCTCGATCAGCGGCTCGTCGCCCTGTACGTTGACCACCACGGCGTCGTCCGGCAGCGCCAGCAGGCTGGCCACTTCGGCCAGACGGTCGGTACCGCTGGGGTGGTCGGCGCGGGTCAGCACCACCTCCACCCCGTACTGTTCGCAAACGGCCACGATACGCGGGTGGTCGGTTGCCACCACCACACGGTTGGCCGCAGACAGGCGCGCACGCTCGGCCACGCGCACCACCATCGGCTTGCCGCCGATGTCGGCCAGTGGTTTTTCCGGCAGCCGGCTGGATGACAGCCGCGCCGGAATCACCACCAGGAAGCCACTCATTGCACCTCTTCCTCGGGCGCCAGTTCGCGGGCTTCGCTTTCCAGCATCATCGGGATACCGTCGCGGATCGGGTAGGCCAGGCGGTCACCCTTGCAGATCAGTTCCTGTTTTGCCTTGTCCAGCAGCAGCGGACCCTTGCACAGTGGGCAAACCAGAATCTCGAGAAATTTAGCGTCCATGGAGTTCTTTCAATCGGGACAAAATCCAGCCGGCCAAATCAGGCTGCAGCTGTGCCGTTACCGGCAGGAACCATAGTCTAGCATGATTGACGCACTGCAACTTCACCGCGTCCTTGCTGGTCACGATCACCGCATCGGCATCGTCCGGAATGTCCGCCGCTACGAAGTCGTGGTGGTCCGGCAACGCTATCGTGCGCTGCAACACCAGCCCGAGACCACGCAAGGTATCGAAGAAGCGCTGCGGGTTACCGATGCCGGCCAGCGCCACCACTTTCTGACCGGCAAAGTCGGCCGCCTGCCGCGGCGGCTGACTGCCAGCCAGGTGCTGAAAAGTACCCGGCAACAGCCGTTGGCTGAACAGCGGCAGCTGCGGCGGCCAGTCGATGCCGGCGCGGTTGTCACCGTTGACCACGATGGCATCCACGCTCAGCAACCGCGACGCCGACTCGCGCAGCGGCCCCGCCGGCAGCAGGTGGCCGTTACCCAGCCCGCGCTCACCATCGATCACCACAATCTCCAGCGTGCGTCGCAAGGCGTAATGTTGCAGCCCATCGTCGCTGAGCAGCAATTCGACTTCCGGATGATGCGCCAGCAGCAATTCACCTGCCGCCACCCGGTCGCGCCCCACCACCACCGGCGCACCGGCAGCCGCCAGCAGCAGCGGCTCATCACCCACCAGGCTGGCCGGCGTGTCGCGGCCAACCTCGGTAGGCTGGCGGTGGCTGCCGCCATAACCGCGACTGATCACCCCCACCTTCACCCCACGGGCGGCAAAGGCCTGCAGCAGCGACAGGGTCAGCGGCGTCTTGCCGACGCCACCGACATTGATATTGCCGATCACCACCACCGGCACCGGCAGCGCACGACTGCGCTTGATGCCGTAACGGAATAACCAGCGACGTACTGCGGCCAACAGTGCAAACAGCCCTTCGGGCAGGGCCAGAAGGGCTGTCATCCACCAGCGCGGCTGGTACCAGTGCTGCTCCAGCCGGCTCACTTTGGCCCCATCTGGGTGGCAAAGGTCAGTTGCGCCAAGCCGGCATAGCGTGCCGCTTCCATCACCGACACCACTGCCTGGTGCGTGGCCTGGGCATCGGCATTAATGATCACTACCGGCTGCGTCTTGCCGCTGGCCTGCGCTTTCAGCAATTCGGTCAGAGCGGCCACGGTGGCAGCCGCCGGTGGCTGGCCATTGACGCGATACTCGCCCTGTCGGCTCACCTCTACCCGCAGCGGACTGTTCTTCTGCTCATCCGCCTTGCCTTCGGCCTGCGGCAGATTCACTTGCAGCTCGGAAAAATGCGAGTAAGTGGTGGTAACCATCAGGAAGATCAGGATCACCAGCAGCAGGTCGATCAGCGGGATGAAGTTGATTTCCGGCTCTTCACGTTGGCCGTGGCGGCGAAAATTCATGCTCAGTCTCCGCGGCGGTCGCCGTGGATCGCTTCCACCAGCCGTACCGCCTGCGCTTCCATTTCCACCAGGAAATCATCCACCCGGGCACGGAAGTAGCGATAGAACATCATGCTGGGGATCGCCACCACCAGGCCCATGGCGGTGTTATACAGCGCCACCGAGATACCATGCGCCAGCACGCGCGGGTCGGTACCGGCCGGCGATTGCGAGCCGAAGATCTCGATCATGCCGATCACGGTGCCCAGCAGCCCCAGTAGCGGCGACATGGCGGCGATAGTGCCCAGCGTGGTGAGATAACGGCCCAGCTGATGCACCACGATGCGACCTTCGTCCTCGATTGCTTCTTTCATCACTTCGCGCGAGCTGCCTACCTGGCGCAGGCCAGCGGCAAACAGGCGCCCCAGTGGCGAGTGGCGCTGCAATTCCACGATGGCATCGCGCGAAGCGCCGGTGCGGCGGAATTCCTGCAGGGTCTGTGCCAGCAGGCCCTTGGGCACCACCAGCGGCGCGCGCAGGCTGTAAAAGCGTTCCAGGGTAATGGTGAGGGAGATGACAGAGGCGAGGATAATGGTCCAGATCGGCCAGCCGGCGGCTTCGATGATAGACAACACGATGGGGATTCTCCCTTCATTGGGCAAGCGCTAAACTTTATCGGGTAGGCTGCATTGGCGCAACACGCATGGGCACTGCATCATGCTTCTTGAATGCTATTTAAGTTCCCGGGCTAAGTATCGATTTTTTCAAGACTTTTGCCTTTCATCCACAAAAGCTGTGGATAAGTCTGTGGATGAATGGCGGCCAATCGCCAAAAAACCAGCAGCGACAAGCCTGCCACTACTCTGCCCACAAAATGCACCAGCAACATAACATACTGTTTTTAAAGGTTTTTGATTTTATTTATGCATGTGTCGCATGACATACATGATATGCAATCGCCGCCATTTTCCGCTTACAACCCGCTGTGGATGACTTGACAAGCATGTTTTTCCCCGCCAACCAAAACGATGTCATCTCGGTCGCCACCCTCAACCGCATGGCGCGCGACCTGCTGGAATCCGGCCTGCCGCCCATGTGGATCGGCGGCGAGATTTCCAATCTCACCCTGGCAGCTTCTGGCCATGGCTACTTTTCGCTGAAGGACAGCAATGCGCAGATTCGCTGCGTGATGTTCCGTAACAAGTTGTCGCAGCTGGATTTTCGCCTGGCCGAGGGCATGCAGGTAGAGCTACGCGGCACCGTGACACTGTACGAAGCGCGTGGCGATTACCAGATCAACGTCGACACCCTGCGTGCCGCCGGTCTGGGCCGGCTGTACGAGGCGTTTGCCCGCTTGAAGGCAAAACTCGAAGCCGAAGGATTGTTCGACAATCAACGCAAAAAAATGCTGCCGGCCAACCCGCGCCGGGTCGGCATCATCACCTCGCCCGCCGCTGCGGCGCTGCGCGACGTGGTCACCACCCTGCGCCGACGCATGCCGGCCATCGAGCTGATCCTCTATCCCACCCAGGTGCAAGGCAGTACCGCACCGGCACAGATCGTGGCCGCCATCAATGCGGCCAACCTGCGCGCCGAGGTGGACGTGCTGATCGTCTGCCGCGGCGGCGGCAGCATCGAGGATCTGTGGGCGTTCAACGACGAATCGGTGGCGCGAGCCATTGCTGCCAGCAAGCTGCCGCTGGTCAGCGGCGTCGGGCATGAAACCGACTTCACCATTGCCGATTTCGTCGCCGATCGCCGTGCCCCCACCCCCACAGCAGCGGCGGAGATGGTGTCGCCCAGCCGCGAAGCGCTACAACAGGGCCTGGACCTCACCCGCCGCCAGCTGGAACGCGCACTGTCGCGGCTGCTCACCGACAAGGCGCAGCAGCTGGACTACCTGGGCCGCCGCCTGCAACACCCAGGCGAACGGCTGCAACGGCAGCAAACTCGGCTGACACAGTACCGACAGCAACTGCAACAGCGGCTGCAGGACATGCTGCGGCAGCGGCAATGGCGGCTGGATGCGCTGCGCTACAAGCTGGCGCAGGGCAAACCGGCACTGCCGCGGCTGCAGCAGGCGCTGCAGCAACGCCAGCAACTACTGCAAGGTGCGGTGCATCGCCAGCTGGCACAACAGCAGCTGGCACTGGGCAGGCTGGAGGCCACCCTGCTGGCGATGAACCCGGAAGCGGTACTGGCACGCGGCTACGCCATCGTGCAGAACGAGGCCGGCAAGGTGATCCACTCCCCCGCCGAACTGCACGAGGGCGAGGCCATCCGCCTGCAACTGGCCGACGGCAGCGCGCGGGCGCGGGTGGAACTGGAACACGGCACCCAGAGCCAGCTGCCGTTCTGAACGTTGGCCGCAACCGCCGCTCAGCCTGCAGGCAGTCCCAGCCCGGCCACGCCCTGTAGTTGTTCGCGGCTCAGCTGCATCTCCTCGCGCAACCAGGCCAGCAGGCGCAGCAGCGCCGGCTCCTGCTGGCGCCCGCTGGCGCAGAGCAGCACATAGTGTGAACCATCGGCCACCGCACCATACGGCGCGGCCAGCCGGCCATCGCCCAACTCATCCGCCACCATGTACAGCGACGCCTGCGCATAGCCGACGCCGGCCTGTGCCGCCTGCAGGCTGAGATAAAAATGTTCGAAGCGCTGCTGCGCCGGGCATGGCGGCAGCTGCTTACCCAAGGCCTGCCAGCGCGGCCAGGCCTGCGGCCGGCTCAGGCTGTGCAATAGCGCGCCCTGCTCCGGCTTTGCCCCGGCGGCGCACACCGCCGCCATCAGCTCCGGCGCCACCGTTTCGGCGTGGCAGTCACTGCCCCAGGCAAAATCGTTGCGCCGCAGGGCGGCATCCACCCCGGTGCGCGCAAAATCCACGGCCCCACCGGCGGCCAACAGGTGCAGCGGCAGCTCCGGCGCCCGCTGCTGCCAGCGCGGCAGGCGTGGAATCAGCCAGCGCATGGCCAGTGTCGGTTCGCAGGACAACACCAGCGGCCGCACCGCGGGCTGTGCCCGTACTGCAGCCAGCGTGGTGGCCAGGGTGGCCAGCGTTTCGCTGCAACCGGAAAGCAGCAGCTGCCCCGCCTGCGTCAAGAACACCGCGCGGTTGCGCCGCTCGAACAAGTCCACCCCCAGCTGCTGCTCCAGCTGGCGCACCTGCCGGCTCACCGCGCCGTGGGTGACGCATAGTTCGTCCGCCGCACGGACAAAGCTTTGCCAGCGCGCAGCCGCCTCGAACACCCGCAGACAGTTCAGGCTGGGCAGATCACGCAATATCAGTGAGTTTTCTTCACGCATCCGCGTTCACAATCATCGTTTTTCCTTGCCGGCGACAATGCAGAAAATAGTCGCTAGCTGCAAGCCCCTGCCATGTGGCAGCGGGCAATGCGTGAGCTGCAATCATCTATTACCCGATTGGGAGAGAACACCATGCTGGAACTGCTGGCCGTCGCCACCATCACCATTCTTGCCGTCATCAGCCCGGGGGCAGATTTCGCCATGATTACCCGCTACAGCCTGCTGCATGGCCGCCGCGCCGGCCTGCTGGCGGCGCTGGGCATCGCGCTGGGGGTGTTGCTGCATGTGCTGTACACCCTGCTGGGGGTCGGCCTGCTGCTGGCGGCCTCGCCGCTGTGGCTGAACCTGCTCAAGTGGCTGGGCGCGGCGTATCTGGTCTACATCGGCATCCAGACGTTCCGCAGCTCGCCGCTGCCGGCGCAAAGTAGCGCGACAGCCACACTGCCCAGCCACAGCAGCTGGCAGGCGCTGCGCAGCGGTCTGCTGTGCAATGCACTCAATCCCAAGACCACCCTGTTTGTGGTCAGCTCCTTCAGCCAGCTGGTCAGCACCAGCACGCCGCTGTGGCAGCAGGCGGCGTACGGGTTGTTCATGTCGGCTGCCCATCTGCTGTGGTTTGCCCTGGTAGCGCTGTGTCTGTCCAGCACCAGCCTGCGCGCGCGGCTGTTGCAACGGCAGCAGCAACTCAACCGCGTGATCGGCGCGATACTCACCACCCTGGGTGGCGTACTGGCCGCCAGCGGCGTGGCCTGAGCACGGCAAGGGCTTGACGTGGCGAGAGGTTTTCCCGACGATGCAACGATTCAAACAATCGTTTCATACCATCACCATGCACCATCGTCTCGCCCAAACCATCTTCAACCTCTGGCCACCGTTTCTGGGCGCCGGCATCCGGGTTGGCCGCATCAGCCCGGACTGGCGGCAGGTGGAAGTACGCCTGCGCCTGGGTCTGACCAACCGCAACTACGTCGGCGTGCACTATGGCGGCAGCCTATATTCGATGACCGACCCGTTTTTCATGCTGATGACGCTGAAAAACCTGGGCAAGGATTACATCGTGTGGGACAAGGCCGGCAGCATCGACTACATCAAGCCGGGCCGCGGCACCGTTACCGCACGCTTCAAGCTGGATGCGGACTGGCTGGCGCAGGCGCGCGCCGCCACCGCCGACGGCAGCAAGCACCTGCCGGAGCTGTGCGTGGACATCACCGACCGCCACGGCGAGGTAGTGGCGCGGGTGCACAAGACGCTGTACATCCGCCGCAAGAAAGACCGCTAGCCGCACGTAACGGGCGGGCTACCAACACCCCCGCCGCAGCGCGCCTGACAGCCATGCCGCGTTCCAATACCATCGTGAGCACAGCCTTGGGTGCCGGCATGGCACTCGCCCCGTGACGGCGCAGCCTGTACTATTCCGTTCTTGCGCTTCTGCGGGGCCAGCCAGCACCTGTGCGCTGCCCCCACCCACGACATTGCATGCACGGAAAAGACATGAGTACGGTAAAGCCGGTTCTTCTGCTGATTCTTGACGGTTTCGGCCATCGCCTGGAAGGCGACGACAACGCCATCCTGGCCGCCAACACCCCCCATATCGACGCCCTGAAATCCCGCTACGCCTATGGCGTGATCGACGCCTCCGAAGGTTTCGTCGGCCTGCCGTCCGGGCAGTTCGGCAACTCCGAGGTCGGCCACCTCAACATCGGCGCCGGCCGTGTGGTGCAGCAGGACATCAGCCGCATCGATTGCGACATCGAAAACGGCAGCTTCGCGCAGAATCCGGTACTGGCCGGCGCCATCGCCACCGCCAAGACCCAGGGCAGCACCCTGCACATCATGGGCCTGATGTCCGATGGCGGCGTGCACAGCCATGAAAACCATATCTTCGCCCTGATCCGCGCCGCGGAAGCGGCCGGGGTTGGCCGCATCGCCATCCACGCCTTCCTTGACGGCCGCGACACCCCGCCGCGCAGCGCCGAAACCTATCTCGCGCGTCTGGCCGAGGTGCTGGCCGACTGCCCGCACGCCCGCGTGGCCACCGTCTGCGGTCGCTACTGGGCAATGGACCGCGACAAGCGCTGGGAACGGGTGATTACCGCCTACAACGCACTGGTGGAAGGCGTAGGCGAGTTCAGTGCCGCCACGCCTGAGGCAGCGCTGGCCGCCGCCTACGAACGTGGCGAGAACGACGAATTCGTCAAAGCCACCGTGATCGGCGAGCCGCTGCGCATGCAGGACGGCGACGTGGTGGTGTTCATGAACTTCCGCGCCGACCGCGCACGCCAGCTCACCTCCGCGCTGACCGATCCGGCGTTCGACGGCTTTGCCGCGCGCCAGCCCAAGTTCGCGCAGTACGTGACACTGACCAGCTACGGCGAGGCGTACAAGAATCCGGTGGCTTACGCGCCGCAGAAGATCAGCAACGGCCTGGGTGAATACCTGGCCGCCAAAGGGCTGAAGCAGCTGCGTATCGCCGAGACCGAGAAATACCCGCACGTCACCTACTTCTTCAACGGTGGCGAAGAGCAGGTATACCCGGGCGAAGACCGCATCCTGGTGGCCTCGCCCAAGGTAGCCACCTACGATCTGCAGCCGGAGATGAGCGCGCCGGAAGTCACCGACAAGATCGTGGCGGCCATCAACAGCCAGCAGTACGCCGCCATCATCTGCAACTACGCCAACTGCGACATGGTCGGCCATACCGGTATTTTCGACGCTGCCGTCAAGGCGGTGGAAACGCTGGATAGCTGCGTACAGCGCTGCGTGGATGCCATGCTGGCCAACGGCGGCGAAGTACTGATTACCGCCGACCACGGCAACTGCGAACAGATGCACGATGCGCTGCATCATCAGGCGCACACCCAGCACACGCTGGAAAAAGTGCCGTTCCTGTACGTTGGCCGCAACGCCAGCATCAAAGAGGGCGGCGCGCTGCGCGACATCGCCCCCAGCCTGCTGGCGATGATGGGCCTGGACCAACCGGCCGAGATGACCGGCCAATCGCTGATCGAGTTCCAGTGAACAAACTGTTGTTGCTCAGCTTGCTGGCAGCCGCGGCCAACGTTGCCGCCGCCGGCAAGACCCAGCCGGATCCCGCTGCGCCGCAGCGGGATTTGCAGGCTGTCCGCAAGGAAATCACCACCTTGCAGCAGGACATCGCCAAGAAGGAAGAGGTACGCCAGCAGGCGGCCAGTGCGATAGCCGAGTCAGAAGAAGCGCTGCAGGAAACGCACCAGGCGCTGTCGGCGCTGGAGCAGAAAAAAGGCAGCTCCAGCAACCAGCTGGAGCAATACCAGCAAGAGCTGCAAGCCATCCGCTTCAAGGTGGCGGAAACGCGGCAGCGGGTGGGCAAGCTGCTGCAGGGCAGCTACAAGCGTGGCCAGCACGATGCCATGGCGCTGATGTTCAATCAGGCCGACCCCAATCAGGCCGGTCGCGACCTGACCTATTACACCCATATCTCCCGCGCGCAGCAGCATCTGATCGAGAAGCTGCACGAGCAGGAAATCCAGCTGGCGGCGGTGGCCGAGCGGCTGGAGGACGAACTGGTGCGACTGGGACGACTGTCTGCCGACAAGGTGCGCGAGAAACGCCAGCTGCAGGCAGCCAAGAACCAGCATCTGGCGCAGGCCACCCAGCTGGATGCCAGCATCAAGGCGCAGCAGAACAAGCTGCTGCAGCTGAAGGAAGACGAAAAGCAGCTGTCCAACCTGATTGCACGCATTAACGCCGACATCGAGCGCCGACGCCAGGACGCCATGCGCAAGGCGGCGGAACGCAAGAAGGCGCGCGAAGAAGCCAACAGGTTGGCCGCAGAAAAACGCCGCCAGCAGGTGGCGGAAGCGAAGAAACAAGGCAAGGCGCCACCGCCGGAACCGAAATCGCCGCCTCCAGTCGAAACGGTGGATGAAGTGGTGGATGGCAGCGCCGCCGGCAAGGCGTTCCGCAGCCTGCAAGGCAAGCTCAAGCTGCCGGTGTCCGGCGACATCGCCGGCCGCTTCGGCGCCCGCCGCGGCGAGGGCAACAGCTGGAAAGGCATCTACATCCGTACCGCCCCCGGCACGCCGGTGCGCGCGGTAGCCGACGGCACCGTCGTCTATGCCGATTGGCTGCGTGGTTTCGGCAATGCGATGATTGTCGATCACGGCGGCGGCTACCTTACCGTGTACACCGGCTTTGGCACTATGGTGCGCGGCAATGGCGCGCCGATCCGCGGTGGCGATGTACTGGGCACCTCCGGCAGCATGGAAAGCGGCGAAACCGGCCTTTATTTTGAATTACGCTACCTGGGCAGACCGATCAACCCGCTTTCGTGGGCACGCTGACGGCACGCAGGCAACAGACGAGAACCCGATATGAATACACGCATCCGCAAGCTGACTCTGCTGACCACCGGTGCCTTGCTCGGTGGCGCACTTACCCTCAGCATCCAGGCCTTCGCCGACAAGGGCGACAGCGTGCTGCCGCTGAACGAACTGCGCACCTTTGCCGAAGTGTTCGGCCGCATCAAGCAGGATTACGTTGAGCCGGTAGAAGACAAGAAACTGATCAACGAAGCCATCCGCGGCATGCTGTCCGGGCTGGATCCGCACTCGGACTACTTTGACCCCAAGGAATTCAAGGACTTCAAGGAAGGCACCCAGGGTGAGTTTGTCGGTCTCGGCATCGAGATCAGCATGGAAGACGGTCTGGTGAAAGTGGTGTCGCCGATCGAGGACACCCCGGCGCAGAAGGCCGGCATCAAGAGCGGCGACTTCATCGTCAAGATCGACGACACCCCGGTACGCGGCCTGTCGATCAACGATGCGGTGAAACGCATGCGCGGCCTGCCCAATACCAAGGTCACGCTGACCATTGCCCGCAAGACCGAAACCAAGCCCATCGTGCTGACGCTCACCCGCGCCACCATCCAGACCAAGAGCGTGAAATCGCGCCTGCTGGAGCCGGGCTTCGGCTACGTGCGCGTGTCGCAGTTCCAGGAACACACGGTGGAGAACTTCGCCAGCGCGCTGGGCAATCTGTACAAGGACAACAAGGCACCGCTCAACGGCCTGATCCTCGACCTGCGTGACGATCCGGGCGGCCTGCTCAACGGCGCGGTCGGCGTCTCCGCCGCTTTCCTGCCCAAGGACGCGCTGGTGGTGTACACCGAAGGCCGCGTGGCGGATGCCCAGATGCGCCTGTACGCCAGCCCCAAGTACTACCTGCGCGGCGGTAGCGACTACTACACCAAGACCCCGGCCGAGCTGAAAAACGTGCCGCTGGTGGTGCTGGTCAACGGCGGCTCCGCCTCGGCTTCGGAAATCGTCGCCGGTGCGCTGCAGGATCACAAGCGCGCGCTGATCGTCGGCACCCAGACCTTCGGCAAGGGCTCGGTGCAGTCGGTGCTGCCGCTGTCCAACGACGGTGGCATCAAGCTCACCACCGCGCGCTACTTCACCCCTAGCGGCCGCTCCATCCAGGCCAAGGGCATCACCCCGGACATTACCGCCGAGGACAACAGCGATGCCGGCTTCCGCATCCGCGAAGCCGACCTGGACAAGCATCTGAGCAACCCGAACGGCGGCGAAGAAGCGCCGAAGAGCAGCAAGCCTGCCGCCCAGGCAGCCAAGCCAGCGGTCAAGAACGGCGAGGCCGACAGCAATGCCAAGCCGGTTGACAGCCAGCTGGAGCAAGCGCTGAACGTGCTCAAGGTGCAGCAGATCCTGCTGAAGAAAAACCCGTCCTGACGCATCGACACATGGCAGCGCCGCCTGACCGGCGGCCAGCATGACATGGCCGGAACAGCACGACTGCCGCCCCCTGCTACTGACAGATACTCAGCGGCAGGGGGCGCAGTTTTTGCTGCCGGCGATTTGACCTGCCCTGCCAGTCAGCACCGGCTGGCACAGTGGCTGCCAATGCCGCCGCCCGGTGACGGCAAGCGCACTGCCGGCCGATCGGCTATAGCGAAGAAGGCAGCGGCACTCTGGTCGATCGACCCGCCAGTAGCGGGGAGCACGAGGCGCCCTACCCGCCCTAACAGCAGTATCGGCACGGCAAGCACGAGGCGCTTCCATACAGCTGCGCGTGGAACGCTGATCGCCTGCGGCCAACGTTGGCCGCCCCGTGCGTGGCGCATTCCTGCTAACCTTGCGCTTTTTCCGGCCCCTTCCGTCTGGAGCTGTGCATGCTGCATCCCGATTTCGTGCTGGCCTTTCGCGAAGCCGCACCTTACATCAACAATTTCCGCGGCAAGACCTTCGTGATTGCCGTCAACGGCGAGTGCATCGCCCGTGGCAACCTGTACGGTCTGGCGCAGGACATCAACCTGCTGGTCAGCCTCGGCGTGCGTATCGTGCTGGTGCATGGCGCCCGTCCGCAGATCGACGAGCAACTGCGCATCCGCAACCTGCCACGCCAGTTCCACCACGGCCGCCGCGTGACCGATGCTGCCACGCTGGAAGCGGTCAAGGCTGCCGTCGGCGGCATGCGCCACGATCTGGAGGCGTTCCTGTCGATGGGGATGCCCAACTCGCCGATGCACGGCGCCTGCCTGCACGTGGCCGGCGGCAATTTCGTCACTGCGCAGCCGCTGGGGGTGATCGCCGGCGTGGACATGCAGTACAGCGGCCGGGTGCGCAAGATCGACACCAGCGCCATCAACAAGCGCCTGGACCAGGGCGAGCTGGTGCTGATGTCGCTGATCGGCTACTCGCCCACCGGTGAAACCTTCAACATGACCATGGAAGAAGTGGCCTGCCAGGCCGCCATCGAGCTGAAAGCAGAGAAGCTGATCTTCATGATGCAGAGCGATGGCCTGGTGGATGCCGACGGCGTGCTGCACAGTGCCATTTCTGCCGAGCAGGCGGAAAGCATCCAGCAGCGCGGCATCGACAGTGACGAGGTGAAGGTCAGCCTGCCGTTTGCCATCCGCGCCACCCGCGAAGGGGTTGGCCGCGCCCACCTGGTCAGCCATGCCGCAGACGGCGCACTGCTGGTGGAGCTGTTCACCGACTACGGCACTGGCACCATGATCGCCCGCGACTCGCTGGTGAAGGTGCGCGAAGCCACCATCGACGACGTCGGCGACATCATGGCGCTGATCCGCCCGCTGGAAGAACAGGGCATCCTGATCAAGCGCAGCCGCGAGCACTTCGAGATCAGCATTCGCCAGTACTTTGTGGTGGAGCACGACGAGCGCATCTGCGGCTGCGTCGCCATGTTCAGCTTTCCGGACGAAGGCATGGCAGAACTGGCCTGCCTGGCCGTCAGCCAGGAGCGGCGCAAAGGCGGCTTTGGCGATCTGCTACTGGGGCACGTGGAAAAACAGGCACAGCTGCGCGGACTGAAGAAGCTGTTCATCCTCACCACCCAGACGGCGCACTGGTTCATGGAGCGCGGCTTCAAGCCGGCCGAAATCGCCGACCTGCCGGCGGCGCGCAAGGAACTCTACAACCACAACCGCCGCTCCAAGGTATTCATCAAGCCGCTGGCTTGACCGGCGACAGCCGATAACGGCGGCAAGGTTGGTGACCTGTCATCGCTGTGTCACAATTGCCCTCTACTGTGTCAAAACTTTTAGTAAGGAATGCACCATGGCAAGAATGGTTAACTGTGTGAAACTCGGCCGCGAAGCTGAAGGTATGGATTTCCCGCCGCTGCCGGGCACATTGGGCCAGCGCGTGTTCGAGAACGTCTCCAAGGAAGCCTGGCAGGGCTGGCTGCGCTACCAGACCATGCTGATCAATGAAAACCGCCTGAGCCTGGCCGACCAGCGCGCCCGCCAGTACCTGGCCGCCCAGCTGGAGGCCTACTTCTTCGGCCAGGGCGCCGATCAGGTAGCCGGTTTTACCCCGCAGCAATAAGCCGCAGCCCTCGCAAGAGGGCTTTTTTTGCCGCTCAAATCATCTAAATTGCATAAAAAATGTCCACGCCAAACGACAATCTGCTCAACCGCGAACTGGGTCTGATCGAATTCAACCGCCGCGTCATGGCGCAGGCCGAAGAAGAACGCCTGCCACTGCTGGAGCGACTCAAGTTTCTGTGCATCGTCTCGTCAAACATGGACGAGTTCTACGAAGTGCGGGTGGCGTGGCTGAAAGAAGCCGCCGAGCTGACCCCCAAACGCATCCTGGCCGACGGCAGCACCCCGTGCGAGGCGCTGAGCCAACTGTCGGCGGCGGCACACGAACTGGTACGCGAGCAATACCGGCTGCTGCGCGAGGAAATCCTGCCGGCGCTACGTGAACAGAATATCGTGTTCCTGCGCCGCAACGAATGGGACAGCCATCACCGCGAGTGGGTGCGCAACTATTTCTTCCGCGAGCTGATGCCGATCCTGACCCCGATCGGGCTGGATCCGTCACACCCGTTCCCGCGCCTGCTCAACAAGAGCCTGAACTTCATCGTGGAGCTGGAAGGCACCGACGCCTTCGGCCGTGAATCCGGCATTGCCATCGTGCAGGCGCCGCGCATCCTGCCGCGGGTGATCAAGCTGCCGGCCGAGATCTGCGGCGGCAACCCGGATACCTTCGTGTTCCTGTCCTCCATCCTGCACTCGCATGTGCAGGAGCTGTTCCCGGGCATGACGGTGAAAGGCTGCTACCAGTTCCGCGTTACCCGCGACAGCGAGCTGAACGTAGAAGACGAGGACGTCAAAAACCTGCGCACCGCGTTGCAGGGTGAATTGCGTCAGCGCCAGTTTGGCGATGCGGTACGGCTGGAAATCGCCGACACCTGCCCGCAGCATGTCGAAGACTTCCTTACCGCCACGCTCAACCTCAGCAAGGAACACGTGTTCCGCGTCGACGGCCCGGTCAACTTGGTGCGACTGATGCAGGTGCCGGACAAGGTGGAGCGTCCGGACCTGAAGTTCACCCCGTTCGAGCCATCGCTGCCGCCGGAGCTGGCCAACAAGGCACCGCTGTTTGCCGCCATCAGCCACGGCGACATCCTGCTGCATCACCCGTTCCAGAGCTTCCAGCCGGTGATCGATCTGCTCAACGAGGCCGCCACCGACCCGGACGTGCTGGCGATCAAGATGACGGTGTACCGTACCGGCACCGACTCGGTGCTGATGGAGTCGCTGATCGCCGCCGCGCGCGCTGGCAAGGAAGTGACCGTGGTGGTGGAGCTGATGGCACGCTTCGACGAAGAGGCCAACATCAGCTGGGCCAACCGGCTGGAAGATGCCGGTGCGCACGTGGTGTTCGGCGTGTTCGGCTACAAGGTGCACGCCAAGATGCTGCTGCTGGTGCGCCGCGAGGAAGGCCAGCTCAAGCGCTATGTACACCTGGGTACCGGCAACTATCACCCGCGTACCGCGCGGCTGTACACCGACTTCGGTCTGCTGACCGCCAACGAGGAAATCGCCAGCGACGTCAACGACCTGTTCGTGCAGATCACCGGCCTGGGCCACGCCAGCGAACTCACTCACCTGTACCAGTCGCCGTTCACCCTCAACAACATGCTGATGAGCGCCATCGATCGCGAAATCCAGCATGCGCAGGAAGGGCGCCAGGGGCACATCATCGCCAAGATGAATGCGCTGCTGGAGCCGCAGATGATCAACGCGCTGTACCGCGCCAGCCAGGCCGGGGTCAAGATCCAGCTGATCATCCGCGGCGTGTGCGCGCTGCGCCCCGGCGTGGAAGGGCTGTCGGAAAATATCACCGTGCGCTCCATCGTTGGCCGCTTCCTGGAACACACCCGCGTGTTCTACTTCTACAACGACAAGGCGGAAAACCTGTTCATCGCCAGTGCCGACTGGATGGGGCGCAACCTGTTCCGCCGCATCGAGACCTGCGTGCCGATCCTGGACGCCAAGCTCAAGCGCCGCATCATCAAGGAAGGCCTGAAGATCTACCTGGAAGACAACGCCAACACCTGGGAAATGCAGCCGGATGGCAGCTATCGCCGCCGTGTGGCGCGCGGCAAGGGCCGTTGCGCGCAAGAGATCCTGCAGCTGGAATACACCAGCTGAGCATCGCCTGAAGGTTGGCCGCAACACGGCGCGGGTGGAACTTTTCCACCCGCGCCGTGTTCTTTTCTGCCATTACCCGACACAGGAGCACCCTCATGGAATGGAGCTGGCTGGGCTACGCCCTTGCCGTGTTACTGATGCTGGCCGGTCTGGCCGGCACCGTTTACCCGGCGCTGCCCGGGCTATTGCTGCTGGGCGGCGGCATGCTGCTGGTGGCATGGCTGGGGGACTTCAGCCAGATCGGCATGTGGCCGCTGATCGTCATCGGTCTGCTGGCGCTGCTGGGCATGGTGGTGGAAAACCTGGCCGGTTTGCTGGGGGCCAGGAAAAGCGGCGCCAGTCGGCAGGCACTGCTTGGGGCCTTTATCGGCGGCTTGGTCGGCATGTTTCTCGGCTTGCTCGGCGCCATCATCGGCCCGATTGTCGGCGCGGTGATCGGCGAACTACAGGCACGGCGCTCGCTACCGCAGGCCGGCAAGGTCGGCGTGGCCACCTTTGTCGGCTTTCTGGCCGGCACGGCGGTGAAAATCGCCTGCGCCTTTGCCATGCTGGCGGTGTTCGCCGGTGCGCTGCTGTTTGGCGGCGCGGCCGCAGTCTAGAACGGCGCCGGGCAGCCAATATCCAGCGTCGCGCCGCTCAGTGGATGCGGCAGCTGCAGCCGGCTGGCATGCAGTAGCAGCCGCGGCGCTGCGGCCAACCTTTCCGCCGGGGCATACAGGCCATCGCCCAGAATCGGGTGCCCCAGTGCCTGCATATGCACCCGCAGCTGGTGGGTGCGGCCGGTATGCGGCCACAGCAGCACCCGGCTGCAGTCGGCGTCGGCGTCGTAATCCTGTACCAGCCAGTCGGTATGCGCCGGCTTGCCGGCCAGCAGATCCACCCGCTGCCGCGGCCGGTTCGGCCAGTCGCGCCCCAGCGGCAGCATGATGCGCCCCTCGCCCTGCAGGCGCCCGGCCAGCACCGCGCTGTAGCACTTGCGCACCACCCGGCTGGCAAACAGCAGCGACAGCGTGCGCTGCATTGCCGCGCCGCGCGCCAGCAGCAGGATGCCGGAAGTCGCCATATCCAGCCGGTGCACGATCAGCGCCTCCGGATACTGCCGCTGCACGCGGGTAATCAGGCAATCGGCAAACGCCGCACCGCGCCCCGGTACGCTCAACAGGCCGGCCGGTTTATCCACCGCCAGCAGCGCTTCGTCCGCGTACAGCAGCGACAGTCCCTCGTCCGGCGGCGGGGTGTAGTGGTCCAGAGTGTGCAGTGACATGGCGATAGCGCGGAAAAGACAGTCGCCGATTATCGCGCAAGCGCGCCGCTGTCGTCAGCGACACTTGAAAAGCGCGCCGGCTGCCAGCACTCTGTCATTCTCGGCGCTGCGCGCCGCATAACAACAGAGGACACCATGCCGGAACGCTTCTATCTCGACCCGTACCAGACCTCGCTCGCCACCACGGTAGTGAGCCATGACGATGCCGGCATCGTGCTGGCCGACACGCTGTGCTACCCGCTGGGCGGCGGTCAACCCGGCGATAGCGCCACGCTGCAACTGGCCGACGGCAGCAGTCTCGCCATCAGCGACACCCGCCGCGACAAGACCAGCCGCGCCATCGTGCATCTGGTACCTGCCGATGCGCCAAGGTTGGCCGCCGGCACGGCGGTAATGCTGCAGCTGGACTGGGGGCGCCGTCATCGCCACATGCGCATCCATACCTGTCTGCACCTACTGTCCTGCGTGATCAAGGCCGGCGTTACCGGCGGCAACCTGTCCGCCGAATCCGGGCGCCTGGATTTCGACCTGCCGGAAGGTATGGAACTGGACAAGGACCACATCGAGCGTGAGCTGAACACGCTGATCGCCGCCGACCACGCGGTATCGGTGCAGATGACCAGCGGCGCGGCGCTGAAGGCGCAGCCGGAGCTGATTAAGACCATGTCGGTAACCCCGCCGCTGGAGCTGCCGGAAATCCGCCTGATCGCCATCGACGGCATCGACCTGCAGCCCTGCGGCGGCACCCACGTGCGCCGCACCGGCGAAATCGGCCAGGTGGTGGTGAAGAAGATCGAGAGCAAGGGCGCGCGCAACAAGCGGGTGGTGATCGCGCTGGCCGACGCTGCCTGAGCCGGCTCCGATGCGGCCAACCTTGCTGCCCCCCGTCCGCCGCCTGGCGCGCGCCATGCTGTGCGGGCTGCTGGCCTTGTGCGCCGGTGCAACGTTGGCCGCAGACGGCGCCGCCAGCGCCAGCCTGAGTGCCGACGGTCGGACGCTGCAGTACGACGGCCCGCTGCTGCTGCCCGCCATCCAGCAGCTGGAGGCGCTGTACCAGCGCAGCGCGACAAAACCGCGCGAGCTGCTGATCAACAGCCCCGGCGGCGATGCGCGCCTCGGCCTGCTGCTGGGCTACCTGCTGCACGAATGGGGGCTGGACGTGCGCGTGCGCGAGCAATGCGCGTCGTCGTGCGCCAACTACGTGTTTCCGGCCGGGCGCAACAAATACCTGGAAGCCGGCAGCATGCTGCTGTGGCATGGCGGCGCCTTGCAGCCGGACTGGCAGGCCATCATCCGCGCCCGCTGGCCATACGATGCCGCGCGGCAGCAGCTAGCGCGCGACGACCTGGTACGCTGGCAGCAACAAGAGCGCGATTTCTATGCCGCCATCGGCGTCAGCCAGCTGATCACCGTCTGCGGCCAACATGAGCAGTGGCGCCGCGCGGTACCGCAATCGCTGGGCTTCGACTACTCGCCGCAGGATCTGGCGCGCTTCGGCATCCGCAGCCTGCAGCTGCCGGCCGATGGCTGGCAGCCACACCAGCGCTGGGACTCGCCGCTGTTCTTCCGCGCCGGCTGGTGCGATACCCCACCGCCAGCGGTGGACACACCGCTGTGCAACTGCGAGCTCAACGCCACGGCCAGCAAGCCGGCCGCCGTTACACCCAACCCAGCATCCCCAGCACCCCGCCGCCTGCCAGCAGCCACAGCGGATTGAGGCGCAGCCGCCAGGCCAGCAGCGCGCTGGCGGCGCACAGCAGCAGCCCGCGCGTGTCCAGCGTCAGTGCATGCAACATCATGCTGGCACCGGCCAGCACCAGCCCCACCGTCAGCGGCGCCAGCCCGCGCTCGATCGCCAGCGCCAGCCGGCTGCCCTGCACCCGCTGCCACCAGCGCGCCACCACAAAACTCAGCAGCGACGACGGCAGGCAGATGCCCAGCAGGCTGACCGCCGCGCCCGGCACGCCGGCCATATGCCAGCCGATCAGGCTGACGATCAGCACGTTCGGTCCCGGCGCCGCCTGAGCGATGGCAAACAGGTCGGCAAACTGCTGCCCGCTGAGCCAGCCCAGCTCGCCCACCACCACGCGGTGGATTTCCGGCACCACCGCGTTGGCGCCGCCGACCGCCAGCAGCGAAAACTGCGCAAACAAGATGAACAGCAGCCACAGCAGCATCATGACGCGCCCTCCGGCCAGTAGCAGGCCAACAACACCCCCAGCGGGGCGAGCAACAGCAGTACCAGCAGCAATGGCAGCTGCCACAGCGCCGCGGCGGCAAAGCTCAGCCCCAGCAGCGAAAATTGCGCGCACAGCAGCGACAAGGTCCACAGCATCATTGCGCCCCTTCCGGCCAGCGCCACGCCAGCGCCACCCCCAGCGGCGCCAGCAGCAGCAACACCAGCAACAACGGCAGTTGCCACAGCGCCACCGCGGCAAAGGTCAGCAGCGCCAGCCCCCACGGCCGTCGCTTGCGCGGCAGCCGCGCCGCCAGCTTTAGCCCCATGCCGAAGATCAGCCCGATCGCCGCCGGTGCCAGCCCGCGCAGCAGTCCCTGCACCAGCGGTAGCTGCTGGTAACCGGCATACAGCGCCGCCAGCAGCAGCACCACGCCCAGTGGCGCCAGCAGCAGCCCGGCGCAGGCCACCAGTGCGCCGCTGGCGCCATGAAAACGCGCCCCCACCGCCACCGCCACGTTGACGATGTTCGGTCCGGGCAACACCTGCCCCAGCCCCAGCACCTCGGCAAACTGCTGCTCGGACAGCCAGCGCCGCCGCTCCACCAGCATGTGCTGTGCATGCGGCAGCACGCCGCCAAAGCCGGACAGCCCCACGATAAAGAAACCGGCAAACAAGGCCCGCCGGTCTGGCACTACGCGCGTCATCATGCTGTGCAGCTTAGTCCGCTGAGCGCCGCGCTCACAAACGAGTTTTTTCGGCAAGCTTTGTGCAATAAACTCACAACATGAATCGCCGCCTGCCCCCGCTCAACGCCCTGCGCGTGTTTGAAACCGCCGCCCGGCTGGACAGTTTTTCTGCCGCCGCCGAGCAGCTCAATGTCACCCACGGCGCCGTCAGCCGCCAGATCGCCCAGCTGGAAGACTGGCTGGGCGTGGCACTGTTTGTACGCCACGGCCGCCGCGTGCAGCTGAGCGATGCCGGCCGCCAGTACCTGCCGGTACTGCAGAACGCATTTGACAGCATCGCCAGCGCCACAGAAAAACTCACAAGCAGCCGGCCGCGGCTGCTGCGCATCAACGTCACCCCCACGCTGGCGATGCACTGGCTGCTGCCACGGCTGACCCGCTTCCAGCGCCGCCATCCGGGGGTAGAGCTGCGACTGGCCACCTCGGATGCCGCCATCAACAACCAGCATGCCGATTTCGACATCGCCATCCGTCGTGGCAACGACCACTGGCACGGCTTCGTGTCGCATACCTTCCTGACCGAACACGAGCTGCCGGCCGCCAGCCCGGCGCTGCTGGCGCGGCTGCCGCTGCGTACGGCGGCGGATCTGGCGCAGCACACGCTGCTGCACTCGGAAACCCGGCCGGTGGCGTGGGAGCGCTGGCTGGCGGCCACCGGTGAACCGGCGCTGCAGGCAGCCGGGCAGCAGCATTTCGACCACTACTATCTGGCGCTGCAGGCCGCCATCGATGGCCTGGGGGTAACGCTGGGGCCGCTGCCGGTGATCGAGGAGCTGCTGGCCAGCGGCAAGCTGGTCACCCCGCTGGACGGGCCACGGGTGCGGGTGCGCGGTTATTCCTGGGTGTTGCCGCTGACGCTGGCGGAAGACCCGCTGTGTGCGGATTTCTGTGCCTGGCTGGAAGAAGAAGGCGAGGAGTGAACGGCGGCTGGCAATGGATAGTAGCCAGCCACATGAGTACAGCGATGCGGCCAACGTTGGCCGCAGGCCGTCAGCCCATCAGTGGCGGAAAGCGCAACGGTGCCATGTCCGGCAGGCCGTCGACAAACGGCAGCGCCACCTCGCCCTGCAGCAACGGCTGCAGGTAGCGGCGGCAGGCCGGTGTCACGTCCAGACCATCGGCAGCGATGAAATCTGGCGGCAGCGCGCGCTCGAGATTGGCCACCGCCGCCAGCGGCTGCGGCAGCACCTGCCAGTCGCAGCCGGCGGGTGTTTCGACCCGTTGCAACCCGGCCATCACCCCGCCCTGCCCGGCCAGCGCCCACTGCACCGCCATGCGGCCAACCTGGTACGCCAGTCGCGCGTCGACAGCGGACAGCAGATGCCGCGCCGCGCGTTGCAGACAATCCGCCACCGCCACGTGCGCGTGCAGCCCGAGCTGCTGCTGGAGCCGCTGCGCCAGCCACACGCCGGCGCCGCCCAGCTGCTCGTGGCCGTACACCCGGTCGGCGTGCATCTGCGCCACGAAGCGGCCATCCGCCGCCCGCAGCCCTTCCGACACCACGATGGCGCAGTAGCCCTGTGCCGCGATCTGCGCCTGCACGGCGGCGAACAGCCGCGCCTCGTCGTAGGCCACTTCCGGCAGCAGCAACAGCGGTGGCGCCTCGTCCGCGAGCGCCGCCAGACTGCCGGCGGCGGCCAGCCAGCCAACGTGGCGGCCCATGGTTTCCAGGATGAACACCCGCCCCTGCGCCATGCTGCGCATGTCCAGCAGCACTTCGCGCAGACTGCTGGCCAGGTACTTGGCGGCGGAGGGGAAGCCGGGGCTGAAGTCGGTGCCTTCCAGGTCGTTGTCGATGGTCTTGGGGATGCCGACCACCGTCAGCGGCAGGCCGAACTGCTCGCCCAGCTGCTGCAACAGCAAGGCGGTTTCCATCGAACCGTTGCCACCGTTGAGCAGCAGCTGACGGATGTCGAAACGCCGCAGCACATCGGCCAGCTGCTGCCACTGCTGCGGCGCGGCGTCGAACGGCGGCAGGATATGGCGGCTGCTGCCGAACGCCGCGCCGGGCAAATGCGCCAGCCGCGCGATGGCGGCCGCCGACAGCGCGTCGCAGTCCAGCAGCCGGCCGGCCAGCAGTCCGGCCAGACCATCGGCCGCCGCGCACACCGCTACGCCGGCGGCGCGCGCGGTTTCGATTACGCCTTGCGCCGAGGTGTTGAGTACGGCGGTGGGGCCGCCGGATTGCAGATACAGCAGACGGGACATGATGCAGCTACGCGCGGTTGGATACTTCGATTGTAGCCGCCACGGCCGGCCGGCGGCAGCAGCGCGACTGGCGGCCAGCCCGCTGCCGCGCTGCCAGCGCTCGCCAAGCCGGGCGGCACACACGCCGACAGGGCTGGCTCGACGCGCGCAGGCGACAGTGCCACCTGCGTCACCATCAGTTGGCCGCCGCGCGCCACACCACCGGGAACCAGTCCTCGCGCATGCGTTCTCCGGTTTGCAGATCAATGCCGGGGAACGGCGGCGAAGTACGCCCTGGGCGCTGCTCGAAACGCACGTCGTCGCCAAGGAAGCGCGCCGAGAACGCGCGGCGGCGGTTACCGCCCAGGTTGCCGGCGGCGCCGTGTACGGTGCGGAAGTCGAACACCACCGCGTCGCCCGGCTGCATTTCCGGCGCCAGGATGGTGTAGCTGCCGTCCTCGACATCCGGCATTTCCATGTAGTCGTCTTCGCCGGCAAAGAAGTTTTCGTTGCTGGCCCAGCGCTTGGGGCGCACCAGCTTGGGCCAGCGGTGCGAACCCAACACCACGCGCAGGGTGTTGTCGGCGTGTACCGGGTCCAGCGGAATCCAGTAGCTGGCGGTCTGCTCGCCGTTGACACAGTAGTACGGAATGTCCTGGTGCCACGGCGTCGGCTTGGCGGTGCCCGGTTCTTTTACCAAGATGTGCTCGTGGAAGATCTGCACCTGCTGCGCCTGCATCAGCCGCCCGGCAAGGTCGGCGGCCGGCGATTGCCGGATGAACTGGTTGAACGGCGCGATGCGCTGCCAGTTGCAGTAGTCCTCGAAGAAGCGGCCGGATTCACCGTTGCCGACGTTTTCGATGGCAAACGGGCCGGGTGCGGCCAACACTTGCTCGAAACCGTCGCGCAGGGTGTCGATCCAGTCGCGGAACACGCCGCGCAGCACGATGACGCCATCGCGTTGGAAATCTGCAATCTGTTGCTGACTCAGGCTTACGGGGGACATGGGGGACTCCGGGTGGGTGGTAAGGCCAGTGCAGTATCTCCGCGCGTCAGGTAATAATAAAAATATCTCTTTTCTATTCTGCAATATCAGAAAACATGATCACCTTCTCGCTGCGCCAACTGGAGTACTTCGTCGCCACCGCCGAACACGGCGGAGTGAATGCCGCCGCCCGCGCGCGCCATGTGTCGCAGCCGTCGGTGTCGCAGGCCATCGCCGAGCTGGAACGCACGCTGGGCACTGCGCTGTTCCGCCGCCAGGCCAGCCGCCGGGTGGAGCTGACCGACGCCGGTCAGCAGGTGCTGCAGCAGGCGCGCCAGCTGCTGGCCCAGGCCGCCGCACTGGGGCAACAGGACGCCGCCGCACCGCTGCGCGGGCAACTGTCGCTGATCTGCTTCCAGGATCTGGCACCGTACTTTGCGCCGCGGCTGCTGGCCGGCTTCCGTCGCCAGCACCCGCAGGTGGAGATCACCCTGCTGGAGGGCGATCTGGCCAGCGTGCAGCGCGCGCTGCGCAGCGGCAAGGCCGAGCTGGCGCTGACCTACGAGCTGGCCACCGACCCGCAGATGCCGCGCCAGGTGCTGGCCGAGCTGCCGCCATATGCGCTGCTGCCGGCCGCGCATCCGCTGGCCGCGCAGGACAAGGTGTCGCTGCAACAGTTGGCCGCCGAGCCGCTGGTGCTGGAGGACATCCCGCACAGCCGCGAATACCTGCTGTCGCTGTTCTGGCAGCAGCAGCTGACGCCGCGGGTAGTACAGACGGTGCAAGGCTTCGAGATGCAGCGCGGGCTGGTGGCGCATGGCTGCGGCGTGGCGCTGGCCTGCATGCGGCCAACAGGCGATTACAGCTACGACGGGGTCGCCATCGCCTGCCGCCCGCTGGCCGAGCCGCTGCCACCGCAGCGGGTGGTGCTGGTGCAGGCCACCGCCTCGGCCCTGGCCGACGCCTTCACGCAGTGGGCCATCCGTAGCATGCCTCCAGCCTGAGCCGCTGCGGCGGCGAACAGCACGCCACGGTCTACACTGAAGCGTCCGCACCGCCACACAGGAGACACCATGAACCCACAGGCACACAGCGCCCCCCGCGAACTGCAACTCAGCCGGCTGTTAGCCGCCAGCCCAGAACAGGTGTACCGCGCCTGGACCGAGCCCGCGCTGTTGTGCCAGTGGTTTGCCCCGCTGCCGTACACCACGCCGCATGCCGAGCTGGACGTGCGCCCCGGTGGCAGCAGCCTGGTGGTGATGCGCGACCCGGACGGCAACGACTACCCCAATGCCGGCGTCTACCTGGAGGTGATCCCCAACCACAAGCTGGTCTTCACCGATGCCTATAGCAGTGCCTGGCAACCAGCGGAAAAACCGTTCATGACCGTGATCCTGACCTTTGCCGCCGAAGCCGGCGGCACCCGCTACACCGCCCTGGTGCGGCACTGGAGCGAGGCCGACCGCGCGGCGCATGAGGCCATGGGCTTCCACAGCGGCTGGGGGCAGGCTACCGACCAGCTGGCGGCCTTGTTGGCGCGGTTGTAAGCCGACTCACGCCAGCCCGCACGGCGGCATCAGCGCCAAGCCGCCACGACGCACAGCGCACCACCGCGCGCCCAGGGTGAGCGGCTGGCATGCCGACGACCGGCCCACGATGCGGCCAACGTTGGCC
>CAMLGD010000002.1 GCA_946479405.1 uncultured Vogesella sp.
CGCGCGGGCTGGTGTAGTTTTCGGAGGCAATCAGCTCGATGTGGTCCTGCTGGCGCTGGTCTTCGGCCTGCATGGCGGCCCACAGGGCGTCGTCGAAACCGGCAATCTGCATATCCTGGGTAAACATGGCGCTCTCCAAACGGATGGGCATACGGCCAACGTTGGCCGCATGCCCGATAAACGGGGTGGGTGGTCGCTGGCGACCGTGCTTGCCCCCTCTGTCCGTTTGCCTGAGAGATTGGGCGCATCGTGTTGGCGATGCGCCGTGCTGCCTTCGGCGAGATGCGCGGGCGCGCATCTGCTCTCCAGAGAGCCTGGGCAGGACAGTTCTTTTGCCTGAGAGTTTTCGGGGCGATTCCCCTTCGGCGCCGCCGCTGGGTAGTTACCCGGGCGATCTCTCCTGTCTGCCTGACATGGCTGTCATCCAATCTAGAGAGCGCCTTGCAGGGCGTCAATGCGTGTTGCCGGCCGCATTTTCGCTGCCTGGCGGCCAGTCTTGGCTGGCGGTGCTGGCAGGGTGGGAAAAGCGTGGAAATTGCGTCGGTCATGGCATGAAAGCGGTCGGCTATGGCAATGCTCCGGTGTCGCTCGCCGGCATGGTGTGGCAATTATAAAATTTTGATTTTTATGGGAAATGCGGCTTTTTTGCGACAGTTTTCCTCCGCGGCAAACGGTAATCGCTTGCACCACGGTGGTGGTGATTGATTTTCGTTATGGATGGTAATTTTTTCGTAAAAATACATTTATATGATCCATATCGAACATTTGTGTCGCAATTTTGATGTTGCGCTGCACAAGAAGACGCTACAATTCCGCTGTAGTTTGATGACTGAAAAACATATTGGACGATGAAATGAAATACATTATCTCTAGCCTGCTGGCACTGCTGCGTACCAAAAACATGCAACTGGAACCTGGTCTGCGCGTGAATTACGCCCCGCATGGCTATGTGAAGAAGTACGACGGCATCGTGGTTGCCATGGACAAGGCGCGTGGCGTGCTGGTGGCCTGGCCGCGTGGCGGCAGCGACTGGCTGTCGAAGAGTGATCTGGCAGTGATCTGCTGAAATATTCGAATATGAAGAAACGGCTCGCAATTGGCGGGCCGTTTTTTTTTGCCTTGCTGGCGGGCAAATAAAAAACGCGCACCGGAGTGCGCGTGACAAGTGCCAAGCAGCGGTCAACGCATGGTTGCGGCCTTGGGTGGGTACCACAGCAGGGCCGCTTGCGGATCGTGCGCGACGGCTTGGGCCAGCTTTACCGGCTGCCGGCCGGCGACAAAGTAGGGCGCCTGCGAACGCGGCAGCGGCGCGCGGCCGCGGATACGGTCGGCGATCTTCTCCGCCATCATGATGGTGGGGGCGTTGAGGTTGCCGGTGGTGACTTGCGGCATGATCGAGGCATCCACCACGCGCAGCCCGGACAGACCATGCACTCGGCCTTCGTTGTCCACTACCGCCATCGGATCGCTGGCGTCGCCCATCTTGCAGGTGCAGGACGGATGCAGCGCGGTTTCGGCATGTTCGCGCACGAAGGCATCGATCTCGGCATCGCTCTTGATCATCATGCCCGGCTTGATTTCCTTGCCACGGAACTGGTCCATTGCCTGCTGGGCGATGATCTCGCGGGTGATGCGCACTCCGGCGCGGAACTCGCGCCAGTCGGTGTCGTGCGCCATGTAGTTGAAGCGTAGGATCGGATGGTCGCGCGGGTCGCAGCTTTTCAGCTTCACGCTGCCGGTGCTGGGCGAGCGCATGGAGCCGACATGGCACTGAAAGCCGTGCGCCTTCACCGGGTTGCTGCCGTCGTAGTTCATCGCCAGCGGAATGAAGTGGTACTGCAGATTGGGCCAGGCAAAACTTTCGTCGCTGCGGATGAAGCCGCCGGCCTCGAAGTGGTTGCTGGCGCCGATGCCGGTGCCGCGCAGATACCATTCGATGCCGATCGGCGGTTTGTTCCACCACTGCAGCGCCGGATACAGCGACACCGGTTTGAGGCATTCGTACTGTAGGTACATTTCCAGGTGGTCCTGCAGGTTTTCGCCCACCCCCGGCAGGTGTGCCACGCTATTGATGCCCATGGCGCGCAGCTCATCGGCGTTGCCGACGCCGGAGCGTTGCAGCAGCTGCGGTGAAGCGATGGCGCCGTTGCTGACGATCACTTCACGGCTGGCAAACGCCTCGTGCCAGCGGTCGCCCTGTAGGTAGCTGACGCCGATGGCGCGCTTGCCGTCGAACAGGATGCGGTCGGCCAGCGCGCGGGTCTTCACCTGCAAGGTTGGCCGCTGCCGCGCGGTGTCGAGGTAGGCCAGCGAGGTGCTGCAGCGGCGGCCGTCGGCGGTAGTGGTGCGGTCCATCGGGCCGAAGCCTTCCTGCCGATAACCGTTCAGGTCGTCGGTGCGCGGGTGGCCGGCCTGTTCGCCAGCGGCGACGAAGGCGGCAAACAGCGGCGAGATGTCTGCCTTGGGCGTGGTGACGTGCAGCGGGCCGTTATCGCCGTGATAGTCGTTGCCGCCCTTGTCATAGGTCTCGGCCTTGCGGAAATACGGCAGGCAGTCGCGGTAGCTCCAGTCCTCCAGCCCTTTGTTTGCGGCCCAGCCGTCGTAATCCATGGCATTGCCGCGGATGTAGACCATGCCGTTGATCAGTGAGGAACCGCCCAGGCCTTTGCCGCGGCCCTGGGTCATGATGCGGTTGCCCATATGCGGTTCGGGCTGGGTGGTGTAGGCCCAGTTATAGGTCTTGCCCTGCAGCGGGTAGGCCAGCGCGGATGGCATCTGCGTGCGCCAGTCCAGGCGCCAGTCCGGGCCACCGGCTTCCAGCAGCAGCACGCTCACGCCCGGGTCTTCGGTCAGCCGCGCAGCCAGTACGCAGCCGGCCGAACCGGCGCCGACGATGATGTAGTCGAATTCCTGTTTCATGACCGTTCTCTTGCGGCAGGGCCGCGTTCAGGGGTGGGCGGACATTTCAGTAAACGGCACAGGCGCGCCCGCTGCGGAGGGTTGGCCGCAGCGGGCTGGCGGGTGCCGGGTGTGCGTGTCTTACTCGTACGGGCAGGCGACGCCAGACAGTTCCACGTACACGCTCTTCAGCTGGGTGTAGTAGTCCAGCGTGACCAGGCTGTTTTCGTGGCCGATGCCGGATTCCTTCAGCCCGCCGAACGGCATTTCAATCGGCGTGATGTTGTAGTTGTTGATCCAGCACACGCCGGCCTGCAGCTTCTCGGCCATGCGGTGGCCACGGGTCAGGTCGCGGGTGAACACACCGGCGGCCAGGCCCAGACGGGTGTTGTTGGCGCGTGCCAGCACTTCGGCTTCGTCCTTGAACTTCAGTACCGACATCACCGGGCCGAAGATCTCCTCGCGCACGATGCTCATGTCGTCGTGACAGCCGGCAAAAATGGTGGGGGCGATGAAGTGGCCGCCCTCGCAGCCCGGTACTTCCACGCGCTGGCCACCGGCCAGCAGGCTGGCGCCTTCGGCAATGCCCAGCTCGACGTAGCGCAGTACGTTGGCCGCATGGTCGCCGGAGATCTGCGCGCCGACCTGGGTGTCCGGCTGCAGCGGGTCGCCGATCTTCAGCTTGCGGGTGCGAGTGACCAGTTTTTCCAGGAAGGCATCATGGATGGACTCGTGCACAAACACGCGGGTGCCGTTGGTGCAGATTTCGCCCTGGGTGTAAAAGTTGGCCAGCATGGCGGCAGATACCGCCTGGTCCAGATCGGCGTCGTCGAAGATGATCAGCGGCGATTTGCCGCCCAGCTCCATAGTGACGCGCTTCAGCGTCTTGGCGGCATCGGCCATGATGGCCTTGCCGGTTTCTACCGAGCCGGTCACCGATACCTTGGCCACGCCCGGATGCGCGATCAGCTGGCGAGCCGGAGCGGAGCTGCCGAGGATCACGTTGAACACGCCGTCCGGTACGCCGGCCTCGGTGTAGATCTTGGCCAGTTCGATGGCGCTCATCGGCGTGAGTGAGGCCGGTTTGTAGATCATGGCATTGCCACAAGCCAGCGCCGGGGCGGATTTCCAGCAGGCAATCTGGATCGGGTAGTTCCAGGCGCCGATGCCCAGGCACACGCCCAGCGGCTCGCGGCGGGTGTAGGCGAAGGCACCCTTGAGTGCGAACTGCTGGCCGTGGATGCTGGCAGCCAGGCCGGCGAAGTATTCCACGCAGTCGGCGCCGGACATCACGTCCACCACTTCGGCTTCCTGGATCGGTTTGCCGTTGTCGCGCACTTCCAGCAGTGCCAGCTCGGCATTGCGCTCGCGCAGCAGCAGCGCGGCGCGGTTAAGGATGCGGCCGCGTTCGGCGCCGCTCATGGCTGACCATACGGCAAAGCCTTGCTGTGCCGCTTCCACCGCCAGTGCCACTTCGGCATCGCCGGCCTGCTGTACGCGACACAGCACTTTGCCGGTAGCCGGCTCGATATTGTCGACCAGCGGCAGTGCCGGATTGTCGATGCTGCGGCCACCGATATAACTGCACAGAATGGGGGTGTTCACGTCGTCTCCTTACTGGTCGCCTATGATATGCCAGCATTGAGCCATGTCTGGCGAGGTGATTCCTGTCTGTTTCCGACATCAACCCATGTCGGCCCGACCACGGATAATGTCCAGAAAAGGCCAACCGGTGACGGCTGGCGACCAGTACGCAATGTGGCTGCAGGCTAAGGTTGGCCGCAATGCCCCTGGCGGGCTGGCAATATGAACTGCAGGCACAAGGAGACAACACCATGACCGCATCCCACCGTTACACCCTCGCCTGTACCTGTCGCAGCGGGCCGGGCCAGGTCGCCCGCATTTCGCATCTGCTGGACATGCAGCACTGCTATATCGATGAACTGGCCGTATTTGACGACCCGGATACCGAGCGCTTTTTCGTGCGCTGCACCTTCCACGCGCTGGATGGCACCTTTACCGAAGACGGGCTGCGTACGGCACTGAGCAGCCTGACTGCGCAGGGGGTGATCGAATGGACGCTGCACGACAGCCATGTGCGCCCGCGCGTACTGATCATGGTGTCCAAGCTGGACCACTGCCTGAACGACCTGCTGTATCGCCGCAAGATGGGTGATCTGGACATGGACGTGGTGGCGGTGGTGTCCAATCACCCGGATCTGGCGTCTATCGCGCAGGCCTACGATATTCCTTACCACCACCTGCCGCTGACGGCGGACACCAAGCCGCAGCAGGAGGCGGCGCTGCTGGCGCTGGTGGAGTCTACCGGTGCCGAGCTGGTGGTGCTGGCGCGCTATATGCAGGTGTTGTCGCAGGAAACTTCGCGGCTGCTGTCCGGGCGGGCGATCAATATCCATCATTCGTTCCTGCCCGGCTTCAAGGGCGCCAAACCCTACCATCAGGCCCATGCCCGCGGCGTGAAGCTGATCGGTGCCACCGCGCACTATGTCACCGACGATCTGGACGAAGGTCCGATCATCGAGCAGGTGGTAGAGCGCGTCGATCACGCGCACAGTGCCGAGCAGTTGCTGACGGTGGGGCGTGACATGGAGTGCCTGGCGCTGGCACGTGCGGTGCGCTTCCATCTGGAGCGCCGTGTGTTCATGAACGGGAATCGTACCGTCGTGCTGCGCTGATTTGGTGCATTGGGGCGGCCAAGTTGGCCGCATGGTGCGGCCAACCTTGCCAGTAGCCGAGAAGGCAATGTGTTTTGCTTTTATCGGCTTGGGTCGGGTTGCGGTATCGGCGACTTTTGCGCCCACACAACAAAGCCCTTGCGCATAGCGCAAGGGCTTTGTCCATCATGCCGGGGTTGGCCGCAGGGCGCGGCGGAGCCGGCGTGTATCAGGCAGCGGAGACCTGTTGCCTGGGTTGCAGCGGACACACCAGCGGCACGAACGCCTTGCCGGCGGCATCGTAACCCCACAGTGCGCCGTCGTTGAGATCGAAATACCAGCCATCTAGCACCAGTTGGCCAGCCTGCACTTTTTCTGCCAGCCACGGGTAGGACAGCAGATTGTCCAGCGACACCATGATGGCGGCCTGCTCGCAACGATGCAGGCGCTGCGCTTCGTTTTCGTGACCGTAGCTGCGATAGACAAAATCGCGCGCCGGCGCGGCAATGTCCAGCCAGCGGGTGAGGGCGCTATCCTGCGGCGTGGAACGCTGCATCAGCGCGCGGATGCCGCCGCAGCCGGCATGGCCCATCACGATAATGCGTTCCACGTTCAGGCTCAGCACTGCGAACTCCAGTGCCGCCGCCACGCTGGCGTGCTGGTTGCCGGCATCGTACGGCGGCACCAGGTTGGCCACATTGCGAACCACGAACATCTCTCCCGGCTGGCTGCTCATCAGCGCCGGTGGGTGTACGCGTGAATCACAGCAGCCGATCACCAGCGTGGCCGGGTGCTGGCCGTGGCGCAGTGCTTCGTACAGGTTTTGTTCCGGGGAAAAGTAGTTTTGCTGAAAGCGGCGAAAGCCATCCAGCAGGGGTTCGACCGAGTTCATGATGCGGCTCGCTTGAAGGGTTCTGGTGCAGGCGGTCTTGTTGGGCAAAACCGGCTGCAGCAGAGCCCGCTGCCGACAGCAGGCTGGTGGCTGTGGTGCGGCCAACGTTGGTGGCGCTCTAGCCGCCGGTCATCGACATGAAGCGCACTACCTGGTTCGGGCGCTCGATGAATTCGTGTTTTTCCGGTTTCAGTTCAATGGCGTGGCGGATGGCGGCTTCCAGCTCGGCATCGGTACAGCCGGCGCGCAACAGCGGGCGCAGCTCGAAGCGTTCTTCCTGCCCCAGGCACATGTACAGTGTGCCATCCACCGACAGTCGCACGCGGTTGCAGGTGGCGCAGAAGTGCTGCGACATCGGTGTGATCAGCCCCAGAGTGAAGCGGCCATCGCGGCTTTCCCAGTAACGGGCCGGGCCGCCGCCCAGGGTTTTGCAGCTTTCCTGCAGCTCGAAGCGCTGGCTCAGGTCGGCCAGTAGCCGCGACAGGTTCAACCCCTGGGTGTGCTGCCCGGTGCTGCCCATCGGCATGGCTTCGATCAGGCGCAGGATGAAACCGTGCTCGATGCAGAAGGCGATCATGGCCTCGATGTCGCCATCGTTGACGCCAACCATCGGCACCATATTGATCTTGATGGTCTTGAAGCCGGCGTCGCGTGCCGCCGACAGGCCGTGCAGTACTTTGTCCAGGCTGTCGCTGCCGCTGATCTCCTGCACGCAGTCGCGACGCAGCGAGTCCAGGCTGACGTTGAGGCGGCTGAGGCCGGCATCGAACAGCGCCTGCGCGTGTTTGTCCAGCTGGGTGCCGTTGGTGGTCAGCGACAGGTCTTCTACGCCGGGCAGGGCAGATAGTCGTGCGGCCAACTCTGGCAGGTTGCGACGCAGCAGTGGCTCGCCGCCGGTGAGACGGAAACGGCGGGTGCCCATGCGGGCGAAGGTGGCGATGACGCGCGTCATCTCGTCGAAGGTCAGCCAGTTTTCCGGCTCTTCGAAGCCCTTGAAGCCTTTCGGAATGCAGTAGCTGCAACGCAAGTCGCAACGGTCGGTTACCGAGACGCGCAAGTATTCGATGGTTCTGCCAAAGCGGTCGGACAACATACGGCACTTTCCGGGTTCGGGTGAGTTGCACAAAGTGTAGGTCAAAGCAAACGCCTTGCCAGTTGGCCGGTGGTAGGCTGCCGGCTACCTCTTTCGATGTAGGGGTTGGCTGCGGGCGCTACTTAGTCGGGCCGGCGGTCATTTGCTGACAGTATGCGGCGACTTGCTGCCGGTCTGCTTTGCTTATTGCGACATTTTGCCGGCGGGCTTGTTCGCGGTGGCGAAAAAGAAAACGGGCCCGCAGGCCCGTGGTAACAAGATCGCGCCGGATTACAGCTTGATCAGCGTCGATTTCAGCTCGGTGTATTTTTCCAGCGCATGCAGCGATTTGTCGCGGCCGTTGCCGGATTGCTTGAAGCCGCCGAACGGGAAGTTCATGTCGCCGCCCTCGTCATAGCAGTTCACCCACACCGTGCCGGCGCGCAGACGGCGCGATACCTGGTGCGCGGTGGTGACATTGCTGGTCCATACCGCCGCGGCCAGACCGTACTCGGTATCGTTGGCGATGCGGATGGCTTCTTCCACATCCTTGAAGGTGATAATGGACAGCACCGGGCCGAAGATTTCTTCGCGGCAGATGGTCATGTCCGGGCGCTGGCACACGAAGGCGGTCGGCTCGATGAACAGACCGGTATCGACGTGGGCAGCCTTGCCGCCGCAAACCAGTTCGGCACCTTCGGCCTTGGCCTTGTCGATATAGGACAGCACCTTGTCGTACTGCAGGCGGTCGACGATGGCGCCCATGCCGGTGGCCGGGTCCAGCGGATCGGCTGGAGTGTAGCCGGCGGCTGCCTTCTTGAATTCGGCGATGAAGGCATCCTTGATGTCTTCATGTACCAGCAGACGCGAGCCGGCGGTACACATTTCACCCATGTTGTAGAAGATGGCGCCGGCGGCGGTACGCGCGGCGCGGGCGATATCCGGGCAATCCTGCAGCACGATGTTGGGCGATTTGCCGCCCAGTTCCAGCCACACCCGCTTGAGGTTGGACTGCGCGGCATCGGCGGCAATGATCTTGCCGACGCCGGTGGAGCCGGTGAAGGCGATGCAGTCGATGTCCATGTGCATGGCCAGACGCTTGCCCACATCACCAGCACCCGGCAGTACCTGGAATACGCCGTCCGGCATGCCGGCTTCCTTGGCCAGTGCGGCCAGGCGAATGGCGGTCAGCGGCGATTTTTCCGATGGTTTCAGGATCAGCGCGTTGCCTGCGGCCAGCGCCGGGCCAAATTTCCAGCTGGCCATCAGGATCGGGAAATTCCACGGCACCACGGCTGCAACCACGCCGATAGCTTCGCGAGTCACCATGCCAACCAGTTTCGGGTCGACCGGGGCAACTTCGCCACCGACCTTGTCGATTGCTTCGGCAAACCATTCCACACAATAGGCTGCCCCCGGTACATCCACGGTAGTGGTGTCGCCAATGGGCTTGCCGGCATCCAGGGTTTCCAGCAGCGCCAGCTCGTCGCCATGCTGGCGGATCAGCGCGGCAAAGCGCTTCAGGATGCGGCCGCGGGCCAGCGGGGCCAGATTGGCCCAGCCGCCGTTGTCGAAGGCGCGGCGGGCGGCTTTTACCGCCAGCTCTACTTCGTGCTCACCCGCCCAGGCAATGCTGGCGAGCTTGGCGCCGGTTGCCGGGTTGATGCAATCGAAGGTGCGGCCATCGGCCGCGTCGACGTAATGCCCGTCGATAAAGGCGCGGCCTTCGATCTTGAGGTCGCTGGAAAGGGCTTTCCACTCAGCGTGGGTGCGAGCCATTGTGATTCTCCTTTGTTGTGTCTACCCGCCCGGTGTCAGAGGCGGTCAGAACGTAGGGGGCGAACTTGCGCTGACAATTTCGCAGGTATCGCCGCCAACGTTGCGAAAACGGTGTGGCAACTTGCTATCAAAGTAATAAGAGTCGCCCGGCCCCAGAACGCGCACGTCGTTACCCACGGTAACTTCGATGCTGCCTTTCAGGACCACGCCGCCTTCCTGTCCTTCGTGCATCAGCATTTCCGGGCCGGTATCGGCATCGGGCTGGTACACCTCGCGCAGGATGGCGATGTCGCGACGCTCGTGGGACGTGCCGACCAGCAATAGCTGGATTTGGTCGTTGCCCAGGTTGGGGAGCTCGTCGTGGGTGTAGAACACGCGCGGCTGTTGCGGGTCTGCGTCAAAGGTGAAGAAGTCCGACAGGGTCATCGGCATGCCTTCCAGCACTTTGCGCAGCGAACTGATCGAAGGGCTGACGCGATTCTGCTCGATCAAAGAGATCGTGCCGTTGGTAACGCCAGCTCGTTTGGCCAGTTCGCGCTGGGAAAGACCCATGCGTTCGCGAACCATCCGTAGTCGTGCTCCGACATCCATGCTTTCTGTCCAATCCGTATGTTAATAATTTTAGACGTTCAATGATAAGGATTTTGACCGCTTTTGGCTGCTTTGCTGCGATGCAATAACGAAAAATCTTTGCAACGTGTGCAATTTATAGTCAAAATCAGTGTGTGGTTGCAAGCTTGTTGTAGATTTTTTTAAACAACACCTGTACAACAGATCACGACACACCCAAAGGAGACAGCTATGTTAATAGGCGTTCCGAAGGAGATCAAAAATCACGAGTATCGCGTTGGCCTCACGCCGTCCGGTGTTCGTGAAATTGTGGCCGCCGGCCACGCGGTAGTGGTGCAAAGTCAGGCCGGTCTTGCCATCGGTTTTGCCGATGAGCACTACCTGCAGGCGGGGGCTTCGATCGCGGCATCGGCCGAGGCGGTGTTTGCCACGGCCGACATGATCATCAAGGTCAAGGAGCCGCAGGCGGTGGAGTGTCGCATGTTGCGCCCCGGGCAGGTGTTGTTTACCTACCTGCACCTGGCACCAGATCCGGAGCAGACGCGCTTGCTGGTGGAGTCCGATGCAATTGCCATTGCTTATGAGACGGTGACTGACGAACGTGGCGGCCTGCCTTTGCTGGCGCCGATGTCGGAAGTGGCTGGCCGGATGGCAGTGCAGGCGGGAGCGCATTCTCTTGAAAAGGCCCAGGGCGGCCGCGGCGTGCTGCTTGGTGGCGTGCCGGGCGTGGCCCCGGCCCGGGTGGTGGTGATCGGTGGTGGTGTGGTTGGTTTGAATGCAGCGCGTATGGCGCTGGGGCTGGGGGCGGATGTCACGCTGCTGGATAAATCCCTGGCGCGGTTGAAAGAGATCGACAGTATTTACCAGGGTCGCATCAAGACGCTGATGTCCAATGCGGCCAACATCGAGGAATCGATCCGCGATGCCGACATGGTGGTGGGGGCGGTGTTGGTGCCCGGTGCGGCGGCGCCCAAGCTGGTCAGCCGTCGCATGCTGAAGAATATGAAGACCGGCGCGGTATTGGTGGATGTGGCAATCGATCAAGGTGGTTGCTTTGAAAGCAGCCGTCCTACCACGCACCAGGATCCGACCTATATCGTGGATGGCATCGTGCATTACTGCGTTGCCAATATGCCGGGCGGGGTAGCACGTACCGCCACCATGGCGCTGACCAATGCCACCTTGCCTTATGTATTGGAATTGGCCGGCAAGGGCTGGGCCGAAGCATTAACCAGTAACCCGCACCTGCGCAACGGCCTGAACGTGTGCCGCGGCCAGGTGACCTACGCCGCCGTGGCGCGTGACCTGGGTTACGACTATGTAGAACCGTTGGCGGCAATCAAGGCTGCCAGTTAAGCAACCGAGGAAATCATGCAGCAACCGATTATCGGTATTCCATGTGATGTAAAGCAGATCGGGCTGTTCCCGTTCCACGCGGTGGGTGAGAAGTACATCACCGCCGCGGTGGGCGGAGCAGGCGGCATTGCCATCCTGATTCCTGCCTTGGGGGATGCCGCCCAGCTGCGCGCCATTGTCGATCTGGTCGATGGCGTGCTGCTGCCGGGTTCGCCGTCCAACGTCGAGCCGCACCATTATCAGGGGGCGCCCAGCCGCGAGGGCACGCTGCACGATGTGGCACGTGATGCCACCACGCTGCCGCTGATCAGCATGCTGGTAGACGAGGGCGTGCCGCTGCTGGGCATCTGCCGCGGCTTCCAGGAAATCAACGTGATACTGGGCGGCGAGCTGCACCAGCACGTGCAGGAACAGCCGGGGCTGAATGATCATCGCGAGCCGGATACCAGCAATCTGGAAGAAATGTACGGCCCGGCGCACGCGGTGACGTTGGCCGCAGGCGGTCTGCTGCAGGGCTGGTTGGGCTGCGATAGTGCAATGGTGAATTCCATTCACCAGCAGGGTATCAAGCGGCTGGCGCCAGGGCTGGAAGTGGAGGCGGTGGCCGAAGATGGCTTGGTGGAAGCCTACCGCGTGGCTCGCGCCAAGAGTTTTGCCTTTGCCGTACAGTGGCACCCAGAATGGAAATACTGGGACAACAAAGTATCCCAAGCGATTTTGAAGGCTTTCGGCGATGCCTGCCGAGAGCGCCGTATGCGCCGGAACCAATAGCCGGCACGTACTCGGCAAACCATCCGCCCCGGGTCTGACCACCCGCGAGGCCGGAGAAAAGAGGAAAGCATCATGAGTCACCAAATGTTCGAATGGTTGCGAGAGCACAGAATCACTGAAGTGGAGTGCATTGTTCCGGATATGACCGGCGTTGCACGCGGCAAGATTGTTCCCAAGGACAAGTTTGTGTCCGAAGCGGAAATGCGTCTGCCGGAAGCGGTATTGATCCAGACGGTTACCGGGGACTATCCCGATGACAGCATGCTGGACCTGACCGATCCGGACATGGTGCTGAAGCCCGATCCCGACAGCCTGCGCTTCGTGCCGTGGGCAACCGACCCGACCGCGCAGCTGATTTTCGACGCCTTCCGCGCCGACGGCTCGCCGGTGGAAGTGGCACCGCGTAGTGTGCTGCGTCGTGTACTGCAGCTGTACACCGACAACGGTTGGGCTCCGGTTGTGGCGCCGGAGATGGAGTTTTACCTGCTTTCCCCGAACCCGGATCCGGATATCCCGCTGGCCCCGCCGATCGGCCGCACCGGCCGTGCCGAATTCGGCCGCCGCTCCTACGCCATCGATGCGGTGAACGAGTTCGACCCGCTGTTCGAAGACATCTACGACTACTGCCATGCGCAGAACCTGGAAGTCGATACGCTGATTCACGAAATCGGCACCGCGCAGATGGAGATCAACTTCCTGCACGGCAACGCGCTGGATCTGTGCGACCAGGTGTTCCTGTTCAAGCGCACCGTGCGCGAGGCAGCGTTCCGCCACAATATGTACGCCACCTTCATGGCCAAGCCGATGGAAGGCGAGCCGGGCAGTG
Organism: uncultured Vogesella sp.; assembly: GCA_946479405.1. The sequence continues at coordinate 12,840 of CAMLGD010000002.1, forward strand.
CGATGCACATTCACCAGAGCGTGACCGACATCAACACCGGCAAGAACCTGTTCAGCAACCCGGACGGTACTCCGTCCGAGATGTTCCTGCACTTCATCGGTGGCCTGCAGCACTACCTGCCGGAGTGCATGCCGTTCTTCGCACCGTACGTGAACTCCTATCGTCGCCTGTCGCGCTACACCGCGGCGCCGACCAACGTGGAGTGGGGCTACGACAACCGCACCGTCGGCCTGCGTGTGCCGCATTCCTCGCCGGCCGCGCGCCGTGTGGAAAACCGCGTGCCGGGTGTGGACGTGAACCCGTACATCGCCATGGCTGCCACCCTGGCCTGCGGCTACCTGGGCATCATCAACAAGATCAAGCCGCGCGATCCGCTGTCCAGCGACGCCTACGAGCTGCCGTTCCAGTTCCCGCGTGGCACTGAAGAAGCGCTGGAGCGTCTGTCGCGCTGCCATGACCTGGCCGAGGTAATGGGGCCGCGCTTCGTGAAGATGTTCATCGGCATGAAAGAGAAAGAGTTTGCCGAGTACTTCCGCGTCATCAGCCCGTGGGAACGTCGCTTCCTGCTGCTGCATGTGTAACAGCTGACGCGATATAACAAGCACCGCAGCCCGCTGGGCTGACGAATACGGTGCATGCGCCTGCGGCCAACCTGGCCGCAGGTGGCCTTACCTAGGAGAGTAGAAATGACGCAGCAACAACGCAGCACCGCTCAGTGGCGCGAATTGGACGCGGCCCATCACCTGCACCCGTTTACCGACACCGCTTCGCTGAATGAGCAAGGCGTGCGCATGATTACCCACGCCGACGGTATCTATCTGTGGGATAGCGAAGGCAACAAGATCACCGACGGCATGGCTGGCCTGTGGTGCGTAAATATTGGTTATGGCCGCAAGGATCTGTCTGAAGTCGCCAAGCGCCAGATGGACGAGCTTGCTTATTACAATACTTTCTTCAAGACCTCGCATCCGGCGGTAGTGGAACTGTCGCACCTGTTGGCGGAAGTGGCGCCGGCCGGTTTTGATCACGTGTTCTACACCAACTCCGGCTCCGAGTCGGTCGATACCATGATCCGCATGGTGCGCCGCTACTGGGACGTGAAGGGCAAACCGCAGAAGAAAACCCTGATCGGCCGCTGGAACGGTTATCACGGTTCCACCATCGGCGGTGCCTCGCTGGGTGGTATGAGCTATATGCACGAACAGGGCGATCTGCCGATTCCGGGTATCGCCCATATCGAGCAGCCTTGGTACTACAAGCATGGCAAGGACATGACGCCGGAAGAGTTCGGCGTGGCTGCTGCGCACTGGCTGGAAGAGAAAATCCTGGAAATCGGCGCCGACAAGGTGGCCGCTTTCGTCGGTGAGCCGATTCAGGGCGCCGGTGGTGTGATTGTGCCGCCGTCCACCTACTGGCCGGAAATCGAGCGCATCTGCCGCAAGTACGACATCCTGCTGGTGGCCGATGAAGTGATTTGCGGTTTCGGCCGTACCGGCGAATGGTTTGGTCAGCAGCATTTCGGTTTCAAGCCGGACATCTTCACCACCGCCAAGGGTCTGTCCTCTGGCTATCTGCCGATCGGTGCCGTGTTCGTCGGAAACGATGTAGCCGCAACGTTGGCCGCAGGCGGCGATTTCAATCACGGCTTTACCTATTCCGGTCATCCGGTGGCCGCCGCCGTGGCGCACGCCAACGTCAAGGCGTTGCGTGACGAGGGTATCGTGCAACGCGTGAAAGAAGATACCGGTCCGTATATGCAAAAGCGCTGGCGCGAGACCTTCGGCCAGTTCGAGCATGTGGACGACATCCGTGGTGTGGGGCTGATCCAGGCGTTTACGCTGGTGAAAAACAAGGCTACCCGCGAGCTGTTCGACAACTGGGGCGAGATCGGCCTGATGTGCCGCGATATCTTCTTCGGCAGCAACCTGATCATGCGTGCCTGTGGCGATCACATCGTCTGCGCGCCACCGCTGGTGATCACCAAGGCCGAGATCGACAGCATGCTGGCTACGGCGGCTCGCTGCATGGAAACATTCGAGCAGAAACTGCGTGAGCGTGGCCTTGCCTGATTAGTTGCCGGCAGCCACTCAGCCAAAGCGGGTTTTGATACAATCAAACCCGCTTTTTCTATTCAAACTGATCGCAGGACGTGGTGGCAGCATGCTGGATGACCGGCGTGCTGCCAGCATCTCTTCTCGCAACGCACGGACTGTCGCGGCCAACCTGATGGCCGGATAGTTGCAAACGCACAAAGGCAGGCAGCATGGCTGACGAATCGCAACGCCCCATTGTCGTCAAGAAAATCAAGAAAGGCGGCCACGGCCACCACGGTGGTGCATGGAAGATTGCCTATGCCGACTTCGTTACCGCGATGATGGCGTTCTTCCTGCTGATGTGGCTGCTGGGTTCGACATCGTCCGGCATGTTGGCCGGCATCTCCGACTACTTCCGTACTCCGCTGAAAACCGCACTGCAGGGTGGCGAAGGTACTGGTGCTTCGACTTCGGTGATCAAGGGTGGCGGCACCGATCTGACCAAGTCGACCGGCGTGGTTTCCAAGGGTAGCCCACGGGAACAGACCGACCAGAAAAAGGGCCGTGGCGAGCAGGAGAAAAAAATGCGTCAACTGCAGCAACGCATCCAGCAGCAGCTGGATGTGACGCTGAGCAAGAATGAGGCACTGAAGGCGCTGGAAAAACAGATTCGCATGGAAATGACGCCGGATGGCCTGCGTATCATGATCATCGACGAGCAGAACCGGCCGATGTTCCAGTCCGGCGGCTTCGTGCCACTGGAGCATACCCGCATCATCTTGCAGCAAATCGGCCGTGAGCTGAACGGCATCGACAGCAAGATCAGTATTTCCGGCCATACCGACGCCAATCGCTTTACCGGGAGTGCGGCCGGCTACACCAACTGGGAGTTGTCGTCGGATCGTGCCAATGCTGCCCGTCGCGAGATGGTGGCGGGCGGCATGGCCGACGAGAAAGTTCTGCGCGTGGTCGGGCTGGGCGCGGCGGACCCGATCAACCGGCAGAACATGTTCAGCTCGGAAAACCGCCGTATCGCCATCGTGATCCTGACCAAGGAGGCGGAAGAGCGCATTCGCACCGATGGTGGTGCACAGCAGGCGGAGCCGGGTGCGGTACCTGCCGTCGAGGGTAGCCAATAAGTGCGTCTGCGCGCCATCGTGCGGGCACTGCTGGTGCAGTTGCTGGCTGCTGTGCTGGCTTGGAGTGTGGTGGCACCGCTCGGCATGCCGTGGCGCTGGGTGTTGCTGCAGGCGCTGACCGCCGGGCTGCTGGCCCGGTTTGCCGGTGTGCGCGGCTATGGGTTGGGCCTGCATGTACTGTTTGCGCCGGCGGTGCTGCTGGCAATGCAACTGCAGCTGCCCGGCTGGGTCTATCTGTTGGGGCTGTTGCTGACCTTGGCGTTGTCACGCAACGCGCTTACCGAACAAGTGCCGCTGTACCTGTCATCGCAGGAAAGCATCGTTGCGCTGGCGGCGGCATTGCCTGCCGGCGTGCGGGTGCTGGATCTGGGTAGCGGCGATGGCCGCGTGGTGTTGCAGTTGGCCGCATTGCGCCCCGATCTGACGGTCTGCGGCGTGGAAAATGCGCTGCTGCCATGGCTGTGGAGCCGCTGGCGCTACTGGCGCGCCGGGCGGCCGGCCAATGCCAGCTTGCGGTTTGGAAGTTTCTGGCAGCTGGATTGGCAGTCCTACGACGTGGTGCATGCCTTTCTGTCGCCGGTACCGATGGCACGGGTATGGCAGCAGTTTCAGCACTGCTGCCACCCTGGTGCCATACTGGTGAGTAATACTTTTATGATACAAGGGATGGCTCCGCAGCAACGTTTGCCGCTCTCCGGCCCTCTGCAAACCGAACTCTTGATCTGGCGTCACCCGCATGGAACTTGCTAACTGGCTGTCCTCGCTGTCCGAAAACCGCTGGCCGGTACTGTCCGATACCGCCGGCGCGGTGCGGCGCATGATGCTGCGCCATCCGGACGACATCGCGTTTTCCGAGTTGGCCAACCTCACTCTGTCCGACCCTTTCCTGTTGCTGGATCTATTGCGGCTGGTCGGAGCATCCAGTGCCGTGCAGCGCAGTGAATCCAACCCTACCGTCGAGCAGATGCTGATGATGCTGGGGCTGGAAGCGGTCAAGAAACGTTACGCCTATGTGCAGGCGTTTGCGGTTAGCCGTGGCAAGCTGGATGCCGAGGTGCTGGATGCCCTGGGCGGCTGGCTGGGTAAAAGCCGTGTCGCAGCCTTTCTGATCAAGGACTGGCTGGCGATGATAGGTGAAACGCGGGTCGAGGATTGTTTCATCGCCGCGCTGGTGTACAACCTGCCTGCCTGTCTCTACCTGATCTACCGTAACCGGGTGCCGCAGGGGCCGTTGCTGCAGGAGGTGTCCGACGTATTCGGTTTGGATTACCCCAAGCTGCTGGAGCAGTTCATTCAGCGCATGCCGCTGCCCAGCGGGTTGCTGGCGACGCTGGGAAGCGGGCCGGTCAGCCGGCGGCGGCAGCTGCTGAAGCTGGCCATTGCCACGGCCAATGGTATCGACCAGGGCTGCTGGCGTTCGCAGTGGAATATCGGCGTCGAAGCGGCGGCGCGCTTGATCGGTTGTACCGCAGAAGCGGCACAAAAGCCGGTGCAGGATGCCGTGTTGCGGGTGGCCCGTAATCCGCGGGCGCCGGGCTATGCCTATCCGGCCCGCGCCTATCTGTGGCGGGAGGGGCCGTTTCCGCAAGTGGCCGAACAGCATCCAGTGGCCACGCTCAGCGGCGAAGAGCAGCTGGAGCTGGCGTTGCGCGAATCCATTCGCCACTTTGCCAATGATCTCAAGCTGGAGCGCATTTTCTTCCTGCGCTATGAGCAGCGCAGCCACACGCTGAAACTGCGTTACCAGATTGGCTTGGACGATAATGACCCGCTGCGCAAGCTGGCGGTGTCGTTGGAGCCAGGTAGCTTTTTCAATCTGCTGGCCAGCAAGGCGCAAAGCTTCCATGCGCCGGCAGGCGCCCGCCCGCAGTTGGCACACCGCTACGGCGACGAGTTTCTGTCGCTGCTGGGTAATGGGGCGTTTGCCGCCATGTCCGTATTTACCGGCCACAAGCTGGCGGGTGTCTTCGTGGTAGACAACTACCGCAGCAACAAACCGATTGATGACGATACCTACCAGCGGTTCAAGGAAACCGTGGCGCGGGTGTCGCAGATTGCCCTGTAAATGACATTCCACAAACACATTACCTCGGCAGCCAACGATGAGATGAAGCAGTTGGCCCGCCTGCTCGATACCGCGCGCGAGCGCCGCAAACACGGTGTTGTCGTGCTGGAAGGCCTTCACCTGCTGCAGTCGGCGCTGGCTGCCGGCTGGCGGCCGTTGGCGCTGTATGTCAACGAGGCGGCTGCCGGCAAGGGCGAGCTACTGTCGTTGCTGGTCCGCGTCGATCCGCATGTCTGCCATCTGGTCGCCACGGCCGTGCTGGCCAAGGTGACCACGCTGGCGACGCCATCCGAAGTGCTGGCCATCTGTGAGCGACCGGCTGTGCCGGCGCTGCCGGCTGGTAGCGCCTGCGTGATGCTGGACGATGTCCAGGATCCGGGCAATCTGGGCACTATCTTGCGCTGTGCAGCTGCGGCCAACGTGCGCGAGGTGTTTTTATCCCGCGGCTGTGTGGACGTGTATTCGCCTAAAGTGTTGCGTGCGGGGATGGGGGCGCATTTTGTGCTGAACATCCACGAGGCGCAGGATCTGCCGGCAAGGTTGGCCGCATTTCATGGCCGCAAGCTGGTGACGCACCTGGAGGGCAGTGTCTCGCTGTACAGCCAGGATCTCACCGGGCCAGTGGCTTTTGTCTTTGGCAACGAAGGAGCTGGCGTGAGCGAGGCGGTGCTGCAGCAGGCCGATGTGCGAGTGCGCATCCCCATGCCCGGGCATGCCGAATCTCTGAACGTGGCGATGGCTGCTACGGTATGCCTGTTTGAGCGGGTGCGGCAGCTGGAAGGCTGATTGCTCTCGACAAGGCCGCGCCATGCGCGGCCTTGTACTTTGTATTGTGGTTCATCAGTGGGGCGCTGTAGTTAAGGGAGTGGCGATGTTTGGTTGGCAAGCGGCAAGCGCGGAAGAGTTCGAGGCATTGCATCAACTGCGGCTGACGGCCATGCGTCCCAGCTTGCAGGCGGTTGGCCTGTATGACCCGGTTCGCTCACGGGCGCGCTTTGCTGGTCGTTTCTGTCCCGAGGTCACGCGCTGGATTGTGTGGCAAGGGCAGCGTATCGGCTTTACTGCCATGCGCCATGAGGAAGGCGGGTGTTATCTGGATCATCTCTACGTTCTTCCGGCGGCGCAGGGGCAGGGGGGCGGTAGCTGGGCGTTGCAGGCGCTGCAGCAGGAAGCAGCGGCACAGGAGAGGGCTATCACGCTGTGTGCCTTGCGTGATAGCCCGGCAAATCACTTTTATCAGCGGCACGGCTTTGTACAGACGGGCGAGGATGAGTGGGATATCTGGTATCGCTGGCAGTGGTAATGGCAAGCAGGAGTGAATAACAACAATGCCCGCATCGCGGGCATTGTTGCATCAGTAAGGTTGGCCGCAATGCTGGTTGCTGTGGGTAGCTGGCAGGTGCCTGCGCGAGCTGCTCCACTGCTACGTGTTGTGCCGGTTGATCGAGGTGGGGGCTGCTGGACAGGTGTCGCGTGGCGAGTGGCAGATGCCAGTCCCCGCTGTCTGGTTGCGATGCGTGGTGCACGGTATGCGCTGTATTGCTGAGTGCCAACCTGAGCGAGGTGCTCTGCAATTGGTGTTACAGGCGTAGCTTACTTGCCCGTGCCGACCTGCCTACTTGCCGGGTTGAGCGGCTGACGGCGACATCGCTGGTGGCTGGCCTACTCTTTAGCTTCGCGCTCTAGCCGGCGCCGTTCGATTTCCCGTCGGGCATTGGCGTTGCGAATATCTTCCGGGCGGCTGCGTGGCATGGGTTTGCCGGCGAGGATGTTGCTGCGGACTTCGGCGCGAATCTCGAAGTAGGCGGCTTTGGAATGATGGTGCGACATGGCGGCAGCTCCTTGGTGAGGAAACGGCGACAAGCGCTGCGGGTTCAGCACCCGGGATGGTGGCTAAAAAGCCGGCGCTGACAGCGCAAAGATATCAATAGGTCTGGTAGTACGCCTGTGGCGGCATTAATGCAATACAGTGTGCTGTTTGTCAGGTAACACAGGGTTTTACGGGCGAAATAGTGTTGCATCAGGGCAAATAAAGGCGCTCTGCTGCAGTTTGTTGGCTATCGGAGTGATTTACCTATGACGGCCATTGGGGTACAGTCCGCCGCTTTGCTCGGGGCGGTGATTTTGCATGCATTACACGATTTTTGATACCCCGGTGCTGCGCACCTTGCTGTATTGGCTGTCGTGTGGCGTGTTGCGTTTGGCTGGCTGGCGCCTGCAAGGCGCATTCCCCGCGCTCGACAAATACGTGCTTATCGGGGCGCCGCACACTAGCAACTGGGATTTTCCCCTGACGTTGATGTTCTGTTTTGCCGGTGGCGCCAAACTGTACTGGATGGGCAAGCACACGCTGTTCGTCGGCCCATTAGGGCCGGTGATGCGTTGGCTGGGGGGTATTCCGGTGGATCGTCGTCAGAGTAACTCGCTGGTGGAGCAGATGGTGGCGGTATTTCAGCACGCTGAGCGGCTGGTGGTGGCCATTCCTCCCGAAGGTACCCGCGCACGTGTCAGTAAGTGGAAGACGGGCTTCTATCATATTGCCTATGGTGCAGGGGTGCCGGTGGCGCTCGGTTATCTGGACTTTGCGCGCAGGCAAGGTGGAGTGATGGGGGTGTTTTATCCGAGTGGAGATGTGGGGCGGGATCTGCCGTTGATTCGTGCTCGCTATCAGGATATTCGCGGCAAACATCCGGACTGTCAGTAATGGGTGAGCACATGAAAAAAGCCGGCATTGCCGGCTTTTTTCATGTGGGGGTTCACTTGGCTTTGTGCGGGCCAACGTCCAGGGCTTCCCAGCCCGCGCGTCCCAGTTCTTCCATCACCTCGATATTGCGCTCGTAGATCGAGGCTGGGTCGGGGAAGGCTTCCACTGCCCGGGCGATGCTGGCTTCACGCAGCAGATGCAGTGTGGGGTAGGGTGCACGGTTGGTGTTATTGCTGACGTCGTTGAGCGTGGTGCCTTCGAACTGGAATTTGGGGTGGAATTCGGCTATCTGCAGTTCGCCTTCTAGCGCCATTTCTGCCAGCACTGCATCTGTCACACCAAGGAATTCGTTGAAGTCGAGGAAGCGCTGCAGCACAAAAGGATGCACCAGCAGGGTGGTGTCGATCTCTTCCGGGTCGCTGTCGGCCAGCAGGCGCAGTTCGATGACCAGGTGCTCCAACAGTGCCTGTGGCGTGTCGGCATCACTGACTACGATGCGCACTTGCTCCTTGACATAAACCGCCTTGGCAAACGGGCACAGGTTGAGGCCGATGACGGCTTTTTCCAGCCAGTTGCGGGTGCTGGCGATAATATCGTCGTGGGTGGTTTCCATGATGCGGCTCCTATTCATGGGCCAGCCTGTAGCCGGCGGCAGCAAAAGCAAAAACCCGGATGCAAGCATCCGGGTTTTCAGTTCCGAACCAGTGCTGAAATTACAGCGGCTGGATGTTGGAAGCTTGTTTGCCCTTCGGGCCATCAACGATGTCAAAGCTTACGCGCTGGTTTTCTGCCAGGGAGCGGAAGCCTTTGGAGTTGATCTGGGAGAAGTGCGCGAATACGTCGTCACCACCATTGTCCGGAGTGATGAAGCCGAAACCTTTAGCGTCGTTGAACCATTTTACGGTACCGGTTGCCATGTTCTATTCCCTTATTGAGAAAGCGTTGAGTATGAGAAAAGCGCATGTCAATCAAGGGAAAAGACAAACTGTGGTACGGCGATAGCCTTTACAACAACTGTACAGATCACGACTTGAAAAACTGCAAGTCGCAGTCTGCCTGCGCTTTAAAGCACAAGCAAGTCTTTTTTGCGCCAAGCCCCTAAAAAAAATGTGGGCTATGACAGCTTGTCATGCACCAAGTGGGTATTTTTATCATTGTGGGTGGGCTGGGCGCTCTATAGTGCAGTCAAAGAAAACAGAGCGGAGATATAAGTCAATGTCAGAGGCTATCGAGCACTATCGTATTGAGGATGAAGAGAGTTTTGGTGATTTCCTCTACGCACTGAACGAATACGCGCCGCGTGCGGCCAACCTGCTGCAGGCGTTTCGTCAACAGCCGGCGGAGCAGCCCGTACTGGCAGAGCTGATGCGGCTTTTTCACACCATCAAAGGTGATGCCGGCTTGTGTCGGCTCTATTTTGTGGAGCCACTGATACACGCGGCTGAAGATATTCTGGTCCGTATCAAGGCGGGGGAACTGGTGTTTGGTGCTGCGCTGGAGCAGGTGTTGCTGCTGGCGGTAGATCGGCTGGAGTTGCTGATGACCGAGCTTGATAGCGGTCGCGATATCTCCTTGCAGGATTTCAATATGCTGGTGGCGGAGTTGCAACAGCTTGGGCGGGTGCCTGCCACGCTGGTTGACGCACAAGCTTGGCTGCTGGTGAAGCGCTTGACCGGCTTTGTGCCACAGCAGGGTCAAGCGGACAAGGCGCGCACGGCCACGGCGCAGCAGGTCGCCGATCTGGCGTTCTTTCGTGCGTTGGCGCTGCAGTTCGAACAGCGCTCGGTGTTGTTTCAAGGTCGTACCGAGCGCAATCTGTTACTGGCCGCCGCCTGCAATCAGGTGGCCGGCCAGCTGGTTGACCCGCTGCAACTTGAGGCGGCGGTATGCATGCACGATGTGGGCATGATGTTTTTGCCGCAAGAGCTATGGTTGCGGCAGGGGCGGCTGAGTGAAGAGGAGCGGGTGCAGTTGGCCGCTCACCCCGGTTGGGCTGCGGACTTGCTGGGGCGCATGCCGGGCTGGGATATGGCGGCACGCATCGTGCGTGAGCATCACGAGCGGCCGGATGGACATGGCTATCCGGGCGGGCTGCGTTCGGAACTGATCTGTGATGGTGCCAAACTGCTGGCGATTATCGATACCTTTGAGGCGGTGATCCTGAAGCATGGCCAACGACGGCAAGTGCGCTCTTTGCTGCGGGCGGTGGCAGAGGTGAATGCCGGGGAGGCCCAGTTTGACGCACTGTGGATAGGTCATTTCAACCAGGTGGTCCGCAATATGATGGACGCGGGCACTGTGCTGCCGCATGTGCGTTAGCCTGCTTTAGTCCCCAATGGCATGAAGGTTGGCCGCATGCCGGCATCTGCTTATGATGTCGGCACGCGGCCTTGCCGCATCTTGGACTGGAGTGCCGAATATGGATGTGATGCTGTTGTTGACCCCCTTGCTGGTGCTTGCGCTGGCGGGCTTGCGTATCGTTGGCCAGCAGACGCTGGCGATCGTAGAAACCTTTGGCAAGTTTTCACGGGTGCTGACGCCCGGATTGAACTGGATTTTCCCGGGTATCCAGCGAGTGGCGAAGGTGATGGATCTGCGGGTGGAAGAACTGTCGGCGCAAGTGGAGGTGAAAACTCGCGACAACATGTTTGTCAGTCTGCCGGTGGCTATCATGGTGCGCGTACTGCCGCAGCGGGCAGCCGATGCCTACTACCAGTTGGCCGCACCACAGGAGCAGGTAAAGACCTGGGTGCTCAATACCTTGCGCTCGTCTACCGCCTCGATGAGCCTGATGAATCTGTACGAAGACCGCGATGAATTGGCGCAGCAGGTGCAAACCAATCTGGCCGAGCGTATGGGAGTGTATGGCTATGAAATTGTCAGCGTGCTAATCGACCAACCCACGGTGTCGGAAGAGGTGCAGCATGCGTTTAACAGCGTAATTGCCTCCGAACGCAAGCGTGAGGCGGCCGTGCAGGAGGCCGAGGCCAAACGGGCATTGATCCTGGGGGAAGCACGGGCCGAGGCTGAGGCGCAGCAGTTGCGCGCCGATGGTCTGGCCAAGGCGCGGGCAGTGCTGGCGTTAAGTCTGACCGAGGCGATTGCCCAGGCGCGTGGCAGCGGTATTGACGAGCAAGACATCATGCTGCTGCTACTGGAGACCAACCGGCTGGATACCATTAAGTACGCCAGTGAGAAGGGCAAGCTGGTGCTGATGGACTTGCGCAGCCAGCCGCAACCACCAGTGCAGATCGGCGTGAATTAAGCCCTTGCGCATGGGCATTGACGCTGCAAATGGCGTGCAGGCATGATGCAGTGCAAGAGCCGAAACGGCCGTGCCCAAGACAAGGAGAAATCATGGACCAGTTTGACAATGTAAGCGTGGTAAAGCGCGCAAATGTGTATTTTGATGGTAAGTGTGTCAGCCACACCGTGGTGCTGGCGGATGGTACGCGCAAGTCGGTTGGCGTGATCCTTCCGGCCAAACTGCTGTTCAGCACCGGTGCGCCGGAAATCATGGAAGTGCTGGCCGGCGAGTGCAAGGTTACGCTGGCAGGTGAGACCGAGGCCCGTAGCTATAAGGGGGGGGATTCCTTCTCGGTGCCGGGCGAAAGCAGCTTCCAGATCGAAGTGACAGACACGCTGCATTACGTTTGCCACTTCGGCTAAACGTTGGTTGCACAAGCAAAACCGGCCGCATTTGCGGCCGGTTTTGCTTTAGCTGAAAGCGTTGTGTGCGTGCTGTCCGATTACCATCAGTGATTCGTCCCGGTGCAGGATGGTGGCAAGCGGCGGGTTGAACTGTACTTCACCCCCTGGCAGTTCTACTGCGATCACCATCATGTTGCCGGCAGCAATTGGCAGGCATTCGGCAATGCTGCGGCCAACCCATTCTTCCCGCACGGGCAGCACTTCAGCACGGAAGGCATGCGGGTAACGGCTGTGCAGACGTTCAAAAAAGTGCATGGTCTGCGGGTTGGCGACCAGTGACGCCATGTTCATGCCGCCAAGATAGGACGGGATCACCACCTGATTGGCGCCTACCGCTTGCAGTTTCTTGCGCGCACTTTCGGTCTCGGCCTTGGAGACAATGGTGAGTTGCGGGTTGAGGCTGCGGGCGGTTACCACCACAAAAGCATTGTTGGCATCCGATGTCAGGCTGGTGATCAGGGCGCGGGCACGCGCAATGCCGGCGGCCAGTAGATTTGCATCCTCGGTGGCGTCGCCCACGATATACGGTGTGCCATAGGCGGCCAGCAGCTGTGCCGCGTGTGCTTCGTTCTGTTCGATTACAACGATGTTGTGGCCAGCCTGATGCAGTTCTTCCAGTGCATACAGCCCGCTGCGGCTCAGCCCGCAGATCACGACATGGTTTTCCAGGCGGGAAATCAGCTTGTCCATTTTTTTCTTGCGCAGGTAAACGGGCAGGTCGCCCTGAAACAGCATCAGCGTCAGCGACGACAAGCCGTAGCCGACCACGCCGGTGCCAAAGATGATCAGCAGAATGGTGAAAATGCGGCCAACGTTGTCCAGGGTATGGGTTTCGCCGTAGCCGATGGTCGCCAGGGTTATTACTGTCATGTACAGGCTGTCGAATACCGACCAGCCTTCCAGTAGGTGATAACCCAGCGTGCCCATGACAACCACGGCCATGATCAGGCCGAGCAGGGAAACCAGTTTGAGGGCGAGCGTGCGTCCCATGAAGTGGGTAGTCCGGATGGCAACGGCTGCATTCTAGGTAAAGCCCGTGGCCGGGGAAAGCACTATGCTCAGATAAGACAAGGGCGGCCACTGGGGCCGCCCTTGTCATTGGCAGATCAGCCGCCGGAGCAGCCGCAACCGCCGCCACCACCGCAGCCGCCTGCACTCTGCTGCGGTGCCGGTTCGGCATCGGCCAGGTGGATGCTGAAATCAATCACGACCTGGCTGGCATCGCGTTGCTGGTAGTTGTAACGGATCTGCTCGCCGTAGCGCTGTTGGATCTGACCCAGTAGCGGCAGCGGATCGTGATCGTTGATAAAGCGCATGGTCTCGCCGTGGTGCAGGGCTTCCAGTGCGCCAAAGATGGCAGCATGGCGGAAGCGCTTGGCAACGCCGCGGGCGTCGAAGGTGAAAACGGTATCGGATAGGGCTTGCATGAGAGTCTCCATCAGGTGATGGCGCAACTGTGCCAGCCGGCCCATCGCTGCTCCTTGAGCATGGATAAGGAAATTACAGCCGGCCAAAGTCGGCCAGTGCCTGGCGGTTGGCGATGCGTATCCGGCCGCGTGCCAGCTGCAGCAGGCCGTTGGCCGCAAGCGTTTGCAGAGCAGCATTGCAGCTCTGGCGGCTGATGCCCAGCATGCCGGCCAACTCCTCCTGCGATAGCGGTAGCTCTGGCTGTTGCTCGCTGCTGAGCAGCCACAGCCGCTGTGCGAGGCGTGACGGAATGTTCAGCAGCGTCTGCTGCGCCAGCCCCTGCATCAAGCGCCGGGTCTTGTCTGTCAGCAGCAGGCCCAGGTGGCGCCAGTGCTCCGGTTGCTGTTGCAGCCAGCCCTGCAGCGCGGCTTGTGGCAGCTGCCACAGCATGCATGGCTGGCTGGCGATGGCATCGTGGGTGCGCGGGCCGTCGTCGAACAGCGCCAGTTCGCCGAACCAGTCACCGGGCTGCAGTCGTGCCAGCGGAGCCTCCTTGCCCACGCTGCTGATGCAGCTGATACGCATACTGCCGACCAGCAGGCAGTACAGCCCGTCCGCCGCGGCACCACGGTGGAACAGAAACTGGCCGCTGTCGAGCGTGCGCGAGCGGCCCAGGGCCTGCAGCGCCAGTTGCAGCTCGGCCGGTGCCGCTGCATACCAGGGGCTGGCGGCAAGCATGGCTGGTGGGCTTGTGTCGCCGCTTTGACAGAAGGGCTGGACAGCTGACGGCATGATGGCAATACCGATAACAACAGGAGAACGCCATGAAAACCGTGCTGCAGCAATTAGTCAATTACGCGCGCTATCACCGGGATCCGCGCAATATCCGCACGCATTTCATCGGCATCCCCATGATCGTGCTGGCGGTAGCCGGTTTGCTAGCGCGGCCGGCACTGGTGGGGGTGTCGCTGGCCCACGTGGTGGTGGCACTGCTGGTGCTGTACTACCTGCGGCTGAGTCAGCGAGCGTACCGGGGGCTGGGGCTGTGCATGGCGTTATTCATGCTGCTGGCGCTGTGGGGCGGGCTAAGGTTGGCCGCATTGCCGCTGGTGCCGTGGCTGGGTTGGAGCCTGGGGCTGTTCGTGCTCGGCTGGTTGTTCCAGTTTGTTGGCCACGTGTACGAGGGGCGTAAGCCGGCCTTTGTCGATGATCTGATCGGGCTGGTCATCGGGCCGTTGTTCGTGGTGGCTGAGTGGCTATTCCTGCTGGGGGTGCTGGGTGAGTTGCAACGTCAAATCGACGCGCTGGCCGGACCAGTACGGCGGCACGCACGCCGTCCGTTGCCGCACTGATTGCCACGAATAATGCCGCCGTCACGGGTGGCTTTCGCTATAATCCCGCTCCTTTGCGCCGGGAGCGGGAAACATGACAGTAAAAGCTTGTGGCGTGGATTTTGGCACTTCCAATTCCACGGTGGGCTGGTGGCGGCCGGGGCAGGAAACGCTGCTGGCGCTGGAAGACGGCAAAACCACCCTGCCGTCGGTGGTGTTTTTCAACGCCGATGAAGATAGCGTCGCCTTTGGTCGCTCGGCACTGGCCGAATATCTGGAAGGCTACGAAGGCCGGCTGATGCGTTCGCTCAAGAGCATTCTCGGAACCGGGCTGATGAACGGTCAGACCGAGGTGGATGGCCGGCCGCTGCGCTTTCTTGATTTGCTGTCCTATTTCATCAATTCGCTTAAGCAGCGTGCCGAGACCTCGGCCGAACGTAGTTTCAGCCAGGCAGTATTTGGTCGCCCGGTGTTTTTTGTCGATGACGACCCGGTGGCCGACAAGCTGGCCGAAGATACCTTGGGCGATATAGCCCGCCGCGCCGGCTTTACCGAGGTGGCGTTCCAGTACGAGCCGATTGCAGCGGCCTTCGACTATGAGAGCCGGATTACGCGTGAAGAAATGGTGCTGATCGTCGATATCGGTGGCGGTACCTCCGACTTCTCCCTGCTGCGGCTGTCGCCGGACCGTGTGAGCCGCATTGAGCGGCTGGACGACATCCTGGCCAATGGCGGTGTGCATATTGGCGGCACCGACTTCGACAAGCAGCTCAGCCTAAAGGCAGTGATGCCGGAGCTGGGCTATCGTACCCGGCTGCGCAACAATGCCGAGGTGCCGTCCAGCTACTACTTCAACCTCGCCACCTGGCACACCATCAACTTTGCCTACAGCCGCAAGGTCTGGTCCGAGCTGCAAGGGGTGTACGCCGATGCACTGGCGCGTGACAAGCTGGACCGGCTGTTCAACCTGATCAGCAAGCGCACCGGCCATTGGCTAGCGATTCAGGTGGAAGCGGCCAAGATCGCGCTGAGCGACAGTGACAGTACCATGCTGTCGATGCAGGAAATCGAGCACGGCCTGCAGCACCAGATAAGTCGTGATGAGTTCCACGAGTCCATTGACCAGCTGCTGGGCAGCATTGAAGGCACGATCGGGCGCTTGCTGCAGGATGCGCAACTGCAGGCCGGGCAGGTTGATACCATTTTCTTTACCGGTGGTTCCAGCGGCGTGCCGCTGTTGCGGCAGCGGGTGGCAGCGATGTTCCCCAATGCGCGTGCCGTGGAAGGCGATCGCTACGGCAGTATCGGTAGCGGGTTGGCGCTGGATGCGGCGCGTCGCTTTGGCTGAGCTGCGGCCAACCTTGGTAAACAAAAAGCCCTCCATGTGGAGGGCTTTTTGTTTGGGCGAGGGCGCTTACTGAATCTTGGCCTTGGCCTTCAGGTCCTTGATCAGCGTTTCAATGCGCTGGGACTGGATGCGCTGCTCCAGTTGCGGGCGCAGTTGGTCGATCGCCGGAGCCGCTTCGGTCTTCACGTCATCCAGCTTGATGATGTGGTAGCCGAACTGGGTCTTCACCGGGGTCGCACTTACCTGGCCCTTGGCCAGTTTTACCATGGCTTCGGAGAACGGTGCCACGAAGGTTGCCGGCTCGTTCCAGCCCAAGTCACCACCATTGACCTTGCTGCCCGGGTCGATGGATTTTTCCTTGGCCAGGGCATCGAACGGCTTGCCCTTCTTCAATGCTTCCAGCACGGCCTTGGCTTCAGCCTCGGTTTTCACCAGAATGTGGCGGGCGTGGTAGCTCTTCTTCTCCGGGAACTCGGCTTTCACCTTGTCGTACTCGGCTTTCAGCTGGGCATCGGTTACCGGGTTGGTACGGATGAATTCCTTGATGTAACGGTTGGCCAGCGACATGGCCTGGGCGTTTTCCATTTCGGCCAGGAATTCAGCCGACTTGTCCAAACCCTTCTTTACCGCTTCCTGACGCAGCACTTCGGCGGTAACCAGCTGATCGGTCACCATTTCCGCCATTTGCGGATTGGCTTGCTGACCCTGTGCTTCCATCATCTTAACCACGGCGTCGATGCGCTGCTGGCTGATGCCCACACCGTTAACGGTCGGAGTAGCCAGCGCGGCAGCGGCGGCGGTGGCCAGTGCGGCGGCAATCAGGGTCTGCTTGAAAAATTTGCTCATTGCTGACTTTCTTTGGGTTATTGAATGTTGGCCTTCTGGCGAAGCTCGCCAACGGCGTCCTGAATCACTTTGTGCTGCAGTTCTTGTGCGATGCGCGGCTTGATCGCTTCCAGCGGCGCGGCCTTGGCGTCACGGATGTCGTCGACGCGGAATACATGCCAGCCCTGGCCCGACTTCAGTGCCTTGGCGCCAACCTGGCCCTTGGGGATGGCCTTCAGCGCTTCCGCCAGCGGCGGTTCCATGGTCGCCAGGTTGCCCCAGCCCATGTCGCCGCCACGGTTGCGGCTGCTGGCATCGATGGACTGTTTCACCAGTGCATCGAATTTGCCGCCTTTTTTCAGCTCGGCAATCACCTTGTTGGCCGCAGCTTCGTCGGCCAGCACGATCTGGTGCACTTGTACTTCCTTGGCGCCCTTGAACTGGCTGGCGTAGCGGTCGTACTCGGCCTTGATTTGTGCGTCGGTTACCGGGCGGTTTTTCACCGCGGTGGCAAAAAAGGCCTGCTGTAGCAGATCCTTGCGTGCCTCTTCCAGCGCAC
The DNA here is from genome assembly GCA_946479405.1 of uncultured Vogesella sp. The sequence goes on from CAMLGD010000002.1 coordinate 29,962, forward strand.
GGATGAATTCCGGGCTCTTGTCCAGGCCGCCCTTGGTGGCCGCTTGCTGTACCAGCTCGCGGGTGATCAGGGTCTGACGCAGTTCTTCGCGTAGGGCCGGGTTGTCCTGCAGGCGGCCGTTGTTCTCGCGTACCACCTGGGCCACGACTTTATCCAGTGTCTCTTTGTCGATGACGACACCATTGACGGTGGCAACCGGTACGGCGGCAGCCAGGTTGGCCGCGGCGGCTAGGGTGGCGGCGGCAAGGAGTTTGGCAGTCAGTTTCATGGATCAGATTTCTTCTGGAGTAAGGGTGCGCATGGACAGCGCATGAATGCCGTGGTGCATCAGGTCGCCCACGGCGTCATAGACCATGCGCTGGCGTTGCAGGCGGTTCTTGCCGGCAAAGGCAGAGGTGACGATCACGATGTCGAAATGGCCGCCGGATTTGGCGCCGGCATGACCGGCGTGGGCCGCGCTGTCGTCGGTCACTTGCAGATGTTCCGGGTGCAGGCTTTGCAGGCGTTGCTGCAGCTGGGCAACGATGTCGCTCATGCCGGGAAAACCTGTTTGAACGGTTTGACACTTACCTGGGCATATACGCCGGCGGCAACATACGGGTCGGCATCGGCCCAGCTCTGGGCGGCTTGCAGGTTGTCGAACTCGGCGACGATCAGGCTGCCGCTGAAGCCGGCCGGGCCAGGGTCATTACTGTCAATGGCGGGAAACGGGCCGGCCAGTAGCAGTTTGCCCGCGGCTTGCAGCGCCTGCAGGCGTTCAAGGTGGGCCGGGCGGGCGGCCAGGCGCTGAGTAAGGGAATCAGGTACGTCCTGGCCGGTAATGGCATACAGCATCAGGGAGTTTCCTCGATATATTTGGACAGGTACAGGCTCTGGGCGATAACGAAGATGATCATCAGGCCAAAGCCGCCAAACAGTTTGAAATTGACCCACACTTCTTCGCTGAATTGGTAGGCCACGACGAGATTGACGGCGCCCAGTAGCAGGAAGAACACGCCCCAGGCGAGGTTGAGCCTTTTCCAGGTGGAGTCCGGCAGCGTCATCTGGCTGCCCATCAGCGAGCGCATGCCAATGCGGCCGGTAAGCTGGCCGATCAGCAGGCCGCCCCCCATCAGCCAGTACAGCACCGTGGGTTTCCACATGATGAAGTGTTTGTCGTGCAGCAACAGAGTGGCGCCGCCCATGACCACGATCAACGCCAGACTAACCCATTGCATGGTGTCTACTTTGCGGTGCTTGAGCCAGGTAAGGGCAACGATAACCACGGTGGCGCCAATGGCGATCCCGGTAGCGAGAAACATGTCCTTGGTCAGCCAGTAGGCACCAAAGAACAGCATGACGGGGAACAGGTCGGTAAGGAATTTCATGTGGCGGATTATGCGGTCAGGGCAGGGGCAGCACAAGTCTGACAGGTGTGCAGCGGTTTCGTTCATTTGTAACCAGTTGCTGAAGAATCTCCCGCAATTCTGCCATTCGATAAAACCGCGCACTCTGGCTATGATGAATGCACCTAAGCATGACAATAATTGGAGAAAAGCATGGCGAGTGAGAAATTCCGTTTGGTGACACGCAGTGACTTTGATGGTCTGGTATGTGCAGTGCTGTTGAACGAGCTGGACCTGATCGATGACATCAAGTTTGTGCACCCCAAGGATATGCAGGATGGCAAGGTGGACATCGGTCCGCGTGACATTACGACCAACCTGCCGTATGTGCCGGCCGCCCATCTTGCCTTCGATCACCATTTCTCCGAGACCCTGCGCAATGAAGGCGGGCGTGATAACCATGTCATCGATCCGGCCGCGCCGTCGGCGGCGCGCGTGGTGTTTAACTACTACGGTGGCAAGGAGCGTTTTCCGAACATTGCGGTAGACATGATGACGGCGGTGGACAAGGCTGATTCCGCGCAGTTCAGCGTGGAAGACATTCTTAACCCGAAGGGCTGGGTGCTACTCAATTACCTGATGGATGCCCGTACCGGGCTGGGGCGCTTCAAGGATTTTCGTATTAGCAACTACGCGCTGATGATGGACCTGATCCAGTACTGCCGTAATCACACAATTGACGAAATTCTGGCGTTACCGGACGTGCGGGAGCGAGTCGAGTTGTACTTCGAGCACGAAATCCAGGCCAAGGAACAATTGCGGCGGTGTGCCGGCATGCAGGGGCATGTGGTGGTGCTGGATTTGCGCGATGAGGCGCTGATTCACCCGATCAACCGCTTTGCCATTTACGCCATGTACCCGCAGGCCAAAGTGTCGATCCACATTATGTGGGGGCTGAACCAGCAAAACACGGTGCTGGCCACCGGCAAATCCATTATCGACCGCAGTAGTCGCTGCAATGTTGGCGCGCTGATGCTGGAGTACGATGGTGGCGGCCACGAGGCGGCCGGCACTTGCCAAGTGGCCAATGATCAGGCCGCCGCAGTGTTGCAACAGCTGGTGGCGCGCATCAATGCGGAAGGTTGAGCAGGCGCTGTAGCACCGCCTGCGCGGCAAACAGGTCCTGGCATACTGCCAGGGCCTGTTTTGCTATCTCGGCCGGCGGTTGCTGCAGGTCCGGTACCACGATCACGCGCATGTTGGCCGCCAGCGCGGCCTGAGCGCCGTAGGCCGAGTCCTCCAGCACGATGCAGTGTTCGGGGGCTACTTGCAGACGCGCTGCAGCCTGTAGGTAGACATCGGGTGCCGGCTTGGTGCGGGCGACTTCATCGCCGGCAATGGTGTGCTCGAAGTAGCGTGCCAGCCCGGTGCGCCCCAGTTTGATGTCGGCCAGTTGTCGTTGGGTGGCCGTACCCACCGCTCGCGGAATCTGCCGGCTTTCGCACCAGTCCAGTAGCTGGGTAATGCCCGGCTTTAGCGGGATATTCTGCTGGTGTAGTGCGCGGTGATATTGCTGCCGGCTGAGCGCCTCCAGCTGACGTGCTTGTGCCTCGTCACCTAGTTCCGTAATCAGATAACTCAGGCACAGTGGCATGGCAAGGCCAACCATGGCGTCGATGTGCGCTTGCTGCAGCGGTACACCAAGGATGGCTGCAGCGTCGCGCCAAGAGTGGGCCGACAAGCTTTCGGTATCGATCATCAGGCCGTCCATGTCGAAAAGCAGGGCGGCAAAAGAAGTGGGCGTGTTACATTGCATCGTGACTGGTGATGTAGGACATCGCGATAAAAAGAAGGGCAGTATGGCGTATTCGATCCTGATTGCGAATCCCAAAGGGGGGAGTGGCAAATCGACTTTGGCGACCAATCTGGCCGGCTTTTATGCGGGGCAGGGGTCGCGGGTCATGCTGGGCGATGTCGATAAGCAGCAGACCTCGCTATCCTGGTTGTCGTGCCGGCCGACCCCGCTACCGTATATCGATGGCTGGCAGGTATCGCCGGGCGAGCCGGCCAAGCCACCCAAAGGCACTCAGATAGTGGTGCTGGATAGTCCAGCGGGGCTGCAAGGCAAAAAGTTGGCCGCATTGGTGGCGCGGGTCGACCGGGTAATCGTGCCGATCCAGCCTTCCCCATTTGATATGTGGGCCAGCCGAGAGTTTCTGGCGCAGCTGCTGCAGGAAAAGGCAATCCGTAAACAACGGGCTTTTGTCGGGGTGGTGGGGATGCGGGTGGACCCGCGTACTCGCTCGGCGCGGGACCTGCAGCAATTTCTGGCCGAGTTGCACGTGCCGGTGCTTGGCTGGTTGCGCGATACGCAGCTGTACGTGCAGGCTGCGGCCAACGGCATGACCTTATTCGATCTGCCAACCTCGCGCGCTGCGCGGGATCTTGAAGCTTGGCGCGGTATTTTGCAGTGGCTGGATAACTGACGACGGTGGCTTGACGCCCCGTGTCCGCTTCGATAGATTAACAAGGTTTGTGTGCGACAGCTCTGCGGAGCAAGCGCAGGAAGAATTGCAAGCGGAAGCCCAGCGGCTTCCGCTTTTTATTTGGGGCCCCTAGTTTTATGTCGCTATTCCGGAACGGCGGCATGCCACCCTGAATACACCTGGAGCACACACATGTTCAACACCGAACTCAATTACGGCGATGTTTATCTGGTACCCCGGAAAACCGTCGTCGATAGCCGCAAGCAATGCGATACCTCGATCCAGTTCGGGTCGCGCCGCTTTGATATGCCGCTATACGCCTCCAATATGAAAAGCGTGGTGGATGCCGAGACCTGCGAATACTTCGCCCGGCATGGCTGGTTTTACACCATGCACCGTTTCAACATGGACATTGTGGGTTTTGTGCGCGATATGCAGGCCAAAGGCCTGTTTGCCTCAATCAGTATTGGTGTGAACGACGATACGCTGGAGCAGTTGGCCGCATTGCAGGCTGCCGCGCTGGCGCCCGAGTACATTACTCTGGACGTCGCCAATGCCTGGTGCGTCAAGGCCGAGCGCATGATTCGCCACGTCAAGCAGCAGTTTCCAGGCAGCTTCCTGATCGGTGGCAATATCGCCACCGCCGATGCGGCGCGTGACCTGCAAGCCTGGGGGTGCGATGCGATCAAGGCTGGCATTGCCGGTGGCCGGGTGTGCATCACCAAGAACAAGACCGGCTTCCACCGTCCGATGATCTCCACCGTGCGTGACTGCGCCGCTGCGGTAACGGTGCCGGTGATTGCCGACGGCGGCATTGTCGAGCATGGCGATGTGGCCAAGGCGCTGGCCTGTGGCGCCAGCATGGTGATGGCTGGCTCGCTGTTTGCAGGTTACGACGAGTCGGCCGGCGAGATCGTCGAAATCAATGGCAAGCACTACAAGGAATACTTCGGCAGTGCCTCGCAATTTAATAAAGGCGAATACAAGAACGTCGAGGGCAAGAAAATTCTGGTCGAATACAAGGGCTCGATGGCGCGGCTGCTGGTGGAGTTGAAAGAAGATCTGCAGTCGTCGATCAGCTACGCTGGTGGCAGGGATCTGCTGGCGTTGCGCGAGGTGGAAATGATTGTCGTGGCCCGTTAAATGGTAAAAGGTTGGCCGCATGCGGCCAACCTTTGCCTTGTCGGCCGTCGCTGCTGCGCGCAGTCAGGTCGCAATAAAGAAACCGCAGTTCGCTGGCATGGGCATGATGCTGACAATGCCTCTGGAATGTGTGTCAGATGCTGTTGCTTGGAAAGCGCGCCGGCCTTCGCTATACCCAAGCAAACGTCGTATTTAGCAGTGGGCTTGATTAGCGTTGTTTGATAATCTTGCCGTCAACACACGCACATCAATAAGAAACCATTATGAAAATCAATATGCCGGTAACGGCCAATGAATTGTTTCTTGATCCCGCCCGCCCGATTGTTACCAAGACCGACCTGAAAGGTGCCATTACCTACGCCAATCGCGCCTTTATCGATATCAGTGGCTACAGCGAAGACGAGCTGCTGGGCCGCAATCACAATGTCGTACGTCATCCGGACATGCCGCCGGAGGCATTTGCCGATTTGTGGGACACCATCAAGGAAGGCAAGCCATGGCGTGGACTGGTAAAAAACCGGTCCAAGAGTGGCGACTTTTACTGGGTGGAAGCTTACGTCACGCCGCTGACCGAGCACGGCAAGCTCATTGGTTATATTTCGGTACGCAGTGCGCCCAAACGCGATGAAATTACGGCGGCCGAAGCGTTTTACCAGCAGCTGCGCAACAAGCAGGCGGCGATGCCGTCGACGTTGAAGGCGCTGCTCAAACGTCCGGATTCGGGTCGCACCGGCTTCGTACTGACCGGTATCTTCAGTGCCGGGCTGCTGTTTGCGGCTGTCTGCCCAGAGTTGGCCGACATGGTGCGCCAGGTAGTTGGGGGGGGCTGCTTTGTCGGCCTGGGAGCTGCGTCTTACTGGTGGCGCCATCGTGAGGGCGCGGTGATGGAGCGTATCCACCAAGGTTTCATGGCCTTGTCGGAAGGGCGGCTGGAGCACCCGCTACGTACTCATCTTGGTGGCCAGCTGGGTGCCATGATGGATAGCCTGGAGGGGCTGCGCCTGCATCAGCGCGCACTGGTGGCCGACAGCCTTTCTGCTGGTGGGCTGACTTATCAGCAGGCGCGCAGCCTGAGTGGCGAGGTGGAAGGCCTGGTGGCGCGGGCGCGCGAGCAGGGCACTGGCCTGCATCACATCAGTACCAGCATGGAAGAGATCAGCGGCAGCGTGGCGCAGGTCGCCGCCATGGCCGAGCAAAGCGAACAGCGGGCGGATACCACCCGTCAGGCAGCCACTACCGGGCATGCAGTGATGCAGACGGCAGCAGATGCTGCGGTACAGGCGGTGGATTCGGTGCATCGTTCCAAGGCCGACTTGCTGCAGCTGGAGCAGGCGATGGGCAAGATCAGCAGCATGACCGATCTGATCCATGAAATTGCCGAGCAGACCAACTTGCTGGCACTGAATGCCGCCATCGAGGCGGCACGTGCCGGCGAGATGGGGCGTGGCTTTGCCGTGGTGGCCGATGAGGTGCGCAAACTGGCCGAGCGCACTGCGCAGGCAACCGATGGCATCACCGAGACCGTGCAGCATATCGTGGCCATCACCGACAGCGTCAGCGGCAATATGGACCAGTCGGTTATCGAGGTGGGGCAGGTCAGCAACGAGATTCGCCAGTCGGGCGAGCATCTGCAGAACCTGCTGCTGATCGCTGATCAGGCGCGACAGTTCGCGCATACGCTGGTTGAGCAGATGGCGCAGCAATCCTCGTCGGTACATCAGGTTGCCGCCTCGGTTGAGCAGCTGGCGATGCTGGGTGAGCAGAATATCGCCACCGCAGATGCGGTGCTGGGTAGTTCGCAGCACCTGGAGTTGGCCGCATCCGATCTGGACAAACTTACCCGCGATTATCGCAAGTGGCATAACAACGGCCGTTGAACAGCGACCGTTGACTGACGGCGATCAGGGCTGGCGCACCGCCACCCAGATCGCCGTTTCCAATGACATTACTTCTTCCTGCTGTTGATTGCGCGTCACCCAGCGCAGTTTCACCACGCCAAAGTCTGGCTGCGAGCCGGAGCGCTTACCCGATAGCACTTCCACGCTGGCCTGCAGCGTGTCGCCAGCCCGGGTTGGCCGCGGCCACCGCATCTTGTCGACACCCATGCCGATCAGTCCACCCGCCACACTGCGGCCAAATTCACTGTCCACCACCAGGCGCATGGTGAGGCTGCTGGTATGCCAGCCGCTGGCCGCCAGTCCGGCAAACACGCTGCCTGTGGCACGGGTGGTGTCAGTATGGAAATACTGCGGGTCGTACTGGTGGGCAAAGGCGTGAATATCCTGCTCGCTTAGCGTGACACTGGCGGTGTGAAAGCGCAGGCCGGGGGTAAGGTCTTCGAAATAGAGCATGGCGGGTCTAGATGCGCAGGCTGTTGATCAAGTCGTTTTCCAGTGCCAGCATGGTCTTGTCGTCCCCCAGGCAGGCTGACGACAGCAAGAACGAGTCTTCCACGCGGCCGCCCAGCGTCATGATCTTGGCCGAGTCAACGCTGACCTGGTAATCCGACAGTACCTTGGCGATGCGGGCCAGCAGGCCGGGCGAGTCTGCCGCGGTGATCGACAGCACATAGTGGCGACCCTTGTCATCCGGCCGGATCAACACTTGCGGGCGGATTGGGAAGTGCTTCTGGTGGCGGTTCAGGCGGCCCTTGGGTGGCAGCTGTATCGGGTCCTGCCGTTGCAGCGTGGCGGCCAGTTCAAACTCGATGAAGTTGATCAGGTCGCGATAGTTGCTGTCATGGTATTCCGGCAGAAACACATGGAAGGTGTCCAGCGCATAGTTGTGGCGCGTGGTGTAAATCTTGGCGTCGGCAATGCTGTAGTTGTGGCGTCCCAGAAAGGCGCAGATGCGGGCAAACAGCTCTGGCTGGTCCGGGGTGTAGACCAGCAGCTGCAGGCCATCCTTGTTGTCGTCCAGCAGTCGGGCGCGCACTACCGGCTCGGTGGTGTGCAGGCAGCGATTGAGCAGGCGGGTATGCCAGGCAATCTCACGCGGTTCGTGGCGCAGAAAGTACACCATGTCCAGCTGAGCCCAGAATGTCTGTTCGGCACCTTCCGGCACGGTGTTCAGGCGCAGCAGTTTGCGGGCCGCGGTCTTGCGTTCTTCCAGCTCGGAGTCAGCATTGATCTGGCCACCGCGGGTTAGTGTGCGCAGTGTGGCGTGGTAGAGATCTTCCAGCAGCTTGGCTTTCCACGCGTTCCACACTTTGGGGCTGGTGCCGCGAATGTCGGCTACCGTCAGAATGTAGAGTGCGGCCAACCAGCGCGGGCTTCGTGCCAGATCAGCAAACTGCTGGATGGTGGCCGGGTCGTAGATGTCCTGCTTCTGCGCAATGCTGGACATGGTGAGGTGGTGCTGCACCAGCCAGATCACCAGCTCACGATCGTCGCCGGTAATGCCGTGCGTGTCACAGAATTGCGCCGCATCGGCCATGCCCAGCTGCGAGTGGTCGCCGCCTCGACCCTTGGCGATGTCGTGCAGCATGCCGGCGATGTACAGCAGCTCTGGTTTGTCGAAGTCGCCAATCAGCCGGGATAGCAGCGGGTATTCGTGGTTGAACTCCGGTACGGCAAAGCGGCGCAGGTTGCGCACCACCATTAGGATGTGTTCGTCCACGGTGTAGACATGGAACAAGTCGTGCTGCATCTGACCGATGATGCGGCCGAACGCCGGCCAGTACTTGCCCAGCACGCCGTACAGGTTCATGCGCCGCAGGGTGCGGGTCAGGCCACGCCCTTCGCGGAACAGCTGCATGAACAACTGCAGGTTTTGCGGGTCATGGCGGAAGCGCTCGTTGATCTGGCGGCGGGCGTGCCACAGTGCCCGCAGGGTGCGGGGCGCCATGCCGTTCAGGCTGTGGCGCTGCATGTGCAGGAAGGCCAGCAGGATGGTGGCCGGCTCGCGATCGAACACGTCGCTGTCGTAGATGCCCAGCATGTTGTTGACGCTGTAGAAGTGCTGGTCCAGCTGCTGGGTGGTGCGCGGTACGTCGCACAGTAGGCGCGCGCGTAGGTTGGGCAGCAGGATGCCGTTGAGCTGGCTGACGTTTTTGGCGGATTTGTAATACAGCTGCATCAGCTGTTCGCTGGCGCGCTTGGCCTTGTTGTCGGCCAGGCCGCCCATGGTGGCTACTTGTTGTTGCAGGTCGAAGATCAACCGGTCTTCTCGGCGGCGCGCTGCCAAGTGCAGATCGATGCGAATCTGCTCCAGCTGGCGTTCGCTGTAGCGGATCAGGCGCGCCTCCGACGGGGTGAGGATCTCGTTGCGGGTCAGCGATTCCCAGTTCTGGCCCACACCGATGGCCTTGCTGATCCACAGGATGGTGTGCAGATCACGCAGGCCGCCCGGGCTTTCCTTGACGTTGGGCTCCAGGTTGCTGGTCACGCCAAAGTGCTTGGTGTGACGCTGCTGCTGCTCCAGCAGCTTGCCTTCCAGGAATGCCAGTGGGTCGCGATGCTTTTCCACTGCGGCATTCAGCTGCTGATAGAGTGCCGGGTTGCCGGCCAGCAGGCGGTTTTCCAGCAGCGTGGTTTCTACGGTGATGTCCTGCGCCGCTTCGCTCAGGCATTGCTGCACGGTGCGTACGCTGTGGCCAACCTCCAGGCCGATATCCCACATCGCACCGATGAAGTCTTCGACAAAACCGTTCAGGCTTTGCGAAGTGGCTTCCGGTAGCAGCAGTAGCAGGTCGATGTCGGAGTACGGGAATAGTTGGCCGCGGCCGTAACCGCCCACCGCCAGCAGTGCCGCACGTTGCCCCATGCCCAGCACTTCCCATGCCGAACGGATGATGCCGTCGACCAGCTGGCCGTGCCGCAGCAGATAGTCGCGAGCGTTGCGGCTATCGCGATAGTCGGTGGCCAGCGCCTCGCGCCCTTGCTGCAGGGCCAGGCGCCAGCGTTTGCAATGGGCGCTGCGGCTGTCGGAGCTCATCTTCGTTCCTGTCGCGAGATGGCAGCCACCCCTGCGGCAAGAAATAGCAGGGTGGGCAGGGTGGCCGAAATGATCGGGTTCCAGTTATACAGCAGGCCCATGTGACCAAACAGCCGGTTGCTGAAGTGGAAGGCGATGCCGATGCAGATGCCGGCAAACAGCTTGATGCCCAGGTCGTTATGGCGGCCGTTCAGCGGGGTGAAGGCCAGTGCCACCATGGCCATGGAGATGCAGGCTAGCGGGTAGAACAGCTTGCTCCACAGCGCGATCTCGTAGCGCTGGGTTTTCTGACTGTTATTCCGCAGGTGTTCGATATACGTCATCAGGTCCAGTGCCGACATCTGCTCCGGCACCACCAGCAGTACCGATAGCAGCTCTGGCTGCAGGATGGAGTGCCAGTTCATTTCGGCGATGCGGCCAACCTTGACGCTGTCAGTACCAAGATCGGACTGGCGCACGTTCTGCAACCGCCACTCCTTGCTGTCTGGCAGGTACTGGGCACGCTCGGCATAGCGAATGCGGGTCAGGCGGTAATCCTGGTCGTAGGTCTGGATACGGATGCCAAGCAGGGTGTTGTCCGGCAGCATCTCGCCGATGTTGATGATGTTGTTGTCGTCCTTGACCCACAGGCCGGAGCGGAATTCCTGCGCCACCAGCGAGTGGGTGGCGTGCAGCTTGATTCGTTCCGCCTGCTGCTCCGCGTAGGGGGCACCGAACTCACCCAGCAGCAAGGCGATGATGGCGATGACGCCGCCGAACAGCAGCTTGGTGCTGGCGATATTGCGCAGCGACACGCCGCTGGTGCGAATGGCGGTGTATTCCGAGCTGCCCGCCAGTTGTGACATGGCGACCATCGCGCCGATCAGCACCGCCAGCGGCATCAGTTCATAGGCATGGCCAGGCGCTTGCAGCAGCACATAGGTAATCAGCGTGCCGGCGTGGAAGTTGCCCTTGCCCAGGCTGGGTAGTTGCTGGATGGCGTCGAAGAAACCGTACAGGCCCAACAGGCTGATCAGCACAAATACGGTAGCGGCGGTAAAGCGGCGCAGCAGATAGTTGCGAATCAGCTTCATGCGGATTGTCTCCGCAGCAGGTTTTTCAGACGTTGCAGCATCGGTCGGGCCGGTCGGTTGTGGTAATGCAGCAGCAGCAATGCCAGTGCCAGCATGAGCAAATGGGCGGGCAGGATGCCTAGCGCGGTGGGGATCTTGCCACTGGCAATGCTGTCACGCAGCAGCCAGAGCAGGTTCTGGTACAGCAGGTAGGCGCCCAGTGCAAAAATCAGGTTGTAGGCGTGGCCGGAGCGCGGGTTGTAGTGGCTCAGCGGAATCGCCAGTAGCGCAAGGATCAGGCCGCATAGGGGTAGAGACAGTCGCCAGGCTAGCTCGGCCTTGTCGGCCGGGTTGCTACTGCCAAGCAGCTCCAGCGTCGGCCGGCTCTCGCTATCGACTGTCGGGCGCGCCAGTTGGCCTGCCTCGGTGATCTTGACGGTGTAGCGCTTGAATTCCAGTACCTCGAAGTTGCCATTGCCGGGCTCTCCGGTGTAGCGGCGACCATCCTGCAGCATCAGGATGCGGTTGCCTTCTTCGTCGGTGCTGACCTGGCCTTCCTTGGCGAAAATGGACGACACCTCGCCGTTGCGGGTGGTCTGTACAAACACATTGCGGGTAGCGCCGGACAGTACCGAGTAACTTTCAATAAAGTACACGCGGTCGCCGCTTTGCGACTCCTTGAAAATACCAGGGGACAGCGCGGTCATGTCTTCGCGCTGTTTCATGTTTTCGGCGTACTCCTTGCTGCGCTGTGTTGCCCACGGTTCGACGATGGTGGTGCCGGCAGCAATCAGCAGGCACAGGGGCAGGGCAAAGCGCATTACCGGGGCAATCCAGTCGGTCAGCGACTTGCCACTGGCCATCCAGACTGCCATTTCCTGCTCGCGTGACATGCGGGTTAGTACCACGATGACGCTGACAAAAATTGTCAGAATCATCAGCACCGGGAAAAACCCGATGGACCAGAAACCGATCAGGGCGAAAATGGCATTGCTGGCAATCAGTCCCTGGGCTGCCCGCCCCAGCATGTTGATAGTCTGGGTGGAGAGCAAAATCGCAAATAAAACGGAAAAAACGCCGATACTGGTATAAGTCAGCTCGCGGCTGAGGCTTTTTTGAAAAAGCATAAAAACGGGCCTGTTTTGACAATCCGTCGGTAGGGTAGTGATAATTGGAAAGGTTTCAATCGATTGATTGCCGGCCAGGAATCGTGGCTTGGCGGCCGGTTCCGAGTGGGCCACAAGCCTGCGGGAATGCGCCTTGAAGAACCCAACACACACGGTGGAGCGTCTTATGGAGTTTAACATTAAAAGCGGGAGCCCTGAGAAGCAGCGCGTAGCATGCGTTGTGGTCGGCGTTTATGAAACCCGCAAACTGTCTTTTGCTGCCGATCTGCTGGATCGCATCTCCAATGGCTTCATCGCTGACGTCCTCAAGCGTGGGGACATGGATGGCAAGCTGGGCTCTTCCCTGATTCTGCATTCCGTGCCGCACACCCTGTGTGATCGCGTCATGCTGGTAGGTCTGGGCAAGGAGCGTGATTTCCGCGCCAAGGAATACCGCGAGGCGATTCGCGCTTCGGTGAAGGCGCTGGCCAGCACCCAAGCCAACGAAGTGGTGAGCTACCTCACCGAACTGCACGTGAAAAAGCACGACGTGGAGTGGATGATCGAGCAGGCGACTGTGGTAACCCAGGATGCGCTGTATCGCTTTGACCGATTCAAGTCGCGCCAGGAAGAAACCAAGGAGCCACGCAAGTTCACCCTGGCGGTGCCGCGTCGCAGCGATCTGACCGATGGTGAGCGTGGTCTTGGCCGCGGGCTTGCCATCGCGGCTGGTATGAAGCTGGCCAAAGATCTGGCCAATATGCCGGGCAATATCTGCACCCCGAGCTACCTTGCCGAAACCGCGCGCGAAATGGCGCTGTCCTTTGGTGCCGAGGCCGAGGTAATGGGTCCGGCAGAAATCGCCGAACTCAAGATGGATTCTTTCCTGTCGGTTGCCAAGGGCAGCGAAGAGGAGGCCCGCTTTGTGGTGCTGAAGCACTTGGGCGCCAAGGATAAAGGAGACCGTCCGCTGGTGCTGGTAGGCAAGGGCCTGACCTTCGACTCCGGCGGTATTTCGCTGAAGCCGGGCGAAGGCATGGATGAAATGAAGTACGACATGGGTGGCGCCGCCGCCGTGCTCGGTGCCTTCCGTGCCGCAGTGGAAATGAAGCTGCCGTTGAACCTGATCTGCGTGGTGGCTACCTGCGAAAACATGCCGTCCGGCCGTGCACTGAAACCGGGCGACATTGTGACCACCATGTCCGGCCAAACCGTAGAAGTGCTGAATACCGACGCTGAAGGCCGCCTGGTGCTGTGTGATGCGCTGACCTATGTCGAGCGTTTCAACCCGGCTACCGTGGTGGATGTCGCCACGCTGACCGGCGCCTGCGTGATTGCGCTGGGCAATGTGGCGACCGGCTTGTACAGCAACCAGGATGGCCTGGCCAAGGAGCTGTGGCAGGCCGGCGAAGAAGTCGGCGACCGCGCCTGGCATATGCCGTTGTGGGATGAGTATCAGGAGCTGCTGAAGAGCCCGTTCGCCGATATGGCCAATATCGGCGGCCGTCCGGGTGGCAGCATCAGTGCCGCCTGCTTCCTGTCGCGCTTTGCCAAGGCCTTCGATTGGGCGCACCTGGATATTGCCGGTACCGCCTGGCGCAGCGGCAAGGACAAGGGCTCCACCGGCCGTCCGGTGCCGATGCTGGTGCAATTCCTGCAGGATCGTGCCGATATCGCGCTGGGCAACGTCGTGCGCCGTGGTCGTCCTCGCCGTGAAGTAGTCGAAGCGGCCGAAGATGACGCGGATTGATTTTTACACCCACGTTGCGCAGCCCCGGCACTTTGCCTGCCGGGCGGCGCAAACGGTGTACCGCAAGGGAGAGTCGCTGCTGATCGCCTTGCCGGATGAGCCTGCGCTGCAGGCATTCAGCCAGGCGCTGTGGTCGTTCGGCGATGTCTCCTTTATCCCGCATTGTCAGTGGCAGCAGCCTGAAGCCGGTATGACGCCGATCTGGTTAGCCGCAGGGGAGTTTCCCGCGTCGGCTGCCGGACGGGTGTTACTGAATCTGTCTCCCGATATGCCTGCCGATCCGGCGGCATTCTCCCGTATTCTGGAAGTGGTAGGCCAGGACGAGGCGTCCAAAGCGGTAGCGCGTCAGCGCTACCGCCGTTATCTCGACCTGGGCTTTGACATTCACCATCACAACATGAGTGATGCGGCATGACCGATCCGAAACATAGCGCAAGCGACTGGAATCTGCAGAACCTGCCGGTGCTGACCGAAGTGGTGGACGACGAAGATGTCGGCACCCTGGATGTGCCGGCTTTTGATTTCAGCGCCGAACTGGACGAGCTGGCACGCAGCCTGCCGCCCGAAGACGTCCCCGAACTGGAATTGCCGCCCGAACTGTCTCTGGATGACGTGCTGGGCGAGGTCGCCGCCAGCGATGCTGGCCAGGCTCCGGCACTGGATGCCAGCAAGCTGATCGAGAGCCTGCCGTCGCTGGACCTGGAAGTAGATCTGCCGGGTGAGCTGACCCTGGACGATGTGTTGCCAGGCATGGCCATGGCGGCGGACAGCGATGGCGAAGCGGTGGAGAGTACAGATTTTGCTTTTCTGCTGGATGCGGCCGGGGCTGCGGCGCCAGTGGCGTCAGCCGAAGCCGGACTCGACGCCCTGTTTGCCCGCGCGCGCTTCGAGCCGGTATTGCCGGAGGCTGATGCCGGCAGTTTGACCACCGCCGAGCCGTACCGCGTGGACAATGACGAAACCGCCGTGGCTGCGCTGACCGCACAGCTGGATCAATTTGCGGCGCCGGCAGAAATGCCGGACCTGCCCGTCGACGCGTTTCTGGTCGCCGGCGCGGCTGATGCTGCGGCCAACGTGTCGACTGACGGTACGCTGATTCCAGCGGCCGAACCCGACCCGGTATGGGCTGACAACTGGCAGCCTCCGCAGCTGCCGGAACCCGCCGACGAGGCGCTGCCGCCGGTCGTTTCCGATGTGTTGGCCGCAGAGCCGCCGTTGTTGGCGGAGGAAGCCACCACGCCGCCACCTGCGGCAGACGGCAGCTACCACGTGTCGATGGACGACTTCCTGGCCGCACTGCAGCCGGCGGTGGCGGCTGACGAGGCGTTGCAGGTGGCGACTCTTGCGATGGCTGGGCTAGACGATGCGGCCAACCTGGGCGTGGCAAGTCCGGCCAGCGTTGCCCCGTGGGATGACTCGGTTGTCGCCGCAGAGGCGCTGCCAGTCGACGCCGCATTTGCCGCGGAAGTGGCTGAGCCTTGCGAACTTGGGGCTGGCGAGCCAAGTGAGGTTATTTTTGGCACCGAGTTGCCGGAGTCGACGGCTGCTATGGCCGATCCTGCACTCGCTGCCGATGCGGACGGGTCACTGGGCGAGCCAGTGGCGCCGGACTGGCTGGCGGAGCCGCTGGCACAGCCGGATGTGGCGGCAGAATCATTGACGCCGCTGGCGGATGCCGCCCTGCCGGGCAGCGAACCAGCGGTGGAATTCATCGTGCCAGTGTCAGCGGCCTTGTCGCCGGAGGTGCCGGTAGTCGTGACACCGGTATTGACCGACCTGGCCGATTCGCTGGCCGAGGACGATGGTTGGCCGCAAGAAATGACGCCAGCCGAGCCGGAGGAGCCGGCTGCTTTGCCCGCAATGTCGACGCCGCCGGCCGCGGTCGCGCTGGATACGGCCGACTGGCAGCCGGAAGCGGAAGTGTCGCTCGACGAAGAGGCCGGTTGGCCGCGGCATGCTGAGGCTGCGCCGGCGGTGGTAGATAGCGTTGCCGGCGTGGAGCCTGTTTTGCCGGCAGTAGACGAGCCGCTTGAGTCCACGGCTGATGTGACTGGCGAGGCAACCGCCGACTGGTCCATGCTGGATACGGCGCCGGATGCGCCACGTATGCATGCGGCACCGCCGTTGCAGGCTATCTCGCTGGATAGCCTGCCGACCGGGGTGCTGGGTGGAGGCCTGGGTCTGGCCAGTGCGGCTGCTGCGGTAACTGCGGCCGCCCAGCTTGGTGCCGCCGCCGAACGTTTGCCTGGCGGTGATGCCTGGCCGCTGCGCGATCAGCTGCGCAGCAGTGCCGACGAGCGCGATGTAGAGCAGGACTGGGCGCGCGATCTACACGCCGAAGCGCCACAGGCCCCGCTGGCAATGGCGCTGGAGCCAGAGGCGATGGTGATGCGTTCGCGCCGCCAGCAGGTGCCGGAAAGCAGTGAATCTTCACTGGCGCTGGCAGTTGAGCCGCCGTTTACCATGGCACCAACGCCGCTGCCGGTCGACAGTACCGACATTCGTGTCGAGTCGGTAACGCCGCCGTTGGCCGCCGGTTCGGCGCTGGGCAATGTAAATGAAGATGCGCTGATCGAGGCGCTGTATGCGCGGGTGTTGCCGCGTATGAAGGTCGAACTGACCTTGTGGATGCAGGACGCTCTGGAGCAGCAGGCAAAATCGCTGATTTCCGGCGTCATGCAGCAGATGAAAGAAGATTTTGACATGATGCTGGCACAGTCACTGAAAGAGTCGCTGCGTGAAGCGCTCGACGAAGTGGCGCCCCGGCAGGGCAAGGACAACTGATGGGTCACCGTTTATCCCGCATTATCACCCGCACCGGCGATGCCGGTACCACCGGCCTGGGCGATGGCAGCCGCGTTTCCAAGCATTCGCCGCGTATTCATTCGCTGGGGGAGGTCGACGAGCTTAACTGCATCGTCGGTCTGATCCGCTGCGAGAGCATTCCTGCCGCGGTGGATACGTTTCTGGCCGAGGTGCAGCACGACCTGTTTGATCTGGGCTCCGAGCTGGCAGTGCCGGGCTATCAGGCATTGCAGGAGGCGCAGCTAGCCATGCTGGAGCAGCAGGCGGCCAGCTGGAACGAGCAATTGCCGATGCTGAAAGAATTCATTCTGCCCGGCGGTTGCAAGGCGGCGGCACTGGCGCACCAGGCGCGTGCGGTGTGCCGTCGTGCCGAACGCAGTGTTGTGGCGTTGGGGGAAGAAGAAACCACGCTGCCGGCGCTGCCGCGACAGTATCTGAACCGGCTGTCCGACGTGCTGTTCATCCTGTCGCGCTATCTCAATGCGGCGGCCAACGTCAGCGATGTGCTGTGGCGGCCGCGACGGCTGCAGCAGGAAAGCTGATGCACACACGGCCTGCGGGCCGTGTTTCATTTTACCGTTCTGCCCGGATCTCCCATGTCTATCAATCGTCGCCAGCTGGCTGCCATCAATACCCTGTTTTCCAATGCCAATCCACAGCGCAAGTTTCTGGCTGCGCTGGTGCTGCTGGCCGCGCTGGCGGCATGGCTGTGGCCGCAACCCGGTGGTGGGGCGCAGGCAGGGGCGCAGCTGCAGGGAACGGTAGTGGCGATTGCCGATGGCGATACGCTGACAGTGCTGGATGCCGCCCGGCAACAGCACAAGGTGCGTTTCGCCTTTATCGATGCGCCCGAAAAAGCCCAGCCGTACGGTCAGCGTGCACGCCAGGCCTTATCCGAGCAGGTATTTCAGCAGACGGTGCGGGTAGAGGTGATCGAGCAGGACCGTTATGGCCGCAATGTTGGCCGCGTATGGCGTCAGGATCAGGACATCAACCTGCTGCTGGTGCAGCAGGGCTACGCTTGGCATTACCGGCAATATGCGCAGAAAACCCAGAGCGGCAGTGACTTTGCGCGCTACGAGGCAGCGCAGCAGCAGGCGGAGCATGACCGGCTGGGGCTGTGGCAGCAAACCACGCCGCAGGCGCCGTGGGACTGGCGCCGCAATAAGCGTGAAGCGGGCTAAGCCCTGCTAGCTGGTGCGGGCTCAGGCCCGTGCGCTGCTGTCCTGCTCGTCCAGTCCCAGGTGTTGCGACAGTTCGCCGGCGCTGACCGGTACGCTGAGCAGAAAGCCCTGCAGCTCCAGATCAGGGTAGCGGCCTTGCAGGTAGGCCAGGTCGTGGCCATTGTCCAGTCCTTCGGCCACCATGCGCAGCGACAGCTCGCGGCCGATGCGGATGATGCCATCCAGAATGCTCTGGCTGCGCGGCGAATGGTGAATGCCGCGAATCAGGCTGCGGTCCAGCTTCAGTTCGGTAAGCGGCAGCTCTTTCAGCTGCTCCAGATTGGTGTGCCCGGTGCCGAAATCGTCCAGTGACAATTCGAAGCCGCGCATGCGCAGCCGCAGCAGCGTCACCAGTGTATGCCCCATGTCACTGAAGGCCATGGTTTCGGTGATTTCCAGCACGATGCGCTGCGGCGACAGCCCGCGGGATGCTACCTCGCCGACCAGCCAGTCAAAAAAATCAGCATCTTCCAGCAGGCTGCGCGACAGGTTGATTGACAGCCGCAGATCCTGCGCACAGGGGTCGCGTGCCAATAAATCCAGGCTGGTCTGCACGATGCGGCGCGTCAGCAGCACGATGAAGCCTTCGTGCTCCAGGCGGTCGATGAAACTGCCGGGGCCAATAATGCCGTAGGCCGGATGTTGCCAGCGTGCCAGCGCCTCGATCTGCACCGCGCGTTGCTCCGTCTGGCTGTAGATGGGCTGAAAGAAGGCGCAGAACTGGTTCTGCGCCAGGCCACTGAAAATTTCTGCCAGCGGGATGGCTCGCTCCGGGTTGGGCGGGCGTTTGGCGGCCAGCAATAAGCGCTGCACTTCGCTCTGAAACACGTCCACATCGATGGGTTTGGCCAGGTAGGCGATGGCGGGAAAGCCCAGTTCTTCCGCCGCACGCATGCAGCCGGCCAGCAGCTCCGGTACGTGACCGCTGAGCAGCAGCAGGGTGGGGATCTGCACCAGCCGTGACAGTTGTTCGATCAGCTCGATGCCGTCCATTCCAGGCATGTTCAGGTCGGTAACCACCAGGTCCAGTTGCGGTAGCTGGCGCGCCCGTTGCAATGCCCAGCGTCCGTCGGGTGCCTCGTGCACCTCTACATCTGGCAGCTGCTGGCACAAAGCGGCCAAGATGGCGCGCTGGCTGCCGCTGTCTTCTGCAATCAGGACGTGACTGGGCATGATGGCTCCATATCGCATAACAATTGATTCTATATAATCTGCCGCCGATTACTTATCCAGTTGTCCTTGTCTGTGCGCCTGCTTTTTACCGCGTAAAGCCGTAGCACATGGCACAATGCCGCCCTTATCGCCGGAGAACATCATGCAGAACGCCGAACTTTCCCACCGCATTGCCACCTTGCTGCAGGC
>CAMLGD010000003.1 GCA_946479405.1 uncultured Vogesella sp.
AAAGCAAGATGCGCAAGGTGCTGGGGGAGAACTGGCTGCGGGTATTTGGCGAGGTGTGGGGGGCATAACCCTACTTGGCCCGGCATTAAGGTATGCCGGGCTTTTTATTATCGTCGCATGACCGCATTGGAAACGGTTTGCCCCTGCTACGGCATGAATAGCTGGGGCGGATTGTAAGCGTCAGCAGGTACTACGCTGGCAATTCAACAAAAAGAGGCGCCACTCAGGTGCTCGTAATGGGCAGTTTCTCGTGATTACCTACATAACAGGCTGAGGAATAGAGATGAACACAAATAGCAAGAACTTCACCCGTATGACGTTGCTGGCCGCTGCGGTGGCTTGTAGTACTGGTGCCTTTGCTGCTGATAAGCCGCTGATCAAGCTTGGCTATGTGGAAGGCTGGTCCGACAGTGTGGCCACTACCCAGGTAGCGGCCAACATCATCAAGACCAAGCTGGGCTACCCGGTGGAACTGGTGCCGGTAGCCGCCGGCATCATGTGGCAGGGCGTGGCGCGCGGCGATCTGGATGCCACACTGTCGGCCTGGCTGCCGGCTACCCATGGTGACTACTACCAGAAGCTGAAGGACAAGGTGGTGATCGCCGGTACCAACTACCCGGGTGCCAAGATCGGCCTGATCGTGCCGGACTACGTGCCGGCCAAGACCATTACCGACCTCAACAAGTACAAGGAAGTGTTTCAGGGTCGCATCGTCGGCATCGATGCCGGCGCTGGGGTGATGAAGCGTACCGAGGTAGCGATCAAGGATTACGGCCTGGATGTGAAACTGATGCCTAGCTCCGGCCCGGGCATGGCGTCCGAGCTGGCACGCGCCATCAATGCCAAGCGCCCGATCGCGGTAACCGGCTGGATTCCGCACTGGATGTTCGCCAAGTGGCGCCTGCGCTTCCTGGACGATCCGAAGAAAGTCTATGGCGAAGAAGAGCATGTCGATACCGTGGTGAACCCGGGCCTGGCAACCAAGGCACCGGCGGTGGCCAGCTTCCTGAAGAAATTCAGCTGGAAGGCGGAAGAGGTGGGTAACGTGATGCTGGACGTGGAAAACGGCATCAAACCGGCTGCTGCCGCGGAAAAATGGGTAGCCGGCAACGGCGCCCGTGTGGCTGGCTGGCTGTAAGCTGCCACGCTAACGTGGAACAAAGCCCCGACAGCGCATGCTGCCGGGGCTTTTTGTCGTCAAAGGTTGGCCGCAATCAGCGTGCGTGCTGGCCGCGGCGCTGTTTTTTCATCTGGTACATCATGTCGTCGGCGTGGCTGAGCAGCTGCTGCCCGTTGCTGCCGTGTTCCGGGAAGTGGGCGACGCCGACGCTGACATGGACCTGCAGCGTGCTGGCATTGATGTTGATCGGCGTGGCAAACGCCTGCTGGATTTTCTCTGCCACCAGGCTGGCATGCTCTGGCCGCAGGTGGTTTTCGATCAGCACGATGAACTCGTCGCCGCCGATACGCGCCACCGAGTCCGAGCCACGCACGCACTGGCTCAGGCGGCTGGCCACTGCCTGCAGCAGCAGGTCGCCGGTGGTATGCCCCAGGCTGTCGTTGATGTGCTTGAAGTTGTCCAGGTCCAGGTATAGCAGCGCCACCCGGCTGTTGTGGCGGACCGCCTTGGTCAGCGCGTTTTGCAGCTTGTCGTTGAGCAGGGCGCGGTTGGGCAGCCCGGTGAGGGCGTCATGCTGGGCCAGGTGCTGCAAGCGATTGTGCAGTTGCTTGCGCTCGATGGCGGTGGCGATCTGGGTGGAGACGTATTGCAGCAGCTCCTGGTGCTGCAGGGTATAGGCCATGCTGGCATGGTAGCTTTTCAGTATCAGCAGGCCGGTCACGCCCATGCTGGCGCACAACGGCACACCCAGCCAGCTGTGCAGTAGCGGGTCGTCTCGCTCCTCGGTATACGCTGGCGGGTTCTCGGAGCATGCCGGCTGCTCCAGCTGGCGCTGCCACAGCAAAGGTTGGCCGCTGCTGATGACCTGGTTGCCCAGCGCGCACAGATCCGGTGGTGTCAGTGGCGCGTCTGCCGGGCGCGTATCCACCTGATAGGGCACGCTCAGCTGCTGGCTGGCTGCGTCGTAGAGGGCTACCGCGAAATTCTGCGCCGGCAACAGCTCGCCGATGATCTGGTGGATGTGCTGATACAGCGCCGGCAGGTTTTCGGCGGCATGTGCAGCCTCGGAAATGGCAAACAGCGCTGCCCGCATCGATTCTGCCCGCTTGCGCTCGGTGACGTCGCGCGCCACGGCAATGCGCATCTGGTTCGACTCGGACCAGCGGGCAGACCACATGATATGCACCACCTCGCCATCCTTGCGGATGTAGCGGTTTTCAAAGTGCGGGTTAGGCTGGCCGGTCATGATCTTGCTGGCGGCGGCAAGCGTGCGCTCGCGGTCAGCGGGGTGGATAAAGGCCAGCATGGAGCGGCCCACCATCTCTTCCGGCGTGTAGCCGAAAATCCGTTCACTGGCGGCGCTGACAAACACAAAGTGGCCGGCGCTATCCACCGCGCACACGGCATCCAGCAGCAGCTCCATGAAGGAGGCCGGATTCAGCTGCTTGTTCATTGCCATGGTGGAGATCCTGCGCTGTGATTTGCTTGCCGTGTGGCAGCGGGACGTGCCGTGTCGAAACGGACACTTTCCATACGACAATACAATACCCGACGGGCATTGTCTGCCAGCAAATTTTGTATGGCCAACGTGCCGCTGTTTGCCCTGCTGGTGCGTGTGGTGTGCTGCGCGGTTGCGCTGTCCGGCGGTAGCCGGTGCGCGGAGGTCGGTATACGTCACCCTTGCATGGCCGTATGGCATCACACCTGTACCGGGTCACCGGTGTTGCCACGCTTGTCCCGGGAGCCGCTGGCGAGTGAATGTGCAGCCTTCATGCCGAAATGCTATTCAGAACGAATTTTCTGTGCCGTTGTGAAATCGGATATTTATGGCGATGAAATTTATGCGTGCATTTATAATTAATTATGCATAAAGATTATTTTTTTGGCATTAATAAGAGTCGAACTGGCTACAGCGTAGCATGAAATTAATGGCGGAAAAAAATAGCTGCACTATAAAGAAGCCAAGCTAAATATGCAGCATGCGCAATCTATTAGAAATCATGGTGGACAGCTGCATTGCTTTGACAAACTTTATGTTTGCAGGGAGTGTTGCGTGTCATTTTTTTCTATTTCCCTTGATCGTGGCGGCAAATATGCCGGCTTTACCTTGCTAGAGCTGCTGGTGGTGCTGGTCATCATCGGCTTGCTGGCCGGTTATGTTGCGCCACGCTATTTTGCGCAAGTCGGCAAGGCCGAAGTAAAAACGGCGCGGGCGCAAATAGATGCCTTTGAAAAGGCACTGGATCAATACCGTCTTGATACCGGGCATTATCCTTCCAGCGAGCAGGGCTTGACTGCGCTGTATGGCAAGCCGACCGACGAGCCAAACTGGCAGGGGCCATATCTGAAAAAGGCAGCGCCACAGGATCCGTGGGGGCGTAATTATATTTATCGCTACCCCGGTGAGCATGCCGATTTTGACCTCTTCAGCTATGGAAAAGATGGGCAGCTGGGGGGCAGCGGCGAGGAAGCCGACATCGGAAACTGGTAGCGCAGCCATGCAATTCGAAATCAAGGCAGTCGATAGAATCGGCAAAATACAGCTGCTGACACTGGATGCAGCCAGCGACGATGATGCGCTCCGACAGGCCGATGCCCAGGGCTATGCGGTATTGACCATAAAGCGCCAGCTGCGCAGTAGTTTATTTTCTGGCAAGAAACATACTGGTTTTCAATTGAGTTTGTTTACTCAAGAGTTATTGGCATTGTTGGCTGCAGGGCTGGTCTTGGTCGAAGCAATTGAAACCCTGAATGAAAAAGAGCAGCGGGCAGAATCTCGGCAGGTATTGTCGCAAATTGTCGGTCTATTAAAAGAAGGCAAATCTTTTTCCGATGCCCTGCAGTTTTATCCCGCTATATTTCCGGCCCTTTATATCGCTACTGTACGTGCCAGTGAAAAAACCGGCGATTTGCAGCAAGCGTTGAAACGCTATGCCGCCTACCAGGAGCAAGCAGACCTGGTGAAGAAAAAACTGGTGAATGCCTCGATATACCCGGCTTTGCTGATCTTGATGGGGTCGCTGGTTTTCCTGTTTCTGCTGGGCTATGTGGTGCCGCGCTTTTCGCGGGTGTATGAAGCGGTGGGCAGCGAACTGCCGCTGTTTTCCCGCCTGCTGCTGCAGTGGGGACAATTTATCGAAGGGCACGCGCTGACGTTGCTGCTGCTGGTGCTGACCGGACTGGTGCTGCTCATCCAGTTGCTGAGCCGGTCGGGTGTGCGCCGCTGGCTGCTGGATCGTCTGTGGCAGCTGCCGGTGCTGGGTATGCACATGCACTTGTATCAGCTGGCCCGCTTCTATCGCATGCTCGGCATGCTGCTGGTCAGCGGGATTCCGGTGGTGCCGGCGCTGGGCATGGTGGCGGGGCTGCTGCAGTTTTCGATGAGTGACCGCCTGCAGCAAGTGGCGACCCAGATTGCGGAAGGCAAACCGTTGTCGCAGGCCATGCATGGCAACGACCTGACCACGCCGGTGGTATTGCGCATGTTGCGGGTAGGGGAAAAAAGCGGGCAGATGGGCGCAATGATGGAGCACATCGCCAAGTTCTATGAAGACGAAATTGCCATGACCGTCGAGCGCTTTACGCGCATGTTCGAGCCGGTGCTGATGGCATTTATCGGTTTGCTGATTGGCGCGGTAGTGGTGCTGATGTACCTGCCGATCTTCGAGCTGGCTGGGAGCATACGATGAGCCAGGATGCCTTACTGCCGGGCCGTACCCTTGTGCTGACGGATGCCCAGCTGCGCGAATCGCGCGAGCTGGCCCAGCTGCACAACCGGCCGCTGATTTCCATTCTGGAGGAGCGCTCCGGCCTGTCGCCGGAGGCATTCGTGGCATCGCTGGCGCAGACCTTTCACTACCCGGTGCGCAGCATGGAGGATTTGCAGTCGCTGACGCCGGCGTTCGAAATCGTGCCGTATCTGGAGGCGGCACAGCACGAGTGCATGCTGTGCCGCACCGAGAGCGGGGCGCTGCAGCTGCTGTTTGTCGATCCTTTCGATGCGGACTTCCGCGCCTGGGCCAACTGTGCAGTACCGGCCGCGGCCAACTGGTGCCTGGTGCACCATGCCGATCTGGCGGCCTTCTTGCTGCGCTCGGAGGAATCCTGGCGTGCGGTGGATCTGCTGCTTGGCCATGACGGCAATGCGCAGGTGGCAACCACGGCCATCGAGGACATCTCCTACAAGTCCATCAGCGAGGACACCAGCCAGGTGGTCAAGCTGGTGCATTCGGTGATTTACGACGCCTTGAAGATGGGCGCCAGCGACATTCACCTGGAAGCCGAAGCCGGCGGGCTGGCGATGAAATACCGGGTGGATGGCGTGTTGTTGCCGGCCGGCAGCCTGCGCGGGGCGGATCTGGCCGAGCAGATGGTGTCGCGGGTCAAGGTGATGTCGGAGCTGGACATCACCGAACGGCGCATTCCGCAGGACGGCCGCTTCAAGATCGCCATGCAGGGCCGCGAGGTGGATTTCCGCGTCTCCATCATGCCCAGCCTGCTGGGCGAGGACGCGGTGTTGCGCATTCTGGATCGGCAGGCGCTGACCGATCAGCTGCATGAACTGCGGCTGGACAGCCTGGGTTTCGATCAAGGGCTGATCGGCGAGATGCGCCGCTACATCTGCGAGCCCTACGGCATGGTGCTGGTCACCGGGCCGACCGGCAGCGGCAAGACCACCACGCTGTATGCCGCGGTGACCGAAATCAATTCCGGCCGCGACAAGATCATCACCATCGAAGAGCCGGTGGAGTACCAGCTGCCCGGCGTACTGCAGATTCAGGTTAACGAGAAAAAGGGCCTGTCCTTTGCCCGCGGGCTGCGTTCCATCCTGCGCCACGACCCGGACAAGATCCTGGTCGGTGAAATCCGTGATACCGAAACCGCGCAGATTGCGGTGCAGGCGGCGCTGACCGGCCACCTGGTGTTCACCACGGTGCACGCCAACAACGTGTTCGACGTGATTGGCCGCTTCGTGCACATGGGGGTGGAGCCCTACAGCTTTGTTTCCGCGCTGAACTGCATTTTTGCCCAGCGGCTGGTGCGGCTTAACTGCCCGCATTGCTCGCACCCGGAGCAGCCGTCGGCGGCACTGTTGGCCGCATCCGGCATCACCGCGGAGCAGACCGCTGCGGCCAACTTCCGCGCCGGCAGCGGCTGCGGTCACTGCCGCGGCACCGGCTTCAAGGGCCGCAAGGCGATCGGCGAGATGCTGCGGCTGACGGACGAGATTCGCGAACTGATCGTGATGCGGGAGCCGATCCGCACCATCAAGGAAGCGGCGCGGCGCAACGGCACGCGCTTCTTGCGGGAGGCCGCCATGGATATGGTGGTCCGCGGTGAGACCACATTACAGGAAGTCAACCGTGTTACTTTCGTGGCATGACCGGCTATTGCTGGCAATCACCCCTGAGCAACTGGTGCTGCGCCATGCCAGGGCTGGCTGGCGTTCACCGCCGAGCGACATCACGGTAAGCACCGATGCGGACGCCACACCCGGCTGGCAAGCGCTGTTGCCGCAGCTGGAGCAGCTGCTGCGCAGCCGGCAGTGGCAGCGCCCGGTACTGAGCGTGGTGCTGTCCAATCGCCTGGCACGCTATCAATTGCTGCCGTGGAGCGACGAGCTGCACGGACCGGCAGAGTGGCTGGCGTTGGCGCGACACAACTATCGGCAGGTGTTTGGCGAACTGGCCACCGGCTGGCGTTATCGCCTGTCCGGCAATGGCTATGGTCGCGCGGTGCTGGCATGCGCCATCGACGAGGCGCTGCTGACCAGCCTGCAGGGGCTTTGCGACAAGCTGGGTATCCGCCTGCAACTGGTGCAGCCCTATCTGATGGTGGCTTTCAACCTGTGGCGCAAACAGCTGAACGTGCAGGATGGCGGCCTGCTGCTGGCCGAGCCGGGGCTGCTGAGCCTGGCCAGTTTCCGCCATGCCAGCTGGCAGAGCTTGCTGTTTGAAACCCTGCCGGCCGAGCAGCCGGGCGCGGCGTCGCTGGCGCTGCATCGCATGCTGCTGCAGCTGGAGCAGGCGCAGCTGCCGAGCGAGCTGGCCACCTTTACCCCCGGCTATGCCATTGCGCCGACGCGGCCAAGCCCACGCCTGCGCCCGCTGCAACTACCCGCCGAGGCCGGTCATCCCGGCTCGGCGTTGGCCGCATGCTATGGCCTGGCCGCGAGCGGAGGAGGCAGATGATGCGCGCCCTCGAACTGGACTTCGTGCAAACCCGGCGTGTGCAGCCGGCTCGCGTGCTGTGGTTGCTGCTGGCTGTGGTGGCGGTGCTGCTGACCGCTTGGCATTACCGGCAGCTGACGGCCAACCTGCAGCAGTTTCAGACGCTGGCCAACCATAACCAGCAGGCATTGCAGCGGGTCAATCCGCTGGCCGAGCGCAAGCTCGACCCAGCGCTGCAAAAGCAGATCGTGCAGGCCAATGCCACCTGGGACGAGCTGACACAACCGTGGGATACCCTGTTTGCCGAGCTGGAAACGGCGGCCAACAAGGAAGTGGCCTTGCTGGCGCTGGAAGCGGACGGCAAGAAACGGCTGCTGCGCATTACCGCCGAGGTCCAGCAGCGGCAGGCGCTGCTGGACTACATGTCGCGGCTGGAGAAGCTGCCGGGTATCAGCGAGGTGGCGCTGCAGGAGCATCACATCAATCTGCAGGACAAGGAGCTACCCATTCGCTTCACGCTGCAGGCCAAGTGGGAGCAGGCATCATGATCGCCGCCCGTTGGCGCTACCTGCTGGCGCAGACCGACCAGACGTTATGGCTGTTGCTGCTGGTACTGCTGGGCTGCGGGCTGTTCTATGTTGCCGTCAGCCGGCCGATGCAGGCGCAGTTGACGGCAACACAGCAGCAGATCGCGGCACAACGGCAGGCGTTGGCCAGGCTGCGCTACCAGCAGGCGCACCCGGTAGCCAGCCCGCAGCTGCGGCTTAGCCAGTTTTATCGCTCCTTCCCGGCGCAGGGGCAGGCAGAGCAGTGGCTGCAGAAAGTCTATGCCGCTGCCGATGCACAGCAACTGCAGCTGCCGCGCGGCGAGTACAAGGTGCAGCCACTGCCGGGCAGCCAGCTGCTGCGTTACGAAATCGCCTTGCCGCTGCGCGGCAACTATCGCCAGTTGCGGCAGTTCCTGTCGCGAACAATGGCGGACAACCCGGCGATGCTGCTGGATGACCTGCGTTTCAAGCGTGACAACATCGGGCAGGAACAGCTGGATGCCACCATGCATCTGGCCGTGCTGATGAGGGGGGAGTGAGCATGCTTACCCCGCGCCAACGCTTCTTGCTGCTGGTTTCCGCCCTAGTGGTGACGCTGGGGCTGGTATGGCTGGCGCCGGATGAGACCGCACCCACCCCGGCGGCCGATCTCGTATCCGGCGAGCGTGTTCGCCCGGCCCGGGCCGCACCCGCGCCGCAGGCAGAGCTGCGCGCGCTGTCACTGGCGAGCCTGTCGCGGCAGAAGCCGCCGGAGGGGCATGCGGCCAACCTGTTTCCACAGCAGACATGGTACGTGCCGCCGCCACCGCCAAAACCCGCACCACCCAGCCCGCCTACCTTGCCGTTCATCTATATCGGCAAGCTGGTTGATGGTGACCAGGTGACCGTCTTTGTCAGCAATGGCGATCGCAACCTGGTGCTGAAAACCCATGATGTCGTCGACGGCACCTACCGGGTGGAGGCCATCACCCCGCCCGTCATGCGGCTCACCTATTTGCCGCTCCAGATGCAGCAAACCCTGGATATAGGAGGCGCAAATTGAAACGCTTAATCGTGTTGCTCCCCACCGTGCTGCTGCTGTGGGCTTGTGCCAGTAACAAGGAATTCATGGAAGGCAAGCAGCTGCTGCTGGATGGCCATGTCGAGGAAGGCCTGGCCCGGCTGGAACGGGTGGTCAAGGCCGAGCCGGGAAACGCCGAGTACAAGAGCTACCTGTTTACCCAGCGGGAACGGGCCGTCAACCAGTGGCTGGCGGCGGCCAACAGTGCCCAGGTAAGCGGGCAGCTGGACGATGCCGAGCAGCTGTTCCAGCGGGTGCTGCGGCTGGACGCGCAGAACCAGCGGGCGCTGGATGGGCTGGAAGCGCTGTCGCTCAGCCGCCGCCATGTGCAACTGCTGGCCGATGCGCAGCAGCAGATGGAAAAGGGCGACCGTACCGCCGCACTGGCCACGGTGCAGCGGGTGCTGTCCGAAAACCCGCGCCAGCGCGATGCCCGGGTGCTGCAGCGCAAGCTGTATGACCAGCAGGCATCGCCATCGCTGCTGAGCCCGCAATTGCAGGCGGCCATGTCGCGGCCGATCACGCTGGAGTTCCGCGATGCGGCCCTCAAGGCGGTGTTCGAGGTGATTTCGCGCACGGCCGGCATCAATTTTGTGTTCGACAAGGATGTGCGACCGGATCTGCGCGCCACCATCTTTGTGCGTAATACCCGCATCGAAGATGCCGTGCAGCTGTTGCTGGTCACCAATCAGCTCAGCCAGCGGGTGCTCAGCGACAACACGGTCATGATCTACCCCAATAACCCGGCCAAGCTGAAGGACTATCAGGAGCTGGTGATCCGCAGCTTCTTCCTGGCCAATGCCGAAGCCAAGGATGCGGCCAACCTGATCCGCGCGCTGGTGAAAACCCGCGACGTGTATGTGGACGACAAGCGCAACCTGGTGGTGATGCGGGATACCCCGGAAGCGGTGCAGCTGGCGGAAAAACTGCTGGCCACCCAGGATCTGGCCGAGCCGGAAGCGATTCTGGAAGTCGAGGTACTGGAGGTGAACCGCGCCCGGCTGCAGAACCTGGGCATCGAATGGCCGGCGCAGATCGGCTACGGTCTGCTGGATAAGGGCAGCACGACTTCGTCGACCACCGGCGGCGTCATCGTGTCCTCTTCCACCCCCGGCGGCAGCCTGTCCAGCGGCATGATCGACTTGCGTGCCAATCCGTTGGGCTTGACCACCTTCATTCCCAACCCGGCCATTCTGCTGCGGTTGCGGGCGCAGGACAGCAACGCCAACGTGCTGGCCAACCCGCGCATCCGGGTGAAAAACCACGAGAAAGCCAAGATCCACATCGGTGACAAGGTGCCGGTATTTACCAGCACCGCGGTGGTGAACGCCGGTATTGCGCAGTCGGTGTCCTATCTGGACGTGGGGGTGAAGCTGGAAGTGCAGCCCAGCATCGGCCTGGATGACGACGTCACTATCGATGTCGGGCTGGAAGTCAGCAGCATCGTCAAGCAGGTGGATTTTGGTAGCAGCACTGCATACCAGATTGGCTCGCGGGCGGCAGATACCGTGCTACGGCTGCGTGATGGCGAGACACAGGTGCTGGCCGGGCTGATTCAGGATGAAGATCGTAGCTCGATCACCAAGGTGCCCGGGTTGGGCGATCTGCCGCTGCTTGGCCGGCTGTTCTCCAGCAATAACGACAACCGCTCCAAGACCGAAATCGTGCTGTTGATTACCCCGCACATTGTGCACAACCTGGCGGTGCCGGATCCGCGCTTTACCCAGTTCCGCGCCGGCACGGAAAGCACGGTAGGTGGTGGCGTAACAGGCGGTGGCGCACCGCCGGCCACTATCGTCGCCACGCCGGCCATCGTGCCGCCGCCGGCTGCTCCGAGCATGGTGCCGGTGCCGGGGATCGTGCCCTTCCGGTCGACGCCGGCCGTGCCACCGTCTGGTGCGCAACCGGGCGGGAGCACGCCGCCGTCACAGTGAGGGGATGGCCAATGCTTTCCCGTCGGATGCAGGGTTTCACCCTGGTAGAGCTGGTGGTGACGGTGGCCATCATCGCCTTGCTGGCCAGTGTGGCACTGCCCCTGGCCGAGCTGACCGTGCAGCGACAGAAGGAGCAGGCGCTGCAGCTGGCGTTGCGGCAGTTGCGGGACGGCATCGATGCCTACAAGGCGGCTGTGGATCAGGGCAAGATTCCCCGCGCAGCGGATGAAAGCGGCTATCCGAAAACCCTGGCAGTGCTGGCGGATGGAGTGGTCGACCCTAAAGACCCGGATGGCAAGCGCCGTTTCTTCTTCCTGCGCCGTATTCCCCGCGACCCGATGGCTGATAACGACAAGCCGGCGGGGGAAAGCTGGGGGCTGCGCAGTTATGCCAGCTCGGCGGACAGTCCCGAGGAGGGCGAGGATGTCTATGATGTTTACTCATTGTCGCAAGGCGTCGGGCTCAACGGCATCCCCTACCGGCAGTGGTAACCGCCGGGGGCGGCGATGGTCGGCCGGCTTCACCCTGATCGAGCTGATTGTAGTGATGGTGATCATCTCGCTGTTGCTCACCATCGCAGTGCCGCGCTACCTGGATAGCGTTGCCCGGGCACGCGAGGCGGTGTTGCTGAGCGATCTGTCCACCATGCGTGACGCCATCGACAAATACTACGGCGACCGTGCGCGCTATCCGGACAGCCTGCAAGCGCTGGTTACCGATCGCTATCTGCGCAAATTGCCCGCCGACCCGTTTACCGATACCGAGACCAGCTGGGTGGTGGTGCCACCGGACGACCCGAGTAAGGGTGGGGTCTACGATGTGCGTAGCGGGGCGGAAGGGGAGACCCGTGATGGCACGCCGCTGCGCGAGCTATAGCCATTCGGTGCGCTGCCGCCCGGCCTGGCCGCGTCGGCAGCATGGCTTTACCTATCTGGGTCTGCTCGCGGTGCTGCTGGTGCTGGGCTGGTGGTTGGCCGCAACCGGGCAGATCTGGTCAAGCGTGGCGCAACGGCAGCGTGAGCAAGAGTTGCTGTTTATCGGTAACCAGTTCCGGCAGGCCATTGCGCAATACTATGAACAGTCGCCGGGTGGAGCAAAACGCTTCCCGCCCACGATGGAGGCGTTGTTGCGTGATCCCCGCGTCCCGTTTGTCCGCCGTTATTTGCGCCGCATCTATCCTGATCCATTTACCGGTAAAACGGAGTGGGGGATTGTCCGTGCGCCGGATGAAGGCATTGCCGGGGTCTATAGCCTGGCTACCGGCAAGCCACTGAAGCGGGATAATTTTTCGCCGCCAGACCGTGATTTTGCCCAGGCCGATAGCTACGCTGATTGGCGCTTTGTTTACCGCTTGGTCGCTGCCGCCCCAGGAACGGCCGGCAGTAGCGGCAGCGCCGGGGCTCCCGAGCAGGCTGCGTCTCAGCCTGGCGCAGTCGCACCTTCCATTCCATCCCCGCCAGCCGAGGCGGGTAGTGACACGGGTGAACTGTCAGCCGAATAACTGCCTGCTTGCAGAATATCGCTACATTAATTTGACCCTTGCCTGTGCATTTTGAATAGCCGCCGCCAATTTGGCGGCTATTTTTTTGCCAAAATCTGACTGTTAAGCAATGATTGCAAGTTTTTGCCAGAAACCGCCGTTGTTATTTTGCTTGTAACTGCATGGGTGGTGTTTTTTTATAATTTATATGCCGTATGATACGCCGTATTTTTTATTTTTAGAATAAATGTATGTAATTCAGTGGATATAAAATGGCACCATTTGTGTGACGGTTTGTGTTTGATGTGTATTAGTTTATTGACCGTGTGGTGTTGTAAAAAATAACACAGTAAGTGTGTGATTTTAATGAATTATTGCTTTTGAAAAATGCTAAATTAATAAATATACAAACAGTATTTGCTGTACGTACTAATTTTGTCATAAAAGATTTTGCCTATTTTTTTTGAAATCAAGATGTGTATAGTAGGGGCTGGATCCTAAACGAAGTACTAGGAATTCAAGAGCACCTGGTTCAGGTTGGGTATGAATTCTGGTTAATAGGCGCCAAGGATTGAGCTGAAAGCTTTGTTATCAATTTTGGAATCTAACAAACAATATATTTAAAATAGTCGCAGCGTATTTTCTGGTTGTAGAACTTTAAACCAAATGATCTCGTCTTAAATGGGCGGAATGCTTGGGAAAGTTGCAGAAAAATGCGCAAGCCAGTGCCTAGCCGGCACATGGCAACGGCGGCAAGCAGGTTCCAGGGCATTTGTGAAAGGAAGTAGTCGATGTTTACCCGCACCCAGGCCACCGGCCAGAAGTCAGGTCAGATTTTTCAGTTCGCACTGGCACTGCCGTTGATGGCAGCAGTGGGTAGCTTCACGCCGGTACACGCAGCGGTGCCGCAGCAGGCGCAACAGGCGTTGCAGGCCGCAGGCAAAGTGGAGCTGGAAGGTGAATTGGAAGTGCTGCATGTACACAATGCAGACAAGACAAGCGGCTATCGCTATTTCCTGCACACCGACAAAGGCCGTGTCGAAATGAAGTTCAAAGGCAAGGGGCCACGCCAGCCCAGCGGTAGCAAGCTCAAAGTGAGCGGCACCCAGAGTGGCAATGTGCTGGCACTGGATTCATCCACTTCTGGCAGCGTGCAGGTATTGGCATCGCCGGAACCCAACACCTTTGGCACCCAGAACACCGCGGTATTGCTGGTGAATTTCCAGGATAACCAGACCCAGCCCTATACCAAGGATCAGGCCAGCACGGTGGTGTTTGGCGAGGGCAATAGCTTCATCAAGGAAAACTCGTCGCAGCAGACTTCGATCAGTGGCAGTGTATTTGGCTGGATCACCATGCCGATTGCCCAGACTTGCGATTACATGGTGATTCGCGATGCGGCGCTGCAGGCCGCAAGCAATGCCGGAGTGAATATCTCCGCCTATGGTCGCCACGTGATTGTGATGCCGAAAAACAGCACCTGCGCCTGGGCGGGCCTGGGCACCGTAGGCGGCAGCCCTTCCACTGCCTGGATGAATGGCAACCTGACCCGTAAACCGTTTACTCACGAATTCGGCCATAACCTGGGGATGTGGCATTCGCATTCGCTGGAATGTGGCGCCACCACCCTGGGCAGCAGCTGCACGCGTAGCGAATATGGTGACTGGTTCGACACCATGGGTGGCGGCGAGGCGGTGCATTACAACGCCTTCCAGAAAGAACGCCTGGGCTGGCTGAACTATGGCGTGTCGCCGGCCATCGCCACGGTGGAAAGTGGTAGCGCTACCGTGATGATCCAGCCCTATGCGGCCACCAGTAACGGCACCAAGGCGGTGAAACTGCTGAAGTCGGTCAATGCCACTACCGGGCAGAAAAGCTGGTACTACCTGGAGTATCGCCAGGCCATCAACTTTGATGCACCGCTGGCCAACCGTGCCGGCGTAACCAGCGGCGTGCTGGTGCACATGGCGACCGAAGGGGATGGCGACAGCAGCGATCTGCTGGACATGACCCCGGCCAGCAACACCAATATTGCCTACGAGTGGAACGACGCACCGCTGGCAGTGGGCAAGACCTACACCGATGCCAATGGTGTCAGCATGACTGTGCTGTCTGCCGACAGTACCGGTGCCGCGGTGAGCGTCAGCACCACCGGCCAGACTGCCCCCGTGCCCAGCTGCGTGCGTGCCAACCCCACCGTAACGCTGAGCAGCAGCCAGAGCGGGACGGTAACCCCGGGCAGTGCGGCCAACTACACCCTGAGTGTTACCAATACTGATGGCAGTGCTTGCAGCAGCAGCACTTTCAACCTGGCCTCGGTCGTACCTTCGGGCTGGAGTGGTAGCCTGGGCGCCGCCTCGCTGACCCTGGCTGCAGGTGCCAGCGGCAGTACCTCCCTGACTGTGACGTCGTCCAGCACGGCCACCGACGGTAGCTACAGCATCAGCACCAACGCCAGCAATGCCACCCAGTCCGGCTATCAGGGCTCTGCCAGCGCCAGCTTCGGCGTGCAGGCCACCACCTCCGGTGGCGGCACGACTACCAGCAACCTGGCTCCGGTCGCGGTGAGCGATAGCGCAGCCACCCGCATCGGTACCGCAGTGACCATCACCGTGCTGGGCAACGACTACGATCCGGAAGGCAAGGCCTTGACCTTGACTGCCGTAACCGTACCCAGCAAGGGCAAGGTAAGCATCAACAGCAATGGCACGCTGACCTACTCCCCGAACAGCAAGGCCAAGGGTGGCGACAGCTTCAGCTACACCATCAGCGATGGGGTCAACAAAGCCAGCACCAGCGTGGCAGTACAGATCAGCACCAGGTAACAACCGTATGAATGCCCTGTTGTGCCCGGCAAGCTTGCCGGGCATTTTTTTGCTCCCGCGTCCGGCACGGCAGCTCGGGCCAGGGGGTGACGAACAGAGAATTCTGGCGGAGCGGGTGCCTGCTTGTCGGCATGCAGCAAAAAAGCACTGCCCGCCGTAGCGATGACGGTGGCTACGGCAAACGGCGGGCCGGTGGCGTAGTTGGCTAGTCGCTCAGCGCAATGCCACGCAGTTGCAGCTTGTCACTGCGGGTAAACGGGCTGCCGGCGCCGTGCAGGGTAATGCCGGCAACGTTGGCCGCATCCAGTGTCAGCGGCACGCTCGGGGCGGGTAGGGGCATGGACAGCGTGATCTGCTGCGGGGTGTGAAAGATTTTCGGGTCGAACTGGATGGTGGCGGGCTTGCCCATGGCTTCGGCCAGACGGAGCGCACCACGCAGCGAGCAGTCGCCGCGTGTGCCACTGCAGGCCGCGGCGGCACTGTCGTCAGCGGTATTCACCGTCAACCGCGGATAGGCTTGTACTTCGAAGGCGCCGATGTCCACGATGCCCGCCACAATGCGCGGGTCGCCGTTGCCTCGTTGGTCCCACTGCAGGGTTTGACCCTGTTCATCGATGGCGGCAGCATTGCTGCCCAGATTAATGGCCGGACTGCCGCCACCCAATGGCAGGGTGGGAGTCGGACCATTGTAGTAACCCAGTGCTTCCAGCCGCGGGTCCTGCTGGCTGACAGGTTGGCCGCAGCCCTGGTGCTGCATGATCAGGTTGTGGTCGCTGGCCGGGTGCAGCACGCCTAGCAGCACACAGTCGGTTTCGCTCTGGCTGTTGGCCAGCAGGGTGTTGCGCAGCCATAGCCCGCCCAGGCTATGGATCGCGCCACCGGCCTGCGCGGCATTGTCGGCAAAGGTGCTGTTGCCAACCATTAATTCGCCGCCCGACTGCGCGATGCCTCCACCGTGGCGAGCGGCCTGGTTACGGTAAAACGTACTGTTGATGATGCTGCTGTGGCCGGCGGTCTGCAGAATCGCGCCGCCATCTTCAGTTGCCCGGTTTTGCAGAAAGCTCACGCCGCTTGCCTGCAGTTGGCCACGGTTAAGAATGCCGGCGCCTGCCGGCGCCTGGCCATCTGCCAGCGTCAGGTTATGTATTGCCACTTTGCCGTCGGCAGCGATTTCCAGCAGGCGAAAGCGCTGCGCTCCGCTGATGATGATGCCGCCGCTTTGCCACAGTTCGCTTGGCAGTTGCCCCTGGAGGGTCAGTTCGCCGTGCAGTACCGGCAACGGAGAGCGCAGTTTGATGGTGGTGGGTGCGGCCAACGTGTCGAGCTCAAAGCGCAGCAGATGCGGCCCCGGCTGTTGCTGGCTGTCCAGGATGGCCTGCCGCAGTGAGCCCGGGCCGCTGTCATGCACGTTCAGCACCCGGTGCAGGAGCGGCTCGGCCGGTTCGCTGCCGATGACAAGTGGAGAGATCAGGCAAAGCAGCAGCATGCCTGCGGCGGTTATCGAAGGACGCAATGGACACAACATGGCCACTCTCCTAATCGGGAATGAAAAAGGCCGGTCCGAAGACCGGCCTGACTGGCTGCTAGCCAGTGGTGGAGACTACGCTCAGTTGCAGTCTGCCACCCCGATATCAGCATTCTGACGAGAAGAACGCGGGTCGGCATGGTTAACCACCGTACCATCGGTGTCGATGATGGCGGTGCTGTCGCCAGAGCCGTTGTAATCACCCAGCAGAGTCTTCAGACGCAGGATGTTGTTACGGTCGCACACGGTGCTGCTGTTATTGTCATAGCAGTAGCTCAGTGCTTGTTGCTCGGCTTTTACGATGTCCAGACCAGACTTCGGATCAATCGGCAGAGGTTTACCGTTATCCAGCGCTGTGTTGAGGATGGCGGCAAGTAACTGGAAGGATGCCAGTTCCGTGGCCTGACACAGCTGGCTACGCTTGGTGCCGTTGCTGTTCTTGGCCGGGCTGGCCCAGAAGATGCCCATTACCTCGCTGCACTCTTCGACGTTCCTCCAACCAAGGCTGATACTGCCTGACAGATGGTCATAGAACACATGGCAGGTGTAGCCAGTGTCAAAGCCATGGGTCTGCCAGAAGCCCGGGGTGCGAGTGGCGCCGCCTTGTGCTACAGAGCAGCTGGCATTGGCGCTATGGTTGATCACGTTAGGCAAGCCATACTGTTCAGGCAGGGTGGCGGTGGCATCAACCGTGTTGTTTACGCTAGTGCCCGTGGCGATCATGCTGCCTTGTGCAAGGTAGCAGCCATCGGAGGCATTGTTGTCATACACGCAGTTGTTGTTCACCACTTGCCCCAGCGCGATGTTGCTCAGGTCGATGCCAGTTGCCACATCTTTCAGCGCCAGCACCAGCGGGATATCGCCAGTATTGGTGAGCTTGATGTCGAAGTTGGCACTTGCACCAGCCGGAACCGGCTCGCTAACGCAAGACTTGCTAACTGTATAGGCCGGATGCACCAGGTCTACCGTGTGCGATGCCGATGCCGATGAGGTATTGCTGAACTCATCCTGCAGCACCACTGTCACGGTATTTTTCAGCGGATCCAGGTCGCCCGCCTGGATGGTACGCGAGACGGTAAAGGTGCAACTGTCGCCGGTATTGCCGGCTGCCGCCAGTTGATCGGTGCCGCAACCAGTTACCGCTTTCATGTCGTCCAGCAGGTCACCCAGCACGTCATCGCTGAGGGAGGTTACTGTGGTCGGCACATTGCTGCCGCTGGTCACTTTAAAGGTGTAAGTGACGGTGTCACCCACCTTGGCGTATTGCGGACCGGTTTTTTCGATCGTCACATCCACTGTTGCCAGCGTTACGACGACTTTGGCACTGGCCTGCTTGCTCAACACGTTCGGCCAGTTTTGTGGCGAGCAGGTGGCTACCGCGGTGTTGGTGCATTCCAGCCCTACCTGGCCAGCCTTACACCAGCTCAGGCCGCTGGGGTTGTTGAACAGGAATTGCGGCGTCAGTTCCACGCTTCCGTTAGGCACCAGCCCGGTTACCGGGTGATTAATGCCCAGCATAGCGTCTGTGATCGTGCAATCAAGCAGTGGCGTATCGTCAGAGCTGGTGTTGGTCAGCTTGATCTTATAGTTCACTGTCTGGCCTTGCAGTATCGCGGTCGGATCGGCCGTCTTGGTCAGGGTGATCGACGGCTGGAACAGGTTGACCTCGTGTCCGGACGTTGCCGTCAGGGAGGTGCCTGTCAGGTCTGATTTCTCGCGGTAGATTGCGGTTGCCGTATTGGGCAAAGGATCAGGATCCCCTGCTGCTACGGTACGACGCAGGGTTACCACGCAGCTTGCGCCACCGGCCAGGCTGGCTCCGCAGGTATTGCCAAGCACATAGCTGTTGCTCTGGTCTACACCACCAGTGGTGATGGCGCCCAGCACGCTATCGCTAATGCTTTG
Source organism: uncultured Vogesella sp. (assembly GCA_946479405.1). The sequence continues at coordinate 18,568 of CAMLGD010000003.1, forward strand.
CTTGTACAGAGTTTGTATGCCTGTGTTGGTGATGGTGATGCTGTAGTCGACCGGATCACTGACTTTCGACAGTGTGTCGCCCGTTTTTTCAACCTTCATGCCGCAGACGTTGAATTGCCCCATGGCAAAGTCTTTCAACTGGGCGTCCAGCGAGTGGGACGAGCGGGTTTCTGCCATGAACGTACTGAAACAGCCCAAATCCAGCCCCAGAGCTGTCAGGTCGATACCGCCTTCAAACAGTGCCGCTTTTTGGTAGCTATGCTGACCATCCTTGTTGGTGTAGCCCCAGGGTGGCGTTTCACCAGCAATATTGTTGATGACAGCACAGGCCTGATCGCCGGGACCTACCAGCGAGCAGTCGGCACTACTCTTGTCGGCCACCAGCGTCATGGTCGGTACGCCGGTAGCACTGACGGCGCTGACTTTATAAATGGTGATATTGCCAACATCGCCACCACCGACAAAGTCCACCAGTACCAGGATGTCGCCTATTGCGTGTGTGCCGTTAAAAGCCGGTTTCACGCCCAGACTGATCGGGTTGCGGAAGAACCAGAACCCCATCTCGGCATCGCCACTGGTATCAAAGCGATCGGCACCAAAGTAGAAAATGATGTGATCGTCGGCTGCCTTGTACGCGGCGGCAAATGCATGGGCAATGTCGTCCTTGTCAGGGATGACATCATTGGTGTTGTCGTACTGCCAGGATTTGTTGGCACCTAGTTTGGTGTCAATAGCCTCCTCATCTTTGGAGCCGCCACCAGTGAAAAAGCTGGTTTCTGCGGCGCCTACAGGGTCATCAACGAACGCACGGGCAAAGGCATGGTCGGTGCCACCGAAGACATTGGCCCAGTCATCCGGCATGCCGGCGGGGTTGTCTGCTACGTTGGCTGCACCACAATTAACATTGGTGTCTTGGCCATTCACTTTTACCGTGCAGGTTGTGGGTTGGTCGAGTTCAAACAGGTTGTCGTCGTGAACTGCCCAGACCGGGCTGGCTGCCAGGCTGGCCAGAATGATTGCCAGAATGGCCGGGGCACGTCGTATCTGTGCCAATAGCCTGCTCTGGACGCCGGATTGAGGTGGTGCCGTACACCAGCTGGCTGTCGTGTGACAGGCCGCTGGGGTGTCTGGCATCCCTGTGACTAGATGACTCATTTTGCACCTCCAGATACTTATAGAGGCGGTTCCTGCCAGGAATCGCTCGCCGATTCCCCTGTGACAAATCTAGCTAAATGGAAAGAGAGGCAACGCTAATCGTTATGCTTATTTTGGGCTGTGCCATTTGGAAGGCAGGTCATCGATGGACCAGTGAAATACGGGTTCACGAGTCCGGTCGGGACAGCTCGATTTTAGTTTTTGCCGACATCTAATTCAACTAATAATTTAAAGTAATTTAAATAAATGTGATAAACGGTTAAGTATGCAAGCAGCTAATGACAGCTATTTTTAGCATCATTTTTAATTGAAAGTGTTCAAAGTATCTGCAGGTTTCTATTACGTGAGTGGGGTGAGTGTTTTGCGGCAGACTGGGTCGGGAATTGCCCGCCAGATAAGCCAAAAATGCCGGTCCCGCGCTATTGCCGGCTTGCCCGTGCAGCAGCAGGCCGCTTGGCTATAGTGTGGAAGTAACTCTGTAGAGGAGGGCGCATGATGAAGCGTGAGGGCAGCTGGAAACTATTGCTGATGGCCGGGGCGATGGTGGTTGGCTTTGCCGGTGTGGTGCAGGCCGACGAAGCGCAGGTGGCGAAGCAGTTGGAGCAGCGTTTTCCCGGCATGAAGGCCGAGCAGGTACACAAGGCGCCAATGCCTGGCTGGTATGAGGTATTCACCAGCGGCCAGTTGCTCTACGTGGACGATGGCGTGAACTTTGTGCTGCAGGGTTCTGTGATCAATGCCAAGACACGGCAGAACCTGACCGCCATGCAATTGGCCAAGCTGACGGCGTTGCCGTTTGACAAGCTGCCGTTCGAACAGGCGATCAAGATCGTCAAGGGCGACGGCAAGCGCAAGATGGCAGTGTTCGAGGATCCGCATTGCCCGTATTGCAAGCAGCTGGAAGGCGAGCTGTTATCGGTCAACAACGTCACCGTCTATGTGTTCCTGTACCCGATCGAACAGCTGCATCCGGGTGCCACGTTGAAATCACGGCAGATATGGTGTGCCAGTGACCCGGCCAAGGCATGGTTGGCCGCCGTCAATGATGGGGTGGCGCCCGGTGGCACTGGCGACTGTGCCAATCCGGTGGCGGATCTGGAGGCACTGGCGCGCAAGCATCGCATTACCGGTACGCCCACCATGTTTTTTGAGAACAACGAGCGCGTGGCGGGGGCGGTGTCAGCGGCGCGTGTCGAGGAGTTGTTGAACGCGGCGGCCAGCCGCTGAGTCATTTTCGCCACTAGCTTCAATTTCCTGTCTTTTTGCGGGCCGGGTGTTTGCCAACACCCGGCCCGCTGTCTTTTGTGCCAGCCAGCTGGCTCCCGACGGGTGGCTGCTGCTGCCTTCGCATTCAATATTTACTCCCCGCTGATTTTGAAAAAATCAAAGCTTCGTCATGGCAATTTGGCATGCAAGCCTTGCTGTGTCTGGTAAATTTTTTTACCCTGTAAATCTTGGGTATTTTTTACCTGTTTTAAATTAATTTAAGTTGGATTTTATTTGAAATATACATTGCCATACTAATATTTCATGATGAAATATAATTGCTGGTATTGCGTGGTGCAGTGAGCGATTTAATATCGTAACTTACATTAAGCATATGAATTTAAACGTTAAATTAATTTATTGTATGTGAATAAATTAATTTAAAAATGCTGGTAAGGCAGCGTTGCAATTCGTATTTTTCTCTGTATATTCTGGCCTTGGGTGTAAAGAAATTGTTGGAAACGAAATTGTGTTGGACGAGAGGGTTGGTTTGGATCTGAGACGGGTTGTTACGGGTCAGTTATTTTAAACAAAAACCTAATTGTCTAAAAAGCGCTTTGCTTGATAAATGTCGGGCAAATCACCGGGCAGATGAATATCGGGCCGGTTGCGCAGACAGCGGCAAGGTCGTTTCCAGGGATGTAAAGGAACAAGTCAGTGCGTAATTCTCAATTCTCGTGCGGCCAACGTATGGCCAGGTGGGCCGCTTTGCTGGCCGGTGTGTTGCTGGCCGGCCAGGCGGCATCGCTGCAGGCGGCAGTGCCCGCGGCTAAGACCGCCGCCGTACAGGCACAGGTCAGTACCGCCGCGGCGGTGGATCTGGAAGGCGAACTGGAGGTGTTGCACGAGGATGACCTCAAACACCACAAGAGCCGCACTCGGCATTTCCTGAAAACGGATGCGGGCGAGCGTTTGGAGCTGCGCTTCAATGGCAAGGCCCAGCACTATCCGTCTGGCAGCCGCGTGCGGGTGCGTGGGCAGCAGAGTGGCAGCCAGCTGGCGCTGGACAGCAGTACCGGCGGCAGTGTGCAGGTGCTGGCACAGGCCGCAAGTGCCAGCCCGCTGGGGGTGCAGAATACCGCGGTGTTGCTGGTGAACTTCCAGGACAACCCGGGTGATCAGCGCTGGACCCAGGATCAGTGGCGGACGCTGGTGTTTGGCCAGGTAAGCGACTTCATGCGCGAGAACTCCTTCCAGCAGACCTCGGTGACTGGCCAGGTGTACGGCTGGTATACCCTGCCGATCAGCAGCACCAGCACGTGCGATACCGATGCCATTGCCACTGCGGCCAACCAGGCAGCGGCAGCAGCAGGGGTCAATCTGTCGGCTTACACGCGGCTGGTATATGTGTTCCCGCCGGTGAGTAGCTGCGCATTTTCCGGGGCGTCCACCATTGGTGGCATGCCGTCCAAATCGTTTATCAACGGCGACAACAGCTTCCGCGTGGTAACCCACGAGCTGGGGCATGGCCTGGGGCTGGACCATACGCATGCCAATGACTGTGATACCAGTCCGACTGGCGCCACCTGCACTTATTGGGAGTATGGCGATCGCGCCGATGTGATGGGTTCAGGGCAGGGGCATGTCAATGCCGCGCAGAAAGAGCGCCTTGGCTGGCTGAATAATGGCGTCGCGCCGGCGGTGACGACGGTGCAGAGCAGCGGTACCTATGTGATCGATCCGTATGAAAGCACCAGCAGCAACCCCAAGGCACTGAAGATTCTCAAGGGCATCAACCCGACTACCGGCCAGCGTACCTGGTATTACCTGGAGTACCGTCAGCCGCTGGGGGCCGACAGCTATCTGGCGACCGATCCGTATCTGAAAACTGCCAACGTGTTCAACGGGGTGACCGTGCATATGGATACCGAGGGCAGTGTGTACGACAACTATCTGCTGGACATGACCCCGGGCAGCCTGTCCTGGTATTCGCGTGCCGATCTGGACGATCCGGCACTGGTGGTGGGGCAGAGCTATACCGACAGCGCCGCGGGTGTGACCATTACCCCGACCTGGGCCAACAGCAGCGGCATTGGGGTGCAGGTAACCTTCAGCGGCGGCAGTTGCAGCCGCGGCCAACCTTCCGTGCTGCTGTCGCCGCAGCAAAGCGGCAGCGTGCCGGCCGGAACGGCGCTGGGGTATAGCGTGGTCGTCAGCAACCATGACAGCAGTGGCTGCACCGCTTCCACTTTCAACCTGGCGTCGGTATTGCCCAGCGGCTGGTCCGGCACGCTGGCCAGCAACAGCCTGAATATTGCCGCCGGCAGCACCGGCAGCACCACGCTGACGGTTACTTCGCCGCTGACGGCCACCGGGGGTAGCTATGGCGTAACGATTTCCGCCAGCAATGCGGCTGCCAGCCAGTACAGTGCCAGCGCGACCAGCAGCTATAGCGTGCAGGTGCCGGTCGGTAATCTGGCGTTGAGCGTGGCTACCGACAAGGCAAGCTATGCCGTCGGGGCGACGGTTACCAGTACCGCGGTACTCAGCTATGCCGGTGCACCGCTGGTCAACAAGTCGGTTACCCTGGTGTTTACCAAGCCCAATGGCAGCACTGTCAGCCAGACGGTAAACAGCGACAGCAGAGGTGTGGCGAGCTATAAGCTGCGCCTGGGCAAGCAGAAAGATGCACTGGGTAACTATCAGCTCAAGGCCAGTGCCAGTAACAGCGGGCAGAGCGCCAGCGCCAGCACGACCTTTTCCGTGCAGTAAGGTTGGCGGCAATGCAAAAGGCGGAGGGGTTACCCTCCGCCTTTTTGTTGCCTTATTCAGGCAGGGTTAGTTGGTCGGAATCTCCAGTACGTCCGGAGTGCCATCGACATCCAGGTCGCACAGGTAGCAGGTAGCGTCATCGCTGGCGCTGCGCGAAGCCCCAGACAGCACGCCGGTGGCAGTTGCCGTGGCGGTATCCGAGAACTTGGCGTTGGACGGGCCACTTGGCACATCGGCTGCCGTCGGCACGTAAGAGCCGCTCCAGCAGGCCTGGTCACCCGGTTTCAGTTGCGATGGTGCAGTGGTAGCGGTTTTGTAGTCGCTGCACAGTACCGGTTTCAGATCGGCGGCTTTGACTTTGGTATCGCTGACCAGCAGACCATCCACGGCCTCGTTACCGCTGTTGGACACCTTGATCTTCACATCGGCGGCCAGGGTCAGCGGGTTAGTACCGTTGACTACCAGGCGCATGCCGCTGCAATCCTTGACGACATCCAGCGCAGAGTTCGGTGCGGCCTTGCAGGCATTGGCACTGGTGGACGACACCGTGGCCGTGGCCGTCAGGTCGCTACCACCGGCTGCCGACCCTGCGGTGACGGCAATCGAGTTCTGGAAGCTGTTTTTCGGACCATCGCAGCTCATCACTACGGTGACCGGTGCCGAGCTATCCAGCGTATCGGCTACTTTCACGAAGGTGTTGGCTGCCAGCGGGCCGGCTTTGGAGGTGTCGCCGTTGACGCTGACAATCTGGCAGCTTTCCCCGGTCAGCGAGTCGGTTTCCTTGAACTGCACATTGCTGACTGCACCGGCGCCGGTGCTGTAGATGTTGATGGTGAACGGGCTGATAAAGGACACCGCATCACTATCCACGGTTGCCTGGCCGCAGGCTTTCTCTGCCCGGATGCCGCACAGCTTGAAGTCGCCCAGGGTGAAGTCGAACAGGGTGGCATTCGGGGTGGCGGAGGAACGGGTGTCAGCCATGAACAGCGAGAAGCAGCTGGACAGGTTGTTGGCGGTCAGGTCGATGCCGCCTTCAAAGAACATGCCGTTATCCAGGTCGGCCGAGGTCAGCCCCGGTACGCTGGGGTTGGATTGCTTGGCCTTGGTCAGCCACGGAATGTCGGTACCTGCCTTCAGCGCCGTGCTGTTGACGGTGGCACAGATAGTGCCGGCAGAGGTCTTGCAGTCCGCCCCGGTGACTACCGGGTGGTCCACATCCAGGCTGCCATTGGCGCCGCCGTTCCAGCGGAATGCCTTGATGGTGCTGACGCCGCCACCCTTGGTGTACTCGGACACGATCAGCAGGTCGCCGTCCTGGTGGTTACCGGTGAAGTTGGTGGCCTTGGTGCCGGCGCTACAACCCACGGTGCCGTCTTTCAGGAACCAGAACCCTACATCCTTGGTGCCTTCGTTGGATGCCACCTCCATGGCAAAGTAAATGACGATGTGGCCGTCGGCCGGGTTTTTGTACGCCACGGCGTAAGCGTTCAGCACGTCGGTCTTGTCGTTGACGTTATTGCTGCCAACGCACTGCCAGCCGCCGCTGATATTGAGGGTGTCCTTACTACCGGTGGTAAAGGTGGTGCTGTCCTTGTTGGAGTTCGGGTCGAAGTCCCGCGTGAACGTGGGAGCAAAGAAGTTGGTGGGGGGCGTGGTTTTCGGGATGCCGACCCCGCCGGTTACGGTAAACATATCGGCCCAGTCGTTCGGGGCGGGATCAAGGCTGTCGGCGACGATATTGCCGTCCATCTCCATATCCAGCTGATTGACGTTGGCCGCAGCGGCAGGTGTCAGGGTGCCCAGCATTATCGCCAGGCCCGTACACACCGCTTTGAGCATGCTGCTCGTTGCTAAAGATCTCACGATGACCTCCTCTGAATTCTCAAAGGCGGTTCCTGCCCAGGAATCGCACATGTGATCCCCCGCTCGCGCTAATGGACGCGAGAATGTTCAAACCCTATTGCTTGATGTCGGCCACCGCTTCAGACAGCAAGTGTCTTGCAGTTGGCTGCGGGTAAATGTGCTCGATGGTAATGGCCAGTCAATGGCACGTATCCACCTCCTCCCGGCTGGATGGAATCTGGTACGCTTTATCCTAGGTTATTGTGAAATGAGTTTCAAAGGTATGTGTAAAATATCCTGCTGGCAACAGTTGGCCATGGCCGTGCCCTGGTTGGCATTTTTGTGGCAGATAAGCGGGGTTCAGGGGCGTTGCTGGTTACGGCTGTAGTGGCCTAGCACGCGCGGAATGTAATTACGGGTTTCCTGATAGGGCGGGACGGTGTTGTTGTAGCGCATGACGGCCTGTTCGCCAGCGTTATAGGCGGCCAGTGCCAGGTGCAGGTTGTTCTGGAATCGCGACATCAAGTCGCGCAGGTACAAGGCGCCGGCTCGCATGTTCTGCTCCGGATCGAGCGGGTCTGCCACGCCGTAACGCAAGGCGGTGGCCGGCATCAGCTGCATCAGCCCCATCGCGCCCTTGGGCGACACCGCCTGGGGGTTGTAGCCGGATTCCGTGGCAACCACCGCGTGCAGCAGTGCTGCGTCCATGCTCAGCGCCTGGGCGGTACGGTCCACCAGCTCGCCCCAGCGCAGGCGCAGCTGCTGGCTGTCCGCCTGGCGCCGGCCCGGCCCGCTGCGGGCGCTAGCTTGCGCTGGCTCACGGGGGCCGCGCTGCAGCAGGCGGTAGCGCCAGTCCTGCGGCACATTGCTCAAGTGCACCACGCCGTCGCTGTCGGTAAAGGTATAGATGTCACCGCCTGCGCCCAGCGCCAGGCCAGTGCCCATCAGGCCCAGCAGCATCAGTGCCATGGTGCTGGCCAGATGGGAGTAGTGGCGGGGGGGCTGCAGTGTGGTCATGTCCATCACCTGTCAGTACAGGCCTCGGCGGAAGCGGTAGCCCTTGTAGCGCAAAATCACCCCATCCGCCTGAATGCGTTCCAGCGTCATGCCGGCAATAATGTCGTCGCCGGTATGGCGGGCACGATCATTGATGATGGCCAGCTGCTCGCCGCTCTCCGGCGACAGCGACAGGCCGGACACCACCACGCTCTTGTCCACCTCTTGCCGCAGTGCTGCCGGCAATTCGCTGATATCCAGAATGCGATCACGGTTTGCCGCCGTGCTCTCCGTTGTGGCCGGCTCACTCTTTAGCTGAGGCTTGGCCTGGGTGGGCGGGCTGGCTGGCATCGGCGCTTTGGCCACCCGGCTCGGTTCGCGGTGGGGGGTAGGTGCGGTGATGGCGGGTTGGGTAACGGCAGACGGCGCGATAACCGGGCGCGGCGGTGGCGTGGTTGGCGGAGCAGGCTGCACGCTGTTGTCTGCAGCGATTGCTACAGGTGGTTCGCGTACCGCGGGCGGGCGTGGTGCAGCAGGTGCTGTCGGTGCCATGACTACCGTTACTGCCGCCGGTGCCGCCGTGGGGGTGCTGCCAGCAGACTGCCACGGGCGCTGGAACAAGATCGCCGCCATCCCTGCCGTACCCAGTGCCACGGCAACCGACAACAGCACCAGTCGGGAGCGTGGCGGTGGAGACGAGCGGGTTTCTGCCGGGTAGCTGGACACGCTTTGCAGCGATGGCACCGCCGCGCGCTGGCGTTCTTGTTCGGCTTTCAGCAGGGCATCAAGAATGTATGACATAAGCAGCTCCTCATGCCGATGTTGGCCGCACGGTCAGCTGCGGGGCGTAACGGCTGTCGTCTCCGCGCGCCAGCAGGATCAGCGTCAACGGTCCGGCGATACCGTCTACCGGCACGCCCATGCGTTTCTGGAAGTCGCGTAGCCGCTGCTCAAGCTGTTTGTCGAAGATCGCATCCCAGCGGGTGGTGCTGCTGCCGGATTGCTGCTCCAGCCGTTGCCACAGCCAGGTCACGCCAATGCCACGGCTGCCTTGCGCCATCGGTCCAAGATAGCCCGGCGGAGGGCGCCATAGCAGTTGATAGTTGCCATCCCACGCGGCCTGCAGCAGCGCCGTGGCGACCGTGCCGCGCACGCGCCCATTGCCGAGCGTAGCCTGATCGTGGTGCAGCTGTTCCAGCAGCAGATAGCCATCATTGCCGGCGCTTTGCACATGCAGCAGCACCGGCAGATTCAACTGCTGCAACAGGGCCAGATCGCCACGGCCATGCAGGCAGGCCAGGCCTGCCAGCGCGGCCTGCTGGCAGAATTCGTCGGCAGTGCCGCCGCTGGCGGGGAGTTTCCATTGCTGCAGCAAGGCAAGGTTGGCCGCAGCGGCGGTGGCGGGGGCCGGCAGGCTGTTGGCCAGCGCCGGTGCCGGCGTGGTGGGTAGTGCCGGAGCAGCAAGCACTTTGTGCACGGTGCTTGCCGCTACCTGCGGCGGGGTGATGGCTGGTGTCTGGCGATAAAACAGCAGGGTGGAGGCCAGCGCGGTGGCGCTGACCAGCAGGGCACCGGCCGTCAGCAGCTTTTGTCCGCGGCGGTGGCTGTTGTCTGGGCCAAACACCTCTGCGGCGGCTGTGCGCAAGGTGGCCTTGTCGACCTCGGTCTTGCCTTGTACGTAGCAGCCCAGTAGCGCACGGTCGCATAGCAGATTGAGTTTGCGCGGTATACCGCCGCTGTAGCGGTGCAGCAGCGGCATCAGCTGGTCTGGAAACAGGCTGCGGCTGCAGTCGGCAATTGCCAGCCGGTGATGGATGTAGTCGGCAATTTCCGCCGCTGGCAGCGGCCCCAGGTGGTAGCGCGAGACAATGCGCTGCGACAGTTGCCGCAGCGATGGCCGCTCCAGCTTGTCACGCAGTTCCGGCTGCCCCAGCAGCGCGATATGCAGCAGCTTGCGTTGATTGGTTTCCAGATTGGTCAGCAGCCGGATCTGCTCCAGCACGTCGTCGTCCAGATTCTGCGCCTCATCGATGATCACCAGCGTGGTGCGGCCCTTGGCATGGCTGTCCAGCAGATAGCGGTTGATGCGGTCGATGTACTCTTTGGAGCCCGGCGCGGCCGGCAAGGGGATGTGCAGCTCTTCGCAAATGGTGGACAGCAGTTCCTGCGCATTCAGCTTGGGATTGAAGATCAGCGCCACATCGCATTCCGGCGGCAGCTGCTGCAGGAAGCAGCGGCAGAGCGTAGTTTTGCCGGTGCCAATATCACCGGTCAGCAACACAAAGCCGCCATTGTTCATCGCCCCGTACATCAGGTGGGCAAGCGCCTCCCGATGCTGTTGGCTCATGAACAGAAAATGCGGGTCCGGCGCGATGGAGAACGGCAAGCCGGAGAAGCCATAATGGTGTGTGTACATGATGGGCGGCTTCGCTAACACGCTACGGCTGATGTCAAAAAGTATAGTTAGCAAGGCGGAAATTACTAATTGCAGCGGCAGGCGTCATGGCACCGTGCCCGGCGGGCTGTGGTCAACTGCGGCCCACTCGAGGCGTGGTTGTCAGCCGGCTGCGCTGTCGGCGGGTAAGGGGGTGTTGCCGGCCGGCGTACTGCTGCGGCCAACCTTGGCTCAGGTTGCCGGCGCCGCCAGCAGTAACCCGCACTCCTGCAACTGGGTTTTCAGGATGTCGATGAACACCTTCACCTTGCGTGTGCTGCGTCGGTGCGGCAGGTACAGCACGTGCACCCAGGGGCCGAAGGCGCTTTGCAGCTGCCATTTGCCGGCCATCAGCTCGACCAGTTCGCCGCGTTGTAGATAGGGTGTAGCGCTCCAGGTGGGAACGAACTGCAGCCCCTGGCCATCCAGCAGACAGCCCAGCAGAAAGTCGTAGTTGTCGCTTTCCAGACGTGCCACCGGCTGACGCAGGCGGATGTTCTCGCCTTGGTAGCTGGCCCACCAGAAGCTGCGGCTCACCAGCGGGTGCCGCAGCACCAGCCAGTCGTGCTGGGCGAAAGTCTCCGGCGTTACTTCGCCGCCCTTGCGTGCCAGGTAGGCCGGACTGGCGCACAGCAGCAGGCGGTTTTCCAGCAGCGGCTGCACGATCAGCCCCGGGTGCTCGGTGGGGTCGTCGCGCAACGCCAGATCGTAGCCACCGTCCAGCAGATCATCGTTGCCGTCATTCAGGTTTACCTCCAGCCGCACCTGCGGATAGGCCTGCATGAAGCGGCCGCAGACGCGGGTGAGAAAGGCCGGGCCGAACGAGGGCGGGGCGGTGATGCGCAGGCTGCCGCGCAGCTCGTGCTGCAGTTGTTCGATCTCCTCGCTGGCCAGCTGCAGCTGCATCAGTGCCTGGCGTGCGCTGTCCAGGTAGATGCGCCCGGCTTCGGTCAGCGCCATGCGCCGGGTGGTGCGCTCGAACAGCCGTGCGCCCAGCTCCGCCTCCAGCTGCGCCACTGCCTTGGTGACCGCCGACGGCGTCTTGCCCAGCTGGTCGGCGGCAATGCTGAAACTGCCATGCTCGGCTGCGGCGACGAACATGCCCAGCGCAGTCATCTTGTCCATATTTGTTCCCAATAGGCACAAATGTTGTGTCAAAAGCGCGAATGATCTTGTGCCGCGCGCTGATTACCATGCCTGAATCTTGTCGCCGCCTCAAGCACTGGCTGGCAAAGGCAGTACTGCCAGTCGGAGTGCATATTTGTTCTAGTTCGGAAATTATCGGCTGGCGGCGCCGCATCATTTACTACAACACGGAGACTTTCCGGTGAACGTCCACACCTTCGCAACCGACACCCCGGATGCCTACTTTCGCGGCCACCAGATCGGCAGTCGCTGGCAGCAGCAGATCCAGCGCAGCGTTGCGCTGTACCTGGATTTTTTTCCACGCCTGGGTATTCCTGCCGAGCGCGTACGCAGAATTGGTGACGCCAGCCTGGTGGCGCTGGAACACTGGGCGCCAGAGCTGGCCGAAGAGATCAGGGGCGCCGCGGCCGGTGCGCAGTTGCCGCTGTGGCAGCTGGCCTGCCTGAATGCGCGTACCGAGATCCTGGCCACCGCGCCGGCCAGCAAGGAAGGCGAATGCTCCTCCACGGTATACGCGCCGGCCGGCGAGCCTGCCCCGCTGACGCTGCAGACCTGGGACTGGCATGACAGCCTGGTGCCGGATGGTCTGATCATGCGGCTGAGCACGCACCGCGGCATGACGGTAAAGCTGTTCACCGAGTTCGGCATGCTGGGCAAGATCGGTGTCAACAGCGCCGGTCTGGGGCTGCATTTCAATATCCTGCACCACGCCAGCGACAACGACATGGCCGGCGTGCCGGTGCATGCGGTGGCGCGCCGTCTGCTGGAAGAAGCCGGCAGCGTGGCCGAGGCGATTGCGCTGGCGCGCTCGGCGCGGGTCAGTGCCTCCACGGTGCTGACGGTATTCAGCTGCCACGACGAAAGCCCGGCGCGTGCGGTCAGTATCGAGCTGAGCCCGGCGGGCGTCGGCCTGGTGTACCCGGATGCCGAGGGCTGGATTCTGCACACCAACCACTTTGTCGAGGCTGGCCTGAGCCAGGGTGAACGCACACCGGACGTGTCCACTACCTATGCTCGCTATGCGCACCTGCAGGCGGTGAAGCGCGACATGGGTAGTGCCGACATCGCCACTCGCGCCGCCGCCATGTGCGGCCCGGCTGGCGCAGCGGCGCCGATCTGCTTCCACCCGGACATGACCATGCCGGACACCGAGCGCTGGGAAACCCTGCTCACCATCGGCATCGACACCGCACACCACCAGCTGCTGTATGCCGAGGGCAACCCGGCCGACTTTGCGGCCAACGGCCACCTGCGGTTCTAAGCAAAAGAATGCCGGCCCGCCCATGCGGCGCGGCCGGCGACAATACCGCCACCCGGCGTCATGACGGGCTGGCGGCACACAAGCACGCAACAGGAGAGAGAAGATGGTTGGAGACAAGACTAGCCAGGCCGCGGCGCGGGGGGCATTTCGCACCTTCTGCATTTCCGGCATGGGCACGGCACTGGAATTCTATGATTTTGTGATTTACGGCTACGCGGCAGCACTGGTGTTTCCGCAGGTGTTCTTTCCCGGCATGGACAAGCTCACCGCCACGCTGATTGCCTTTGCCGCCTTCGGCACCGGCTTCTTCGCCCGTCCGGTAGGCGGTGTGGTGTTCGGCCATCTCGGTGACAAGTACGGGCGGCAGAAGGTGCTGGTCGCCACGCTGCTGCTGATGGGCTGCAGCACCTTCCTGATCGGCTGCCTGCCCGGTTATGGCAGCATCGGCATTGCCGCCCCGGTGTTGCTGGTGGCGTTGCGCCTGGTGCAGGGGTTTGCCGCCGGCGGCGAGTGGGGTGGGGCGGCCTTGTTCGGTATCGAGCAGGCGCCACCGGGGCGGCGCGGACTGTGGGGCAGCTTTACCAGCATGGGTATCGGCATCGGCTTCCTGCTAGGGGCCGGGGTATTCGCCATCATCAGTGCGCTGACCGACAACAAGCTGGCCGAGTTTGCCTGGCGCATTCCGTTCTGGCTGGGCGGCCTGCTGGTCTTCGTCGGCCTGTATGCGCGGCTGCGCAATGTCGGCCAGCATGGCGACCACACGCCCAGCTCGGAAAAAATGCCGCTGCTGCAAGTGTTCCGCCACCACCCGCGCGCGCTGCTGCTGAGCACCGGCGTCGCCTTCGGCTACATCACCATTGCCTACATCGGCAGCACCTTTCTGGTGTCCTACGCTACCCAGCTGGGCTACAGCGATGCCCAGGCGCTGGTGTTCGACCTGATCAACTCCGCCACCATCATCCTTTCGGCGCCACTGTTCGGCTATCTGTCCGACAAGTACGGCCGCAAGCCGGTGATGATCTTCGGCGCGGTGGCGATGGCGGCATGGTTCTTCGCCTTCTTCCCGCTGGTGCACCTGAAGCACTGGGAGCTGACGCTGTTTGCCTATGGCATGGTCGGGGTGCTGATGGGCGCCACCCAGGGGCCGATTCCCGCCTTCCTCGGCGAGCAGTTCCCCAAGGCGATCCGTTACTCCGGCATTTCCGCCAGCTACCAGCTCGGCGCGGCACTCGGCGGCGGTACCGCCTCCAGCGTGGCTACCGCCATCCTGATCTACACCAACAACAACCCGATCGGCGTGGCGATGTATGGCGCATTGGCGCTGGTACTGCTGGCGATCTGCAGCGCCGGCCTGCGCGAAACCGCACGCCTGGGCATGGCGGACATCGACGGCCAGCCAGGTGCGGTGGCTTGCCCGGCCAAGGCGGCCACCGTGTAACCACGGCCGTCGGGGTTGGCCGCCGCCCCGGCGCCATGCGGGCCCGCGACGCGGCGGGGTCGGTAAACCGCATGCGTCTGCTACAGATCACCAATACAGATGGCACTTACCCGCCAGCGCCTGCGACATGTCCGTCTGCGGCGGCGACTGATTCATCGTGTCCGTGTACTCCCGTTCACCCCGGCTTGCCGGGGTGTTTTTTTGGGGGGGCGGGGCGACAGTGGGTGGCGATGCGGGGCAATGACAGGTTGGCCGCAGGCTGGCAGCCGGGTGGCAAGGCGGCAGCTGAGGCGCGCAGATGCAGTGCGAAACCCGGGAACAAGTGATGCAGCAAAACAGCCGCCGGCGGCAAGGGTCTTGCCACCGGCGGCTGTGTCCATGCCGCGAGATGCGTGCGGCGGTTTAGTGGAAGCGCGGCGCGCGCCAGACCTCTTTGCCGCCAACCATGGTCAGCAGCACGCGGGTATGGGCCAGCTGCGACAGCGGTGCGCGCATGAAGTTTTTGTCCAGCACGATCAGGTCGGCATACTTGCCCGGCTCGATGGAGCCGAGCTGGCGCTCCAGCCGCAGTTGATAGGCGGCGTTCATGGTAATGGCACGGATGACGTCGCTTCTGGACAGTAGCGGGTCAAGGTTGAGCCGGCCGCGGTATTCGGCGCCAAAGCCGGCCGGGTGCTGTGGGTCGCCGCTGCGGGTGACGCCGACGCGCAGATTGTAGAAATAGGCCATCGGGTCGACCGGCCAGTCGCTGCCGTAGGCGATGCGGGTATCGGCCTGGCGCAGGCTGCCTTCCGGCTCCATGTGGGCATAGCGTTGCTTGCCCAGCTGCTTTGCCACCGCCTCCACCGAGTACGGCGCGCGCTGCGCCCACTGGAACGACATCACTGCGCTGGTGTTCAGCTGCTTGAAGCGGCGGTAATCCGCCGGGTCCACCAGCTCGGCGTGGGCAATCGCCGGGCGGAAGTCCTGCAGGCCCGGCTGGCTGCGGGTGTAGGCCACCGCGTCCAGCGCCTGGCGCACGGTGGCGTCGCCGATGGCATGCATGTGCACGTCCAGTCCCTGGCGTGCCGCCTGCAGCACCACGTCGTTGACCTGCTGCTGGCTGAAGTAACCCTCGCCCAGATGCTGGCCCGGCAGCCACTCGGCATGCTTGTCCTTGGCCGGTTCTACCCGGTACGGCGCCAGCAGGCGGGCGGTTTGCGCCGGCGCCTGCAGCACGCCATCCATCCACAGTTTGACGTTGCTGACGCGGATGCCGGGCTGGCTGCCGGCATCGGCATTGTATTTGGCGGCGATGGCCTTGATGCCGGCGATGGCGTCGGCCGGCTTGTTGGCCTCGTCCGGGGTGACCTTGATCGCAAACAGCGCCCGCGCGGTCAGCGCGCCTTGCTGTTGCAGCGTGGAGAACACCTGCACTTCCCGCTCGTCGCTCAGCGCCGACAGAAAGGTGGTGACGCCGGCTTCGCCGAATTTGCCCAGCGCCAGGCGGGCAAAGTGCAGCTGCTCGCTGTCGCTGGCTTGCGGCTTGCTGTTGTCGCTGAGCAGCACCGCACCATCCTCGATCATGCCGCTTGGCTCACCGTTGGCCGCACGGCCGATCACGCCGCCCGGCGGGTTGGCGGTTTGTGCCGTGATGCCGGAAGCCTGCAGTGCTTTGCTGTTGTTGAGGCGGGAGTGGTTGTCGATGGAGGTAACGATGATTGGGCGGCTCTGGCTGAGTGCATCCAGATCGGCCTTTACCGGGTCGCGGTCCAGCTTGACGGTGGCCTGCCGGTCCCAGTTGACCACTTCCAGCCAGGTGCTGTCCGGCGTGTTGGCCTTCTCGGCCAGGCAGCTGCGCACCTTGTCCTGCAGCTGGGCCACCGTGACCGGCTTGTAGTCCAGGTTGCACTTGGTCATGCCTTCGCCGCCGGTCAGCGGGTGGACGTGGCCGTCCACCAGGCCGGGCATCAGCATCTTGCCGTGCAGGTTGATCTGCCGGGTGCGCGGCCCGATGTAGCGGGCCAGGTCACGGTTGGTGCCGACAAAGATAATGCGGCCATCCTTGACCGCCACGGCCTGCCGCACCGTGTCGTGGTGATCGACGGTGTAGACGTAGCCATTCTTGAATACCGTGTCGGCGCTTGGCGTGGCGGCGGACGCCTGCGCGGCCAGCAGGCTGGCGACCGCCAGTGCCAGCGGGCGCAGCTGCTGGCGGGCAAACAGGGGGTGCGACATGTTCTCCTCCTCTTTCTTATGAGTTGCCTTGCCGCGCCGGCTGGTGCGGCAGGAGTGTCAACTATATGAAACCAGAGGTCGCGGCCCGGTATCTCCACGCCTGGATTGTGTAGCTGCAGGCACGGCCTGGGCGGTGGCGAGCGTCAGCTGTTGGCTTCGCGCGCAAACTGGCGCGGCGTTTTGCCGGTGTAGCGTTTGAAGGCGCGGAAGAAGCTCACTCGCTCGCCATAGCCAAGATGCGCGGCGATCTGTTCGATGCTCAGGACGCCTTGCTGCAGTTCGGCGCAGGCGTAGGCCATGCGCACCTGTTCCAGTAGCGCGGAAAAACTGGTTTGCTCGTCGCGCAGATGGGCCTGCAGGGTGCTGGGCGCCAGGTGCAGCTCCAGTGCCGCCTGCTGCAGCGTGGGGGTGCTGCAGAGAATGGCGCCTTCCAGCCAGTGCTGCAGCCGCGTTCTGGTGGATGACTCGTGGCGGCAGGCGGCAAGCTGCTTTTCGCAGGCGCGCAGCACCGCCGCCTGGGTGTCGGCATCGTAAGACAGCAGCGGGGTATCGACCCAGGCCAGCGGCAGGGTGAGCAGGTTGCGCGCAGCGGCGAAATGGATCTTGCCGGGAAAGTAACGGTACATCTCGTCGGCGTAGCCGGGCTCCGGGTAGACGAAGCTCAGCTCGGCCTGCTGCATCTCGGTGATGTACGGCAACAGGTCGGCGATGCCGGACCACAGCGAAAACATCCAGTCTTCGATCAGGCAGCGGTGCTCGATGGCGGCCTGGTCCGGAAACTGCAGCACCAGCCGTTGTGGGGTGTAGTGGACGTTGAGCCCGGTGTAGCCGGCCAGCGTCTGGTAACGGCGCGCGGTGCTGAATAGCTCGCGCAGGTTCTTGCTGCTGTGCAGCGCATAGCCGAATGTGCCCAGGTCGGTCAGCTTGCTCATCGCCCCCATGCGCACGCCCAGCGCCGGCAACGGCAGCTCGTGTACCAGCAGGGTCATGAGCTGCGAAAAGTGGCGGGTTTCGAACGCCGGCGTGCCGTCGGCGGTGGTCGCGGGCGCCGGGCTCAGGCGCGCCAGAAACGCGGCGCGGTCGACGGCGACCCGGCTGCCGGCAAGCTGCAACAGCAGCTCGACCCAGCGCGCCACGGTATCGGGCGCCGGCAGCTTGATCGGCGGCCGCTTATGGTCCAACCCCTGGATGAATTCGTACTGGACGGGGCGGGCGGGGCTCTGGTCGGGTGTCTTCGGCGGCATAGAGTGGTAATGGCTGCCTGGCGGCGTTGCGGCCAACCTTGGTCGGCGGGTCAGGATCGGGGCGGGCGGCGCCTGCCGGCACAGGCTACCAACAAGCAGCAGCGGCAACAACGCGCCCGGGTCGATAGCTTGGTCGCCGGTGTCTGCGATGCGTGCTGCCGCGCCGGCAGGATCAACCCGCCGGCAGCGCGGCGCCCAGCAGCTGCAGACAGCCGGCACGCAGCGCCTCGGCCTTGCGGGTGAGCTTCAGCTCCTGCGGCCAGGCCAGCACGATGGGCAGCCTTGGCACATCGTCGGCAATTTCCAGGTAGGCCAGCTTGCCGCCGTCGTAGCTCACGTCCACCTTTGGCTGCAGATTCAGCAGCGCGTAGCCGAAGTGCGCCGCCACCAGCCCGCGCACCAGTTCGAAGTTAATGGTGCGGTGGCGCACGCGTGGCTCCAGCCCCAGCTGGCGGAACAGCCCCAGGAAGTATTCGCGGCTGTGCGGCCGGTCCAGCAGCACCAGCGGCTCATCGGCCAGCTCGGCCAGCGACACGCTGCCGCGCGTTGCCAGCGGATGATCTGCCGCCACCAGCACATAGGGGCGAGCGCCGGACAGCGGCAGTTTGTGCAGCGTGTCCGGTAGCCCCAGGTCGTACAGCAGCGCGAGCTCGATCTGGCCGCTCAGCAGCGCGTTCTGCAATTGCTGGGTGTCGCCTTCCAGCAGGTTGACCTCCAGCTCCGGGTAGCTGTCGCGCAGCGCGCTCAGTAGTCGCGGCAGCAGGATTGGCGCGATGGTGGTGAAGCAGCCCAGTGTCACCGTGCCGCGCAGCGACTGGCTGATCTCCTGTGCCTGCTGCATCAGGTCGTCGGCGTGGTGCAGCAGGTTGCGCGCGGCGGCGATGAAGCTCTGCCCGGCCGGTGTCAGCGATACCCCGCGCGCGTGGTGGCGCACGAAGAACTGCAGGCCAAAGACTTCCTCCAGCTGGGCGATGGCGTTGGAGACACCGGGTTGCGAGGTATACAGCGCGTTGGCGGCGGCGGTAACGCTGCCGTGATCGGCCACCGCCACCAGATAGGCCAGTTGCCTGAGGGTGTATTGCATAATTTCAGATTATCCAATGCAGAAGATATATATATTTTCTGTATTTAGCGTGGCTTCGTAGACTGCCGTTGTCAACCCGCTCAACAGGAGAGAGTAGCGATGGCAACTGAAAAGACAGACACGCTGGTGATCGGCGCCGGCCAGGCCGGAGTCGCCATGAGCGAACACCTGAGCAAGCTCGATGTACCGCATATCGTGCTGGAGCGCGACCGCATTGCCGAGCGCTGGCGCAGCGGGCGTTGGGATTCGCTGGTGTGCAACGGCCCGGCCTGGCATGACCGCTTCCCCGGTCTGGCGTTCGATGCCGACCCGGATGCCTTCGTGGGCAAAGAGCAGGTGGCGGCCTATTTCGAAGCCTATGCCAAAAAATTCAATGCGCCGATCCGCACCGGGGTGGAAGTCACCAAAGTCACCCGTAACGTTGGCCGCGCCGGTTTTACCGTGGAAACCTCGGCCGGGGTGATCGAGGCCAACCGCGTGGTGGCCGCCACCGGGCCGTTCCAGAAACCGATCATTCCACCGGTAGCGCCACAGGACGAACGTCTGCTGCAGATCCACTCCGCCGCCTACCGCAACCCGGCGCAGCTGCCGGCCGGCGCGGTGCTGGTGGTGGGCGCCGGTTCGTCCGGGGTGCAGATCGCCGACGAACTGCAGCGTGCCGGCAAGCAGGTGTACCTATCGGTGGGGGCGCATGATCGCCCGCCACGCGCCTACCGTGGCCGTGACTTCTGCTGGTGGCTGGGCGTGTTGGGCGAGTGGGACGCAGCGGCGATGAAGCCGGGCACCGAGCACGTCACCATTGCGGTCAGCGGCGCGCGTGGCGGCCACACCGTGGACTTCCGCCGCCTGGCGCAGCAGGGCATCACCCTGGTGGGCATGACCAAGGCCTTCGACAACGGCGTGGCGACTTTCCAGCCCGACCTTGCGGCCAACGTGGCGCGCGGCGATGCCAACTACCTGGCGCTGCTGGATGCCGCCGATGCCTACATCGCCCGCAACGGGCTGGACTTGCCGCCAGAGCCGGAAGCGCGGCGCATGCTGCCGGACCCGGCCTGTATTACCGACCCGCTACTGTCGCTGGACCTGGCCGCCGCCGGGGTGAACAGCATCGTCTGGGCTACCGGCTTTGCCGTGGACTACAGCTGGCTGCAGGTGGATGGCTTCGACGACAAGGGCAAGCCCAGGCATCAGCGCGGGGTATCCAGCGAGCCCGGCATCTACTTCCTGGGCCTGCCGTGGCAGTCGCGCCGGGGCTCCAGCTTCATCTGGGGCGTGTGGCACGACGCCAAGCACGTAGCCGATCACATCGCCACCCAGCGCAAATACGCCGCCTACCGCGATGCCGGTCAGCGCGCACAAGCCGCAGCGGCTGAGCCGGTGGAAGCCTGAACAACAACACCGGGTCGCCACGTCGGCCCGGAACCTGCACACACAAACACAAGGTGACAACCATGGTTCACAAGCGTATCCGCCCGTTCAATACCAAAGAAACCTATCCGGAACAGAACCTCAACAACGATCTGTGCCAGGCGGTGGTGGCCGGCAATATGGTGTTCCTGCGCGGCCAGATCGGCCAGGACCTGGACACCCGCGAATCGGTGGGCATCGGCGACGTGACCGCGCAGGCGGAACAGGCGATGGCCAACGTCAAGATGCTGCTGGAAGAGTCCGGCAGCTGCCTGGACGAC
>CAMLGD010000004.1 GCA_946479405.1 uncultured Vogesella sp.
CTGCTGTTCGGCGGCGGCGCCAACTACTCCGGCCGCGACTCGCGCGACATCGCCGCCGAGCTACGCCCGTGCATCGAACGCACCTTCCCGCAGCTGAAGGGCGTGGAGATCGAGTTCCAGTGGAGCTGCGCGATGGGCATCGTGGTGAACCGCATCCCGCAGCTGGGCAAGCTGTCGGACAACGTGTGGTACTGCCAGGGCTACTCTGGCCACGGCGTGGCCAGCAGCCACATCATGGGCGAAATCATGGCCGAGGCGATTACCGGCACGCTGGGCCGCTTCGATACCTTTGCCGCCTGCAAGCACGTACGCGTGCCGCTGGGCAGCAAGCTCGGCAACCCGCTGCTGGCGGCGGGCATGTGGTACTACCAGTTGCTGGAGAAGCTGCGCTGAACTGCCCGCAGGTCAAACTGTAGCCCGGATGCACCGTTGGCTTATCCGGGCTACGAACCAAAGTTTGACAAGTTGGCTGCATAGCAAGGCTTAAAGAATGCGGCCAACGTTGTGCAGTGCCCAAACTACCCCACGGGGAGCGCCGGCAAAAACGGTATTCGCAAGGTTTTAAGCGGCCGCTTTGTTTGAGCCGCGCGACGTTAGCGCGCAGCGAGTTCGGCCGCGCCTTGTGGGTGCCGTTTTTGGCGGGGTTTCGCGGACCATTGGGGCGAGTGGGGTCGCCAGGGGGCGGCGGGACGCCCCCTGGTCCGTCCGCCGGGCGGAACCGGCGACTTCAAACAACATCCGCGCAGCGGATTCCAAACAAGACACGGTAAACATTGGAGGGGTTGCGCCGGGTCTCAAGCTGCCTGTCAAGTTGGCCGCGAGCTGGCGGAACGCCCCTTCGGGGCTTCCGCCCTACCAGCCTCGCAACCCACCCCTTACCCACCCGCCATATCTCACTCTTGGTATAGTGTTGGATAGATTGTTCCATCCGCCCCCCTATCGCCATGGCACATCCCACCCTCCCTACCGATGCGCAAACGCTGCAACACGAGCTGGCCTGCCTGCGCCAGGAGCTGGCTGCGGCGCGGCTGCTGATTGCGGCACAGCAGGAAAAACTGAATGCCGCACTGGATGGCACCGGCCTGTGCCTGTGGCAGGGACGCCCACCTACTGGCGAGCTGCAGGTGTTCAACCTGCAGGATTTCAAGCCGGGCGACATGGCCACCCATTTCGATGCCTGGTATGCCAAGGTGCACCCGGACGACCGCGAGCGCGTGGTAGCCAACTACTTTGCCCACCTGCGCGACGAAACCGACAGCTACGAGGCGGAGTACCGCACCATCGGCCCGGATGGCCGCATCACCTGGCTGTGGGACCGCGGCCGCGTGATCGAACGCGACGCCGACGGCAAGGTACTGCGCATCATGGGCGCCCATGCCGACATTACCCGGCGCAAGGAAAACGAGCTGGCGCTGCAGCATATGGCCCTGCACGATGCGCTGACCGGGCTACTGAACCGCAGCGCCTTTTACCAGCGGCTGAATCACGCCATTGAGCACACCAACCGCAACGGCGGCAATCTGGCGGTGCTGTTTGTCGATCTGGACCTGTTCAAGCAGGTCAACGACCGCCATGGTCACGTCATCGGCGACAAGCTGCTGCAGCAGGTCGCGCGGCAACTGCTGCAGGTGGTGCGCGAAGGCGACGTGGTGGCACGGCTGGGCGGCGACGAATTCATCATCTACCTGCAGGGCGAAGCCGGGCCGCCACCGGTGGAAGAAGTCGGCCAGCGGCTGCTCGAGCTACTGAACCGGGAACAGCTGCTGGATGGCCTGCACATCGACCTGGGGGCCAGTATCGGCACCAGCATCTACCCGCACGATGGCAACAATGCCGAAGCCCTGGTACAGCACGCCGATGCGGCCATGTACCAGGCCAAAGCGGATGGCCGCCGCCGCGTGCGCCATTACCAGCACAGCCCGTTGCAGCAGCAACCGTAAGCCGGCGCAGCACGGCCCGATAGCAAACGCCCACCAGCCGGTGGGCGTTGTCGTTGCGGCCAACGTTAGCCTACAGCGCCAGCTGCGAGCCCAGCTCCACCACCCGGTTGGGTGGCAGCTTGAAATAGGACGAAGCAGCGCCGGCATTGCGGAACATGGTGAGGAACAGCTTTTCGCGCCAGCGGCTCATCAGCCCGGCCCCCACCTTGGGAATCAGCGTTTCGCGGCCGAGGAAGAACGAGGTATCCATCATCTCCAGCTCCAGCCCCTGCGCTGCGCACTGTTGCAGCGCCAGCGGCACGTCCGGTTCGTCCATGAAGCCGAACATCACCTGCACGCGGTAAAACTGCTCGCCCATGGCTTCGACGCGCACCCGCTCGGCGGCCGGCACATGCGGCGTATCCACCACCTCCGCCTTCAGGATCAGCACCCGTTCGTGCAGGCTCTTGTAGTGCTTCATGCTGTGCAGCAAGGCATGCGGCGTGCCAAGCAGATCCGAGGTCATGAAGATGGCGGTGCCCTGCACCCGCGGCACCGCCGGCGCCATCAGTTCGACAAACTGCAGCAGCGGCATGCCGTCGGCGGCCAATTTGTCGTGCACCAGCTCGCGGCCACGCTTCCAGGTGGTCATTACCGTGAACACCAGGAGCCCCATCGCCAGCGGAAACCAGCCACCCTCCAGCAGCTTGAAGGCATTGGCGCTGAAGTAAGCGATGTCCACCAGCAGCAGGCTGCCCAGAATCAGCACGCACTTCAGCGGCGACCACTGCCACTGCTGCCGCGCCACCATGAAGGTGAGGATGGTAGTGATCACCATGGTGCCGGTGACGGCGATGCCATAGGCGGCAGCCAGCTTGCCGGAGGAACCGAAACCCACCACCAGCGCGGCCACCGCCAGCAGCAGCGCCCAGTTCACCGCCGGCAGGTAGATCTGGCCGATTTCCTTGCTGGAGGTGTGCAACACTTCCATGCGCGGCACATAGCCCAACTGGATTGCCTGGCGGGTAATGGAATAGGCGCCGGAAATCACCGCCTGCGAGGCGATGACGGTGGCCAGCGTGGCCAGCACCACCATCGGCAGCAGCGCCCAGCCCGGCGCCAGCAGGTAGAACGGGTTGGCGATGGCCTGCGGGTTGCGCAGCAGCAGCGCGCCCTGGCCGAAGTAGTTGAGCACCAGCGCCGGCAGCACCAGGCTGAACCACGCCAGCTGGATCGGGCGGCGGCCAAAGTGGCCCATGTCGGCATACAGCGCCTCGCCGCCGGTCAGCGCCAGCACCGAGCCGCCCAGCGCCAGAAAGCCCAGCAGCGGGTTGGCCGCAAAGAACTGTACCGCATGCCACGGGTTCACTGCGGCCAGCACCTGCGGGTTGGTCGCGATTTCCTGAATGCCCAGCACCGCCAGCACCGCGAACCACAGCACCATCACCGGGCCGAACAGCGCGCCCACTTTCTCGGTGCCGTGCTTCTGCATCACGAACAGGCCGAACAGCACCGCCAGCGATAACGGCACGATATACGGCGTCAGTGCCGGGGTGGCGATGCCCAGCCCCTCCACCGCCGACAGCACCGAAATGGCCGGGGTGATGATGCTGTCGCCGTAGAACAGCGCGGCGCCAAACAGCCCCAGCAGCATCAGCAGCGCCACCTGCTGCCGGCTTTTTGCGTGGTGCAGCACCAGCGCCATCAGCGCCATGATGCCGCCCTCGCCCTTGTTGTCGGCACGCATGATGATGGTGACGTACTTGAACGCCACCACCACCAGCAGCGACCACAACACCAGCGACAGGATGCCGAGGATATTGGCGTGACTCAGCGGCACCGGGTGCGAGCCGGCAAAGATTTCCTTCATGGTGTACAGCGGGCTGGTGCCGATATCGCCATACACCACCCCCAGTGCGGCCAGGGACAGTGCGGCCAGACGGCCGCCAGGTTGCGGTGAACTCATTGTCGGTTTCCGATCATCAAAACTGGAAGCGGTAGCCCACCCCGGACAGGGTGATGAAATGCACCGGCTGCGCCGGGTCCTGTTCCAGCTTCTGCCGCAGGCGGCTCATATAGATACGCAGGTAGTGGCTGTCGTCGACATGCCCCGGTCCCCACACTGCCTGCATCAGCATGCGGTGGGTCAGTGCCTTGCCGGCATCGCGCAGCAGCGCACACAGCAGCTTGTACTCCATCGGTGTCAGCGCCACTTCCGCTCCGCCGCGGCGTACTTCGCGCCGCGCCAGGTCGACGCTGACCTCGCCAAAACTCAGCAGCGGCGAGGCTTCCAGCTGGCGGGCATGACGCCGGCTCAGCGCCCGCACCCGCGCCAGCAGCTCGCCGACGCCAAACGGCTTGGTCAGGTAGTCGTCGGCGCCGGCATCCAGCGCCGCGATCTTGTCGGCCTCGTCGCTGCGCGCCGACAACACCAGCACCGGCGCCTGCGACCAGTGGCGGAAGTCGCGGATCAGCGCCACGCCGTCCATGTCCGGCAGCCCCAGATCAACGATCAGCAGGTCCGGCTGCCGGCTGCCGGCCTCCACCAGCCCACGTTGGCCGCAGTCGGCCTCGTACACCGTCCACTGCTGCGCCTCCAACGTGCTGCGCACGAAGCGGCGGATATGCGGTTCGTCCTCGATCAGCAGGATGCGCAGTTCAGCCTGGCTCATGCTCGTCCTCCGTCACCATGCTTGGTGGGGTGCCCAGCGGCAGGCGCAGACAGGCGGTAGTGCCCGCCCCCGGCGTAGCCGACAGCGTCAGGCTGCCGCCGTGCGCCTCGGCAATGGCCTTGGCGATGCCCAGCCCCAGCCCCATGCCCGGTTTGCCCGATTCGGTGTCGCCGCGTTCGAACAGCGCAAACAGCCGCTCCAGCTGCGCCGGGTCGATGCCGGGGCCCGCGTCGCACACCGCCAGGCAGGCCGCATCGCCGTCGGTGTAGGCGCGGATACGGATCGGGCTGCCCGCCGGCGCGTACTTGGCGGCGTTTTCCAGCAGATTGCACAGCACCCGCTCGATCAGCACCGCGTCGAAGCGCACCAGCGGCAGATCCGGCGCCAGCTCCAGCGTCAGCGGGTGCGCGGCCAACGTTGGCCGCAGCAACTGCAGGCTGGTGCTGATCACCTCCTCGTACAGCTGCCACTCCCGCCGCAGCGGCAGCTTGCCGGCCTGCAGCCGCGCCATGTCCAGCAGGTTGGTCATCATCTTGTGCACCGCGCCGGCCTGATCGCGGATCAGCCGCGCCGCCTCGCGCTCGGCTTCCGGCAGCGGCCGGGCGGCCAGCGCGTCGGCCATGCCCAGCAGGCTGGTCAGCGGCGTGCGCAGGTCGTGCGACAGCGCCGCCAGCAGCGAGCTGCGCAGTTTTTCGGCGCTGATGGCGATCTCGGTCTGCCGCGCCACATCCACGTAGTGCAGCCGCTCCACTGCGATGGCCAGCAGCGAGGCCAGGGTGACGAAGCGCGGCTCGCGCAGCAGGAAATCCTGCCCGTCCATGTGCTCGGGGTAGATGGCCAGCACACCGCGCATGCCCATCGGCGCCCGCAGCGGCAGATACAGCGGCGGCGGGCCGGATTCGGCATCGCCGCGCACCGGCTGCTGGCGGCTGAAGGCCATCTGCAGCAGGTGGCTTTCCACCAGCTCGCTGTGCGTGGTATCCAGCTGCCGCTCCGGCGTCAGCCAGAAGCAGCGCACGCGGCATTGCTGATGCGCGGCATAGCTGGCCACCGCTGCTTCCACCTGCTCGATGCTGGCGGCGCCGGTCAGGGTGCGCGCCAGCTCGTAGTGCTCGCGCGTTTCGCGCTCGTGGCGGCGCACGCGCTCGGTTTCATCCTGCAGGCTGGTGGTCAGCCCGGTAGTCAGCAGCCCCACCGCCAGCATCACCGCGAAGGTGATCAGGTACACCCCGTCGCTGACGGCAAAGGTGAAGTGCGGCGGCACCAGGAAGAAATCGAACAGTGCCACACTAAGAAAAGCCGCAAACACTGCCGGGCCGCGCCCCAGCTTCAGCGCCACCAGGAACACCACCAGCAGGAACAGCATCACTGCGTTGGCCAGTTGCAGCGTGTCGCGGAACGGCGCGGTGAGCAGGGTGACCAGCAGGCAGGCGATAGCGACCGGACCGTAGCGTCGCCATACGGATGCCTGGCGGCCGGCAAAGGCTTGATTCGGTTTCATGCTGCGCTCGCTTATCCAGATGCTGTAACGATAGGGCAGCACCCGTAAAAAATTTGTAGAGAGTTGTTGGCTTGCTGTAAACAAGCTGTAAACACCCGCCGGCGCCGCTGCCGGCATGCCCCTACCCGCACGCAAGGAGTCCCGATGCTGGCCGCCGTGTTTGCCCTGCCCCGTACCGTCTGGCTGATCGGGCTGATCAGCCTGGTGAACGACAGCGCCAGCGACATGCTCTACCCGCTGATCCCGCTGTACCTGTCATCGGTGCTGCTGGCCGGGCCCAAGGCGCTGGGCCTGATCGAGGGCATCGCCGAAGCCAGCGCCAGCCTGCTGAAACTGTTTTCCGGCGTAATGGTGGACCGCACCCGGCGCAGCAAGCCGTGGCTGCTGTTCGGCTACGGTCTGGCCGGGCTGGGTCGGCCGCTGATCGCCTTT
Organism: uncultured Vogesella sp.; assembly: GCA_946479405.1. The sequence continues at coordinate 6,525 of CAMLGD010000004.1, forward strand.
ATCAGCAGCTGGCCGTGGCTGCTGGCGATCCGCTTTGCCGACCGGGTGGGCAAGGGCCTGCGCTCGTCGCCGCGCGATGCGCTGCTGGCCGCCAGCGTGGATGCGCGCCAGCGCGGGCTGGCGTTTGGCCTGCACCGCGCCATGGACAACGCCGGCGCCGTGGTCGGCCCCTTGCTGGCCACCGCGCTGCTGGCACGGCAGGTGCCGCTGCAGACGATTTTCCTGTGGTCGGCACTGCCGGCCGCGCTGTGCCTGGCGCTGACCTGCTGGCTGCGCGAGCCGGCCAGGCCGCCCCACCCTGCCCCGCTACCGTTCAGCTGGCGGCTGGATGGCATGCCGCCGCCGTTGCGCCGCTACCTGCTGGTGCTGGCGCTGTTCACGCTGGGCAACTCGTCGAATATGTTCCTGCTGCTGCGGGCGCAGGAGCTGGGGGTGCCGCTGGCGCAGATCCCGCTGCTGTGGGCGGCGGTATCGGCGGTGGCGATGCTGTTCTCCACCCCGCTGGCGGCGCTGTCCGATCGCGTCGGGCGCGTGCAGCTGCTGGCCAGCGGCTATGTGCTGTACGGGCTGTTCTATCTGGCCTTCGGCCTGCAGGGCCAGCAAGGTTGGCCGCTGTTCGCGCTGTTTGCCGGCTATGGCCTGTTCATGGCCGCCACCGAAGGCGTGGAGAAAGCGCTGGTGGCCGATCTGGCCCCCGCAGATGCCAGAGGCACCGCCTTTGGCTGGTTTCACCTCACCAGCGGCGCCTGCCTGCTGCCGGCATCGCTGCTGTTTGGCTATCTGTATCAGGCCGGCAGCCCGCTGCTGGCGTTCGGTTTTTCTGCTGCTTGCGCGCTATCGGCCGCCTGGCTGCTGTGGCGCTGGCTGGGGCCGCGCGCGCTACCGCTGCCGGCGGCAACAACGCCAGCCGGCAAGCCCTGAGCCCGGCGCCGCGATACGCTGCCAGCGGCACCCGGTGGCGGCAGTTTGCGCCAGCGCAAGCCGACTGCGCGGTAGCAGACTAGGATCAGAACAGGCACTTTGCCGCGCCGGCCAGTCAGCTTGGCCGTAACGGCCGGCTCACCGCCGCGGCAGCATGGCTGCGGTCACTGCGGCCAACCTTTACCTACGCGAAACGGAGTCACCATGCATCTGACCTTTCTCGGCGCCGCCGGCACGGTAACCGGCAGCAAATATCTGCTGGAGTGCGCCGGCAAGCGCATCCTGCTCGACTGCGGGCTGTTTCAGGGCTTCAAGCAGCTGCGGTTGCGCAACTGGAGCGGGCTGCCATTCAACCCGGCCGATCTGGATGCGGTGGTGCTGAGCCACGCCCACCTGGACCACAGCGGCTACCTGCCGGCGCTGGTGCGCGACGGCTTCCGCGGCAGCATCTACGCCACCGAGGCCAGCTGCGCGCTGGCGTCCATCCTGCTGCCGGACAGCGGCTACCTGCAGGAAGAAGAGGCCGAGTACGCCAACCGCCGCGGCTTTTCCAAGCACAGCCCGGCGCTGCCGCTGTACACCGAGGCCGATGCCGAGAAGGCGCTGGAATACTTCGTACCGCTGCGCTTCCACCAGCGTCGCGACATCCTGCCCGGCGTGCAGCTGCTGCTGCGTCCGGCCGGCCACATTCTGGGCGCCGCCACGGTGGAGATCGTGGCCGACGGCATCACCCTGGTCGGCTCCGGCGACCTGGGCCGGCAGCAGGACCCGATCATGAAACCGCCAGAGTACGTGCAGCAAGCCGACTACCTGCTGCTGGAATCCACCTACGGCAACCGCCGGCACCCGCCACAGGCGCCGGAGGAAGTGCTGGAACAGGTGATCAACCGCACCGTGGCGCGGCACGGCATCACCATCATTCCGTCGTTTGCGGTGGAACGGGCGCAGGTGCTGATGTACTTCCTGTACCGGCTGAAGCGCGCCGGCCGCATTCCGCGCGACCTGCCCATCTACCTGAACAGCCCGATGGCCAGCGATGTCACCGCGGTGTACCAGCAGTTCCGCGACAGCCACAAGCTGTCGGACGAGGACTGCCTGGGCATGTGCCAGGTGGCGCAGATGGTGCGCACGGTGGACGAATCCAAGCGTCTGAACGAGCTGCGCGAGCCGGCGGTGATCATCGCCGCCAGCGGCATGGCCACCGGCGGCCGCGTGCTGCACCACCTGAAAGCGTTCGCCCCCAACCCGCGCAACACGCTGCTGTTTTCCGGCTTCCAGGCTGGCGGTACCCGCGGCGCGCTGATCGTGGCCGGCGCCGACAGCGTGCGTATCCACGGCCAGGAGGTACCGATCAACGCCGAGGTGGTGGCAATGGAGCATCTGTCCGCCCATGCCGACAGCAACGAGATCATGCAGTGGCTGAGCGGCTTCGCGCAGCCGCCACGGCAGACCTTCATCGTGCATGGCGAGCCGGATGCCGCTGATGCGCTGCGCCGCCGCATCAGCGTGGAAAAACACTGGCCGGTGAGCGTGGCCGAGCACGCACAGCACGTGGCGCTGGACTGAACTCGCGGGAAAGGTTGGCCGCAAGGCCGGCGCACCGCCGGCCCGGCGGCTTATGCCGCGGTTTGCGCCAGCGCGGCCACTGCCTGCCGCACCGCGGCCAACTGCTGCTGTAGCTGCGCCAGTTGCGGCGCCAGTGTCGCGACGGCGACGCCCTGACGGATGGCTTGCTCAATCGCGCCAGCCTGGCGGGCCACCTCGTCGGCACTGACATTGCCGGCAGCGCCGCACAGGGTATGCACCAGCCGCAGCAGCTGCTCGCCGTCTCCGGCCTGCAGCGCGGCCTGGCTGTCGTCGGCAAAGCTGGCCATATTGCTGGCAAACAGCAGCAGCCATTTGCGATACACCTGCGGCATGCCCACGGCGCGGGCGGTGCCGTCCTCGACATTGATTCCCACGGCGGCCAACTGCTGCCACTCATCGCCAGCCGAGGTGCTCTCCGCAGGGGCGCTCACGGCGGCAGCTGGCAGCGCAGGCACAACCGGTACAGTGGCAACCGCAGCCGGTGCCGGCCGCGCCTGCAGCCCGGCTTGGGCCAGCACGGCAAACAGCCGCGCCGGATCGATCGGTTTGCTGATGTAGTCATCCATGCCCGCGGCCAGCACCTCTTCGCGGCTGCCGGACAAGGCATTGGCGGTCAGGGCGATGATCTTGAGCGCTTGCCACGCCGGGTTGGCGCGGATCTGCCGCGTCGCCACAAAGCCATCCATCACCGGCATGTGGCAATCCATCAGCACCGCATCCGGCAGGCCCAGCTGCAAGGCCTGCAGCGCCTCGGCACCGTTGGCCGCAAAGCTGACACTGGCACCGGCCTCCTGCAGATAGGCGGCGGCGACCTCCTGGTTCAGCGGTACATCGTCCACCACCAGCACATGGCAGCCATCGAGCCGTGGCAAGGTGCTGTTCGCGGTTTCGTCGACGGCGGGAATGGCCTGCCCCAGCCGCTGGATGCCCTGGTAAAAACGCCCCACGGTCAACGGTTTGAGCCAGACTTCGCACACCGGCAGGCTGCGCGAGGCAACCGGCAGCAGCGCGCCCGAGCTGACATGGTGGCGACTCAGCAAAATCAGCTTGGCATTGGCCGGCCAGGGGATGTCCCGCACCAGCTCGCGCCAGTCGGCGGCATCGCTATCCAGCAGCAGCACGTCTTCCGTGCGCCACGCTGCCAGCAGGGCCAGCAGCTGTGTGCGCGTCACAATCTCGCCGCTTTCCATGCCCAGGCTCTGGCACAGCGGCAGCAGGCAACTGCGGTACTGCTCGCTCAAACGGGCATGGAACAGCTTGCCCTCTGGCTGCCACGGCGCCGCGGCAGCCGCGACCAAGGCGGGAAGCGGCAGGCTGAAAGCAAAGCAGCTGCCCTTGCCGGGCTGCGAGTCAATGCGGATCTGCTCGCCGCCCATCAATTGCACCAACTGGTTGGAAATCACCAAGCCCAGGCCGCTGCCGCCATAACGCCGCTGGGTGGAGGCATCCGCCTGCGAGAACGGCTGGAACAAACGGGCCACCTGCTCTTCGCTCATGCCGATGCCGCTATCCCGCACCTCGAAATGCAGCACTCCACCCTGCCAGCGCACCGTCAGCAACACATAGCCGCTGGTGGTGAACTTCACGGCATTACCCAGCAGGTTCAGCAGAACCTGGCCAAGCCGCAGAGCATCGCCCTGCCAGCGGCTGGGCACATCGGGCGCAACATCGAACACCAGCTCCAGCGACTTGCCATCCAGTCGCATGGCCAGGATGTCGGCAAGTGGCGCCAGCACCTCTTCCAGCAGGAACGGCGACTGCTCGATCTGCAGATAGCCAGACTCGATCTTGGAAAAATCCAGGATGTCGTTGATGATTTCCAGCAAGCCGCGCGCCGAGCGCACTACCTTGCCCAGATAGTCGCGCGCCTTGACCGGCAGCTGTTCGCGCATCACCAGGTCGGTCATGCCGATGATGGCGTTCATCGGGGTGCGGATTTCGTGGCTCATATTGGCCAGGAACGCGCTCTTGGCCTCGGTGGCGTTTTCGGCGGCGGCCACCGCCTCCTGCATGCGCTGCGCCAGCTGTTTCTGCGCCGTGATGTCCTCCTGCACGCTGACGTAGTGGGTGATGCGCCCCGCCGCATCGCGCACCGGCGACACCATCTGCATCACCCAGTATTCGCGGCCATCCTTGCGCCGGTTGAGCAATTCGCCGTGCCAGCTTTCGCCGGACAACAGCGCCTGCCACAGCTCGGCATAGACCTGTGGCCCGGTTTTGCCGCTCTTGAGCAAGCCGGGTCGCTGGCCCAGCAGCTCCTGCTCGTCGTAGCCGCTCATCTGCAGCAGTCGTGGATTGACGAACTCGATCAAGCCTTGCGGATCGGTAATCATCACCCCGGCCGGGCTTTGCGTTACTGCACGCGACATCTGCTCCAGCCGCATCTCGTTGGCCCGCTGCAGGGTAATGTCGCGGAACAGCAGCACGGCACAGAGCTCGCCAATCGGCCGTGCCAGCATGTTCAGCTGGTAGAACACCGGGAAGCGTTCGCGCTGTGCGCTGCCGAACTGCTCCCGATGGCTGCTGCACGGCATCCCCTGCTGCAAGGCGCGCAGCAACGGCGACGGAGGCACTAGTCGCAGGCCGTAGGCATTGTAGTGATAGAGGAATTCGTCCAGTTGGCGGCCATTCAGCGCCTCGCTGCTGGCGCCCAGCATCATCGCCGCCGCCGGGTTACAGAACACCACGCGGCCATCGGCAGCCAGGCCCAGCACCCCTTCTCCCATCGTCTGCAGAATGGCCTGCGCCTTGGCCTCGGCATTGCTGGCGGCCTCCTCGGCCCGCGCCAGCCGCTCCTGCTCCAATGCCTCGCGCGCCGCATCCATCTCGTGTGCCAGTTGCCATGCCGCAGTCACATCCTGCACCACCGCCACCCGGCGCAGCGGCTGCCCGCTGCCATCAAATTCGTGGCGGCCGACCTCGCGCAGGTACTTGATGCGCCCATCCGGCATCAGCAGCCGGAAATCGACCTCGTAACTGTGCTGCAGGTTGGCCGCATGGGCCAGCAGCACGTTCTGTACATCATCCGGATGAATGCGCTGCAGAAAACTGCTGATCTGTGGCGGCTGCTCCGTCGGATATTCCAGGATGTGATACAGCTGCTCGGTCCATTCGTCCGGGCTGCCATCACTATTGGCAATACAGTAACCGAGCCTGGCCATACGCTCGGCATCCTCCAGCTGCAATTGCCGTTGCAACTGGCTGCGCTCCAGCTGCTCGGCCATGGCATTGAAGGTGTTGCCCAGCAACTGGAATTCCCGGCCATCCAGTGGCGGCAGCCTGACCCCCGGTTCGCCGCGACGGATGCGCTGGCTGGCCTGCAGCAAGGTATTGATCGGCACCACCAGTTTGCGGGCACGCCAGAAGGTAATCGCGCAGGCAAACACCGCCACCACCACTAGTATGCCGATCAGCTGGTACAGCTGTTGCTGCAACGGCGCCATCACCGCGGCTTCGTCGCGGGTAACCATGATGGCCCCGCCAAGCAATGGCAACGCCGACCAGGCCGCCAGCACGGGACGGCCACGGTAATCGAGGCTGCGCCCTACGCCCACGCCGCCATCCAGCGCCTCCCACATGGCTTGGCCGGCTTGCATCTGCGGCGTGATTTTCAGGCGGAAGGCGGCATTCGGCGTAGCGCGCAACGGAGCAATCACCATCGCCTCTCCGCGCTCCTGCGTTGTCACCAGCAGGTTTTCGCCATCCTCGCCCATGCCGGCATAATTGCCGGTGATATGTTGCAGGTGTTCTTCATTGACCCGGATCAGCAGGAAGCCCAGCAACTTGTCCTGCTGCAGCACCGGAGACAGCCAGAAAGCGGCATAGGCCTTTACCGGGGCAAACGGAGCATGCGGGATAAAACGCACACCGCTGCTCGGCAGGGTAATCAACTCTTGCAACTGCCCGGCCATGCGCGACGACGACTGCCGGGGATCGGCCAGCTCCAGCCCGCGCCATGCCGGATGATCGGGGCTGAAAAGCACTCTGCCGCGGGAGTCCAGCAGCAGCATGTCGCTCTGGCCGATGACGATCTTGGCTTCTTCCACGAAAGTGCAGCTGGTCGCAGTCGACCCTGTGGCCGAGAACGCCCGTACACAGGCATCCAGATCATTGTCGGACGACAGCAGGCGCATCATGGTGGTCTGCCCCTGCCACCAGTCGGCAATCTCGTTCAGCCTGACAGTGAGCAGCGCCTGCAATTGCGCCTGCGTGGACTCGCGGTAATGGCTGGCAAAACGTTGATAGGCAAGCCCCCCCACCAGCAGCAGCGGCAGCAGGCTGCCCAGCACGAACCACAGCAACAAGTGGTGCTTTATACGCATGTCCGGATACTCAGCCCGCCGACTGCGGCATGTCGGCCAACACCTGCTTCAGACTCTCCAGTGCCTGGAAGTCGCCGCCATACAGGGACAGGATGCGGTTGCTGGCGGCACGCAGCACGCTGTTCAGCTTGGCCTCCTGCCGCTCGCTCAGGCCCAGGTGGATAAATTCGCGCTCCAGGTCGCCCAGCATGCTTTCCAGCAGGGCGGTGGCCAGGAAACGATCGTCGCGGCGCTGCTGCTCCATGGTGGTCACACATGCCTGCACACTGGCCAGGACTTTACGCAGGCTGGCTTCGCGCTCCACCACCTGCTGCTGCAAGGCCAGCATGGCGCCACGCGACGCGGCCAGATCCGCCAGCGCCAGCGCTGCCAGCCGGGCGGCAGCCAGCTCGGCGATGGCGGCCAGGTTGTCGCGCAGACGCCCCATGCGCTCTTCGTCATCCAGCGGCATATTGCGCACCATCAGGGTGACGCCGCCGTAGTTGAATGCCGCGCGCTGCCCCATGGCCACGATGCGGCCGCAACTGGCGATCAGCTGCAGCACCCCGGATTCCATCGCGCTGAGCACACCCTCCTGGTTCATTTCCAGCGCCCCGCTCTCGCTGCGCAACGCCACGGCGGTGGAAAGACCGTAGCTGGCAGCGGCATCCAGCAGCTCGCGGGCCAGGCAGCCCATGTCCTCGCACAGCATTGCCTTGCGGGCAAACTGCACCACCTGCCCCATTTCGGCGGCATTGCTCATCGCCGTCATGGCGGTCGCCGTGGCATAGCTTGCCTGCCGCGCCAGCGCTTCACGCTGCTGGTGGATACGCAACAGGGTTTCCAGCTTGGCGCCCAGCAGGGTCAGCTCCAGCGGCTTGGCCATGAAATCCTCGCCGCCGGCATCGTAAGCTGCCATGCGATCTTCCAGCGTGGTCAGGCCGGACAGGAACATCACCGGAATATCCTGGGTATCAAAATCATCCTTCAAGCGGCGGCAAACCTCGTAACCGTCCATTTGCGGCATATTGATATCCAGCAGGATGATCTGCGGTGCCAGCGTTCCCACCTGCTGCAGGGCCTGCAGCGGATTGACACTGCCTTGCACGGCAAACTGCTCGCCCAGTACATCCTCGATCATTTGCACGGTCAGCGAATCATCATCAATCACATAGAGCAGTGGTTTGGTCTGCATGCTGGTTCCAGGTGGGTAACGGCTATCAGGTAAACAAGTGGCCAGCCGCAGACAGTCGGGCGGCCAACGTAATGGCAACGCATTGTCGTGATACGGCAGAAGATGCCCTTGAGCAACATCAACCAGACCGCACTATGCATGGTTGGCAATAACGCGGCGCTTTTCAAACTATTTGTCAAGCATACGCCGGCCGTGGCCCGGCGGGAAAACAGGCTCGGCATTCCACCGCTGCGCCCCAAACACCCGCCAGCACCACCTTAACCTGCCTGCATTTAATCGCTGCCGGGCCTACCGGCAAACAAAAACCCTGTCTGCACCGGCAGACAGGGTTGGCCGCAACAAGCGGGCGCATTGCCCGCCTTGATCTCAATGTGCGCGGCGGTGCAGCTGGCGTTTCAGCCACTGCAGCAGATCATCGATATAGGTGAACACCACCGGCACCACCAGCAGGCTCAGCGTGGTGGAAGTCAGCAGCCCGCCGATCACCGCGATCGCCATCGGCGCGCGGAAGCTAGGATCCGCCCCCAGCCCCAGCGCGATCGGCAGCATGCCAGCGCCCATGGCGATGGTGGTCATCAGGATCGGCCGTGCCCGCTTGTGGCAGGCATCCACCAGCGCGGCGAAGCGGCTCATGTCGCGCTCGCGCCGAGCCATCACCGCGTATTCCACCAGCAGGATGGAGTTCTTGGTCACCACCCCCATCAGCATCAGCAGGCCGATGATGGACGGCATCGAGAAGCTGTTGCCGCTCAGCAGCAGCGCCAGGAACGCTCCGCCCACGCTCAGCGGCAGCGCCGCCAGAATGGTCACCGGCTGCAGGAAGTCGTGGAACAGCAACACCAGCACCACGTAGATGCACAGCACCCCCACCGCCATGGCGCCGCCGAAGCTGCCGAACAGCTCGGCCATGCGCTCGGCGTCGCCGGACGCGCGCTGCTTCACCCCGGCCGGCAACGCTTTCAGCGCCGGCAAGGCGTTCACCTCCTGCTGCACCTCGCCCATGCTGCGCCCGCCCAGCTCCAGGTCGATGGTGACCTGGCGCATGCGGTCCAGTCGGTTGATCTGGCTGGGGCCGCTGCCCATACCGATGTTGGCGACGCTGGCCAGCGGCACGTTGCCGCTCGCCGCCGCCACCCGCAGCTGGCCGATGGCGTCCAGGTTCTGGCGGCTGGCATCGTCCAGCCGCACCCGCACGTCCACCTGGCGCTGCGGCAGGTTGAGCTTGGCCAGGCTGCTGGAGAAGTCGCCGTAGGTAGCCATGCGCACGGTGGACGCCAGCGCGCTGCTGGTCACCCCCAGTTCGGCGGCACGGGCGTTGTCCGGCGTGATCTGGATTTCCTGCTGCTGTTGGCTGGCATCCGAGGTCACCGAGCCGATGCCCTTCAGCGTGCGCAACTGGCGTTCCACCGTCTGCGCGGCGCCAGTCAGGGTGCCGGCATCGTCGCCCACCAGTGTCACCTGCAGGGTTTCGCCGGTGTTGCCGCCGCCGACGCTGATACGCGCGCCGGGCAGGGTTTTCAGCGCGGCGCGGATGCGGCCCTCGATCGCCGCCTGCTTCTCGCTGCGCTCGTCGCGCGGCGTCAGCGTCACCGTCAGCGTGGCGGTATTGCTATCGTTGCTGGTAGTGGCACCCGGGCCGCCGCCGCTAGTGGCGGTCCCCACCGAGCTGAACACATGGCGCACGCCGCTGAGACCGACCATGCGCTGCTGCGCCGCGGCCGCCGCCGCTCGTGTCTGCTGCAGCGTACTGCCCGGCGGCAGGCTGATGCTGACGCTGGTGCGCGCCAGATCGCTGGCCGGCACGAAGCCGGTCGGCAGCAGCGGCACCAGGCTCAGCGAGGCGAGGAAGAACGCCGTCGCCGCCGCCACCGTGGTCTTGCGGTGCGCCAGACACCAGCGCACCCAGCCCAGGTAGCGCGTCATCAGCGTGCTGTCTTCGGCACGCTCCGGATGCGCCTTCAGCAGGTAGGCCGCCATCATCGGCGTCAGCAGCCGCGCCACCAGCAGCGAGGCCAGCACCGCCACCGCGGCGGTCATGCCGAACTGGCGGAAGAAGCGCCCGGTGATGCCGCTCATGAAGGCGGTGGGCAGGAACACCGCCACCAGCGTCAGCGTGGTGGCCACCACCGCCAGACCGATCTCGTCGGCGGCCTCCATCGCCGCCTGCTTCGGTGTCTTGCCCATGCGCAGGTGGCGCACGATGTTTTCCACCTCGACGATGGCATCGTCCACCAGGATGCCGATCACCAGCGCCAGCGACAGCAGCGTCAGCGTGTTCAGGCTGAAATCCAGGTAATACATCATGGCGAAGGTGGGGATGATCGACAGCGGCAGCGCGGTGGCCGACACCAGCGTGGCGCGGGTATCGCGCAGGAACCACCACACCACCAGCACCGCCAGCACCGCGCCTTCCAGCAGCAGGTGCATCGAGCCGTCGTAGTTGTCCTCGATCGACGCCACGGTGTTGTAGGCCTCGGTGAACTGCACGCGCGGGTAGCGCGCCTGCAGCTGCGCCACGGTGGCGCGCACCCGCTCCACCACCGCCACTTCGCTCTCGCCCTTGCCGCGGGTGATCTGGAAGCCGATAACCGGCTTGCCGTCCAGCATGGCGTAGGTGGTGCGCTCGGCGTGCGCGTCGCTGACCGTGGCCAGCTGGTCCAGCCGCACGTGGCGGCCATCGCCCAGCGGAATGCTCAGCGCGGCGATCTCGTCGACACTGCCCACCGCGCCCAGCGTGCGCAGCGACTGGTTGGCACCGGACAGGCGGCCCTGGCCGCCGGAGGCATCCTTCTGCACCGCAGTCAGCTGGCTGGCGACGGTGGAGACGCTGACCCCCAGCGCGTTCAGCCGCACCGGGTCCAGCGCCACCAGCACCTCGCGGTCGACGCCGCCGACGCGCTCCACCTTGCCCACGCCGCTGGTGGACAGCAGCGCCTTGTTGACCTCGTTATCGACAAACCACGACAGCGCTTCCTCGCTCATGCTCGGCGCCGCCACGGTGTAGGTGACGATGGCGCTGCCGCTGGTGGTCACCTTGGACACCGTCGGCGTTTCCATGTCCGCCGGCAGCTCGCCCTTGACGCTGTCCACCGCGTTGCGCACCTGGTTCAGCGCTTCCTCGCTGTTTTTCTCCAGCGCGAACTCCACGCTGATGGTCACCGCGCCATCGGTAATGGTGGTGGTGATGTGCTCGATGCCGCCGAGGGTGGCCACCTCGTCCTCGATCTTGCGGGCGACCTCGGTTTCCAGCTGCGATGGCGCCGCGCCTTCCAGCGACGCGCTGATGGTGATGGTGGGGAAATCCATGTCCGGAAAGTTCTGGATGCCCAGCTTGTGCAGGCCGAACAGACCCGCCAGCGTCAGCACCACGAACAGCAGGATGGCCGGCACCGGCTTGCGGATCGACCAGGCAGAGAAGTTCATGCTGCCTCCTTGCCGCCGACGATGCGCACGTGGTCGCCGTCATTGAGGAAGCCGCCGCCGCTTTGCACCAGCCGTTCGCCGGCCGTCAGTCCGGACAGCAGCTCCACGCGCTGATCCTGTCTGCGGCCAACCTTCACCTCGCGCTGGGTCACCACCGCATGGCCGTCCACCACGAACACATAGCTGTGGCCGTCGCGCACCACCACCGCGCTGGCCGGCACGGTCAGCGCCGGTGCATCGCCCAGCAGGATGCGGCCGCTGGCATACATGCCGGCGCGCGCCGGGCTGCCGGCGGCCACATCCACGTAGGCCAGCGCCAGCCGCGTGCTGCTGTCCAGCGCCGGCGCCAGCTGCCGCACCTTGCCGCTGACCTGGCGGCCATCGCTCAGCGTCAGCAGCGCCGGCTGCCCCGGCTTGACCAGCGGCAACTGCTGCGCCGTCACTTCGGCGCGCCACTCCACCCGGCTCTGGCGCTGCAGGGTAAACAGCTCGCTGCCGGACGACACCACGGTACCCAGCGTGGCGCTGCGCTTGGTGATCACGCCGTCGTCCACCGCCACGATGCGGGTCTGCGCCAGGGTGATGCGGGCGCTGGCCAGCTTGGCCTCGGCCGACGTCACGCCGGCGACGGCGGTGTCCACTGCCAGCGCGTACTGCTCGCTCTTCTGCGCCGACAGCGCGCCGCTGTCCTTCACCGCCTGCGCACGCGCCAGGTCGGAACGGGCGCCGGCCAGCATCACCCGCGCCTCGGCCAGCGCCGCCTCGGCCTGGCGCAGCTCGGCGGCCACGCCGGCGCTGAACAGCTCGGCCAGCAGTTGGCCGCGCTTCACCACGCTGCCGACATCGGCATGCAGCGCGGTAATGCGCAGGCCGCCGGTTTCGGCGCTGATGGTGGCTTCCTGCCATGCCGCCAGCGCGCCGTTCAGCTGCAGGTTCTGCGGCCAACGTTGCTGCTGCGGCTGCACCACGTTCACCGTCAACGCGGCGCGGTCGGCGCTGGGCGCCGGGCTGGCGGCGTCGGCCTGTTTGGCCGGCAGCAGCAGCCAGCCGCCGCCGGCCAGCGCCAGCGCGGCGACCACGGCGAGGGTCAGGGTGTGTTTGCGGTTCATGCGTGTTCTCCCATGGCGGTGGTGGTGCTGCCGGCCTGCCAGCCGCCGCCCAGTGCCTTGTAAAGCGAAATGCCGTACAGCACGCGGTCGCGCTGCACGGTGATCAGGGTTTGCTCGGCCGACAGCGCGTTGCGGCGCGCTTCTTCCAGCGTCAGCAGGCTGGCGCTGCCGGCCTGCCATTGCTGCCGGATGGCGGCAAAGTAGCGGCGATAGTTGGCCGCACTGGCGGCAACGCTGCTCTCGCGCTGCGTGGCGCTGTCCAGCCGCACCAGCGCCTGCTCGGTTTCCTGCACCGCGCTGCGCACCGCGCTCTGGTAGCTGGCCAGCGCGCTCTGGTAATTGGCGCGGGCGGTCAGCACCGCCGCCTTGCTGCTGCCGCCATCGAAAATCGGCAGGCTCAGCGTGGGGCCGAACGACCAGCCCTGGCTGTTGCCGCTGCCACGGGTGGTGGCGCTGCTCAGGCTGCCGACCAGCGACAGCCGCGGGTAACGCGCGGCCTCGGCCACACCGATCTTGGCGCTGGCGGCCGCCAGGCTGCGCTCGGCGGAGACCAGATCCGGGCGCTGGCTCAACAGCTGCACCGGCAGTGTGTTCACCTGCAGGCTGGCCGGTTGCGGTATCGCCGCCGGGGTGGTCGCCAGCTTGTCGCGCAGCAGCGGCTCGGACAGGCCGGTAAGCGCCACCAGCGACTTGATGCCGACCTCGCACTCCGCCTGTTGCGCCAGCAAGGTGCTGTGCGCGCTGGCCAGGCTGGCATCGATCAAGGCGCCATCGGCCGGCGCGCTGAAGCCGGCCGCCACCGAGGCGGTGGTGGCGCTGGCGGTCTGCTGCTGCGAGCGGTAGCTGTCCTGGTCGTGCGCCAGCTGCAGCTGGCAGGCGCGGTAGCTCACGTACTCGCTGGCCACTTCGGCCGCCAGCGACACCCGCGCGTCGTGCCAGTCGGCCTCGCTGGCCGCCAGCGCGGCGCTGCTGGCCTGCTGGCTGCGGCGCACGCCGCCGAACAGGTCGATCTCCCAGCTGGCATCCAGCGCCGCGCTGCTGACCCGGCTACTGGCCACGCCCTTGCTACCGCTGCGGCTGTCGCTGCCACTGGCGGTCAGCGTGGGCAGGCCGGACAGGCTGGCCTGGCTATCGCTGGCGCGGGCGCTGCCAATGGCGGCCAGCGCCTGGTCCAGCGTCGGGCTGTCGGCCTCGGCAGCCTTGAGCAGGCCGGACAGCGTCGGGTCGTTGAAGCTTTGCCACCAGTCCAGCAGCGCAGTGGTGCTGCCGCCGTGCGGCAACGCCGCCTGCCACTGCGCGTCCATGCGCACGGCCGGTGCCTGGTAATCTGGCCCCACCGTGGCGCAGCCGGTCAGCGCCAGGCCCAGCAACAGCGGCAGGAGGGAAAGTCGGAACGACATGCGGGGTGTCTCCACTAAAACGGATAGCCGGCATGGTCGCCGCGCGGCAGGTAAAGCGCGGTTAAGCCAAGGTAAAGAAAGGTAAAGATGGCGCGGCAAGGTAAAGACGTGTAAAGCCGCCCGACAGCGCAGACCGCAGCGGCTATCATCAGGGCGATGATTTATCGAAGACAGGCAGCATGAACAAGGTATTGCTGGTAGACGACGACGTGGAGCTGAGCGCCATGCTGGCGGAGTATCTGGAGCAGGAAGGCTTTGCCACCCAGCGGGTACACGACGGTGCCAGCGGCGTGCAGGCCGCACTGAGCGGCGACTTCGACATCGTGGTGCTGGACGTGATGATGCCGCGCCTCAACGGCGTGGAGGCGCTGCGCCAGATCCGCGCCCACAGCCGGCTACCGGTGCTGATGCTCACCGCGCGCGGCGACGACATCGACCGCATCCTGGGGCTGGAGCTGGGTGCCGACGACTACGTACCCAAGCCGTGCACCCCGCGCGAGCTGGTGGCGCGGCTGCGCGCCATCCTGCGCCGCGGCCAGTCCGCCGACGCCGCGAGCGGGCCGGCAACGGGCGATGGCAGCCTGCAAGCCGGCGCACTGCAACTGTGGCCGGCCAGGTTGGCCGCACACTGGTACGGCCAGCCGCTGGAGCTGACCGGCAGCGAGTTCCGCCTGCTGGAGCTGCTGGCACGCCACGCCGGGCAGATCGTCAGCAAGCAGCAATTGTCGGAAGCGGCGCTGGGGCGGCCGCTGGCGCGCTTCGACCGCAGCATCGACGTACACATCAGCAGCATCCGCCAGAAACTGGCCGCCGGCAGCGACGGCCGCAGCTGGATCCAGACTGTGCGCGGCCAGGGCTACCAGCTGATCCGCGACGGGGACTGAGCATGGGCCGCCTGTTCTGGAAGTGCTTCCTGATCCTGCTGCTGTTCATCGCCGTGACGGTGGGCAGCATTATCGGCGCCACCTCGCTGTGGCGCTGGGCGGTGCCGCAGGCCGAGCGCAGCTTCGAGGCGGAAAAGCTGGAGCTGGTATTCAGCGGCATCGGCACCGCGCTGGCCAATAACGAAACCCGCACCGCGCGCCAGCTGCTGCAAGGTTGGCCGCAAGGCAGCGAGCTGCCCTCCCCCTACGTACTCGACGACCACGGCCGTGAGCTGCTGGGCCGCGCCCTGCCCGCCGCCGACATTGCCGCCGCACGCCAGCGCGCCGCCAGCCAGCAGCCGTTCAGCCGCGACATCAGCAGCACTGACGGCAGCCGCTACCTGCTGTTTGTGCGCGGCGACGACCTGGCGCGCATGCTGCGCTTTGCCCACATCAAGCCGCCGCCGGCACTGCTGCCGATCTCCACCGCCATCCTGATCAGCCTGCTGTGCAGCGCGCTGCTGGCCTGGCGCGCCGCCAAGCCGATCCGCCAGCTCAGCTGGGCATTTCAGCAACTGGCCGCCGGCCGGCTGGACACCCGCATCGGCCAGCGCCTGGGCCGCGGCCGCGACGAAATCGGCGATCTGGCCGGCGAGTTCGACGGCATGGCGCAGCAACTGCAGCAACTGGTGGGGGCGCAGCGGCGCCTGCTGCACGATGTATCGCACGAGCTGCGTTCACCGCTGGCACGGCTGCAGGCCGCCATCGGCCTGGCGCGGCAACGGCCGGACCCGGCGCGGCTGGACAGCACGCTGGAACGCATCGAACGGGAAGTGGTGCGGGTGGACACCCTGGTGGGCGAGCTGCTGACGCTGGCGCGGCTGGAAGCCGGCTCCGGCACGGTGCCGCGCGAACGGGTGGATCTGGTGGAGCTGCTGGCCGCCATCGCCGACGACGCGCAGTTCGAGGCGCAGGCACTGGGCCGCGATGTCACCTTCAGCGGCGACGGCGAATTCGTCGCCGAAGTCGGCGCCGAACTGCTGTACCGCGCCTTCGAGAACGTGATCCGCAACGCGGTGAAATACACCGCCGCCGGCACGCGGGTGGACATCCTGGCGCACAGCAGCACCGAGGCGCTGCACATCAGCGTCGCCGACCGCGGCCCCGGCGTGCCGGCACACGCGCTGCAGGACATGTTCGAACCGTTCCTGCGCGTGGGCGAGGACGGCCAGGACAGGAGCGGCTTCGGCCTCGGCCTGGCCATCGCCCGCCGCGCGGTGGAATCGCACGGCGGCAGCATCAGCGCCCTGCCGCGCGACGGCGGCGGGCTGGAGGTACGAATCATGCTGCCGCGGCAGCCGTAGTTGCCGCTTGCCGAACAGCTAGCTAAACGAAAAAAAGGTTGGCCGCAGCAATGCGGCCAACCTTTTTCATGCTTGCTAACGCTACACCGCCATGAAGCGTGCCAGCGGCGTGTTCTGCCAGTCCACACTGTCCAGCAGGTTTTTCACCACCAAGCCCAGCTCGGTATCGCCTTCGATACGCAGGCGACGGTTGAAGAACAGCGTGTCCGGGTCTTCCTCGCGCAGCATCAACCGGGCGAAGTCAGCCAGATCGGCAGACAGCTGCAAATCGGGATCGCTGGCCGGATCGGCGCTGACAAAACGCTGGCCATCGCTGGCGAAATGCAGCGTGATACCGGCATCCAGCACGCGGATGCAGAAGCTGCGGCCGGCCAGCAGCTCGTGCTCCACCGGCAACACGCCGCGCGCTGCCAGCAGGTTGAGCATGCGGGTCAGGCCCCATACCGGTGGCGTGGCCGGCAGCTTGCCCAGCACGCGCGCCAGCGCGGCGGGCACTTTCAGATCAGGCACAGCCATGGGCGGTCTCCTTCAGCGCGATGCCGGCCTCGCCGTGCCAGTAGCCATTCACCAGCGGCCCCGGCGCCAGGCGGGCCAGATCGGTGTCTGGCGTCTGACCGGCGATGGCGGCGGCAAACGCCTGTACCACCGTGGCCAGGTGCTGGTGCTGCGGGCTGATGCGCACCGCGTGCACGCCCTGCGCCGGCAGTGCGGCCAACTCATCCAGCAGGCTGTGGCAGCCGGCGGACATGGTCTGGATGCCGTTGATGGCGAGGAAATCCTGCGCTTCGCGGGTGGCCAGCGTCATGCCGTCCGGGTGCTCCAGGCAGCGGAACTGGCAATCGTCCTTGTTGAGCTGGTAATGGCGCGCGGTAAAGCAGCGCGACGACAGCGCCAGCGGCAGGCGGCCCCAGGCGAACACCTCGGTTTCGATGTCCGGGTTGGCCGCCGCGATCAGGCGCACGGTGTCGCCGGACATTTCCACCGGTGGCACCCAGCGCTGCGCACCCAGCCGGCCATACAGTCGCAGGGTGTCGCTGTTGTAGATGTTGAGGTGCGGGCCGGCCACAAACGGCAGGCCACGCTGCTGCAGCAAGTGCACGGCGCCGGCATCGTTGGCTTCCAGCAGGGTGTCGCCGTTGTCGATCAGCTTGCGCAGCCGCTTGAGATCGGATTCGCTTTCCAGCAATGCCTGGCTGGACAGCACCACCTGCTTGCCGGCAGCGGCGATGTCGGCGGCCAATGCGATCCAGTCCTGGGTACGCAGTTGCTGGCGGCGCGAACATACCACCTCGCCCAGATACAGCCGCCCGAGCGGCCAACTGCTGGCCTCGGCGTAGAAGTTCATTACCTGGTCGCGCGGCCAGAAATACAGCAGCGGCCCCAGGACCAATTGCAGCGGGAGGGACATGTCGGTCATTTCCATGGTCGGTTGTAGGCGCCCAGCGTCACTTGCTGGCCCTCGGATAGCTTGCCCAGCGTGGCCATCGCCAGCGGGTCGGCGTGGCGGCCGCCTTGTGCCGCCTTGTCCAGCGCCTGGCGCAGCACGCGGGTGACCTGTGCCACGTAGGCCGGGCTGCGCTGGCGGCCTTCCACCTTGATGGCGGCCACGCCGATGCGCAGCAGCTCCGGCAGCAGCGGCAGTACGTTGAGGCTGGTCGGTTCTTCCAGCGCGTAGCCGGTGCTGCCCTCCACCTCGAAACGGCCCTTGCACAAGGTGGGATAGCCGCTGGGTTCATCCGGACTGAAGCGGTCGATGAGGATGCCGTTCAGCCGCGCATCCATGCCCTGCGCGCCCTCTTCCCAGCGCACGAAGCGCGCCGGCGAGCACACGCCATGGGTATTCGGCGACTGGCCGGTGGCATAGCTGGACAGCAGGCAACGCCCTTCCGCCATCACGCACAGGCTGCCAAAACCGAATACTTCGATTTCCACCGTGGTGTTGGCAATCACCTGTTCCACCTGTGCCAGCGTCAGCACCCGCGGCAGCACCGCGCGCTGCACGCCAAACAGCTGCTGTGCCAGATTCACCGCCTCGTAATTGCTGGCCGAGCCCTGCACCGACAGGTGCAGGCGCAAGTCCGGATGGCGGCGGCTGGCGTAATCCAGCAGGCCGAAATCGGCCAGGATCACCGCATCGACGCCCAGCTCGGCGGCTTCGTCGATGGCATGCTGCCAGCGCGCGCTTTCGGCGCCCTGGGCAAAGGTATTGATGGCCAGCAGCGTTTTGACGCCCTTGGCGCGGGCGTAGCGGATGCCCTCGCTGGCACTTTTGGCATCGAAATTCAGCCCGGCGAAGTTGCGGGCATTGGTGTCGTTCTTCAGGCCGAAGTACACGCAATCGGCACCGTTATCGACCGCGGCCTTGAGTGAAGGCAGGCTGCCCGCCGGGCAGACCAGTTCGGGAAGCGGCATGATGGAGTTCCTTGCAAGCAAAACGGGCAGACCTTAGCCCAGCCACCGCCGGTCGCCATTGCCGCAAATCAAGCATTTAGCCGCCACGTCGGTCTGCCGCGCGCAAAAGGCGGGCAAACCCCGTTTACCGCACTGCAACATAAGGCCTATGATGGGCGGCTGCCCCCACACCGCCACCACCGCACCATGATCATTCGCCCCCGCTACCACTGGTTCCGCCTGCTGTTCATCTGGCAAGGCTCGGTTGTCCCCCGCATCATGAGCCGCTTGCTGCTGGTGCTGCTCATCTCGCTACTGGCCAGCATCTGGGCCCCGTGGTGGATCAGCCGCCATGCGCAGTCTTCGCTGAACATCTACATCTTTACCCTGCTGGGGGTGTCGCTGGCGATCTTTCTGGGCTTTCGCAACTCCGCCAGTTACGAGCGCTTCTGGGAGGCGCGCAAGCTGTGGGGCGGCCTGTTGATCGCCAGCCGCGAGTTGAGCGGCAAGTGCCTGGCGCTGGCCCCCACCGCACCGCAAACGCCATTGCTGATCGACGGCATCTGCGCCTTTATCTACGCGCTGAAAGGCCATCTGCGCCAGGACGATGTCGGCCCGCACCTGCAGCGCCTGCTGCCGGCGGCACAGTGGCAGCGCGTGCGCCAGGCACGCAACCAGCCGGCGCTGATTGTGGCCTGGTTGCAGCAACTGCTCGCCGAACTGCGCCGCGACGGCCGCATCAACGACTGGCAGTGGCAGGCGCTGGACAAGAATATGGATTTGCTGGTGGAGGTACAGGGCGGCTGCGAGCGCATCAGCACCACGCCGATTCCGTTTACCTACCGCGTGCTGCTCAACCGTACCGTCACCATCTACTGCATGCTGCTGCCCGTCGGCTTGTCTACCAGCATCGGCTGGGTCACCCCGCTGATTGCGGTGTTCATCGCCTACACCTTCCTGGCGCTGGACACGCTGGGTGACGAGTTGGAAGAGCCATTTGGCAAGGAAGGCAACGACCTGCCGCTGGCAGCGATGAGCCACAACATCGAGGCGTCGCTGCGCGAACTGCAGGGCGTGCCGATGCAAGTGCCGCCGCCGCAGCCGGATGGCATCTATCTGCATTGAATCGCGGCACTGGCCATAAAAAAGGTTGGCCGCATGCGGCCAACCTTTTTGCTTATCCGCCCCTGTTATGGCCGAATCACATCCAAGGCATCAGTAAAAATGCCGTCCACACCCCACTGCCGCAGCTCGGCGGCACGGGCCGCGTCATTGACGGTGTAGGCCAGCACGCGATAGCCGGCAGCACGCACTGCCGCCACCCGCTCGGCGGTGAGCAGCAGGTGGTCGCTGTGCAGCGATACCGCCTGCAATGCGGCCAACCTTTGTGCCCAGTCTTCCGGCCAGACCTCCTCGATCAGCCAGCCGCGCGGCAACTGCGGTGCGGCGTCACGCGCCGCCAGCAGCGCCTCCCAGGCAAACGACGACAGCAGCGGCGGCGCCGGGTGGCCCTGCCACAGCACGGCGGCCAGCTGCGCCACCGCATGGCCGGTTTCCGCCTCGCGTCCCGGGCAGGGCTTAATCTCGACATTGGCTAGCAGCTGGTGCGCACGACAGTAGGCGGCGATGGTGGCGAAAGTGGGTAGCGGCTCGCCGGCAAAGCGCGGCGCAAACCAGCTGCCGGCATCCAGCCGCGACAACGCGGCAATATCGTGTTCGGCAGCCAGACCAGTGCCATTGCTGGTGCGCTGCAGCGTGTCGTCGTGCAGCAGGAAGCTCACACCGTCGTGGCTAAGCTTGACGTCGAACTCCACCGCGCCGTAGCCATACTGCACGGCAGTCGCCATGCCGGCCAGGGTGTTTTCCGGCGCCAGCCGGCCACCGCCGCGGTGGGCGAACAGGTAGGGGTAAGGCCAGTCTTGCATAGTGTTCTCCAGGGCACCTCGAAAAACTCCCGCTTTCGTTGCGATACTGCGTTGCTCTCGAAAAATGTCTCCTTACATATCAAACATATGCTGCGTCGACATTTTTCGTTCGCACCTTGTCTCGCTTAGAAATCAGGGTTTTTCGAGGCGCCCTTCAATCTTGTTCGAGCCGGCTGCGTGGTTGGCCGCAAGGCCATACCCGCCCTGCGACACGGGCATCAGGCCACTTGCTTCGGCTTGCGCAGGTACAGCAGCACCACCGCCAGTGCCGACACCAGCATCAAGCCCAGGCTGACGGCATTGAGTACCGGCGAGGCGCCCTCGCGCATGCGGCCGTACATCAGGATGGTAAGCGGGCTGTCGCTGCCCACCAGCATCAGCGTAGTGTTGAAGTTCTCGAACGACAGCAGGAAGGCCACCGCGCCGCTGCCGATAATGGCCGGCTTCAGGTATGGCAGCGTGATGGTGCGCAAAATCTCCCAGCGGCTGGCGCCCAGGTTCAGCGCTGCTTCTTCCAGCGTGGTGTCGAAGCGCTTTAGCCGCGCGGCGATAGTCAGCGTGGCGATGGTGATGATGTAGGACACCTGCCCCAGCACCACCAGCGGCAGGCCGGGACGCAGCCACTCCAGCTCGATCTCCCAGTGGTCGTAGAGGAAGTTGGCGATATTGCTGGCAAACGCCAGGATGGAGATGCCGAGGATCACCCCCGGAATCACCAGCGGCACCAGCATCAGCGTGGTGAACAAGCCCTTGCCGCGAAACTCGGCGCGCTCCAGCAAGAAGGCATTGCTGGTGCCCAACCCCACCGACAGCAGGCTGACCCACAGCGCCACCTTGCAGCTGTGCCAGATGCTGGTCAACAGCTCGCCATCGAACAGCAGGCCAGTGCGGCCGCCACTATTGGCCACGAACCAGTCCAGGGTGAACCCCTTCCACGGCGGGGTGGGAAACAGTGAATCGTTGAAGGCGAACACCGCCACCACCGACAATGGCAGCAACAGGAACAGAAAGAACAGTGCGATATACAGCGCGCGGCCGCGCAGCAGCCAGCGGTTGTCCGGCAAACTCGGAATCATGTCAGGCTCCTCAGGTACGGCGCATGGAGTCGGCGAAACGTTGGCCGGTGAGCTTCAGCCCCAGCCACACCAGCAGCGACGACAGCCCCAGCAGCAGGAAGGCGAACGCCGAGCCCTGCTCCCAGTTGAAGCGGGTAATGAACTGGGTGTAGATCTGCTCGGTGAACCACATCGAGTTCTTGCCGCCCAGGATCACCGGCGTCAGGTAGTTGCCCAGCGTCAGCATGAACACCATGATGCAGCCGGCGGCAATACCCGGCGCGGCATGCGGCACCACGATGCGGCGCAGGATGTCCAGCCGGTTGCCGCCCAGGTCGTAGGCGGCCTCGATCAGGCTGTCGTCCAGCGTTTCCAGCGCGTTGATCAGCGGCACCAGCATGAACAGCAGCGAGCTGTAGATCAGCCCCACCAGAATGGTGGCATCGTGGTACAGCAGCTCCACCGGCTCGGCGGTGAGGCCAAGCTGGAACAACAGCTGCGGCACCACGCCGGAGCCACGCAGCAGGATCAGCCAGCCCAGCATGCGCACCAGCTCGCTGGCCCAGAACGGCAGCAGGATGCCGGCCATCATCAGCGCCCGCACCCGGCCACGCGCCACCTTGGCAATGCTCCATGCCACCGGAAACGCCAGCAGCAAGGCCAGCACGGTCACCACCAGCGACATCAGCGCGGTGCGCACAAAGGTGTGCCAGTACAAAGGCTCGTCGAAAAAGGTCAGGTATTGCTTGAGGCTGGGGGCGAACTCGCCGGGGCCGACGCGTTCGCGGAACGACAGCAGCCCCACTTCCACATGCGGTAGCAGGATCAAGAGCGCCAGCCACAGCACGGCGGGGGCCAGCAGCAGAAACAGGCCGAGACGGCGCGGAGCCAATACGTTCATGGCGCTCACTCCCGGTAGGCTTTGGCATGTTCGGCACGGATGCCGAGGTATACCGTCTCGCCCGGCTGCAGGTCGGCATGCTGGCCGGTGTGCGGCAGCGCCACCTGCAACGGCGTGCCATAGCGCGCGTCGCGCACCAGCACCGTGGAGTTGGCGCCGTCGAAGAACAGCGTTTCCACCCGGCACGGCAGCCGGTTGTCGTACTCGGCCACATCGGCTTCGCGCCGCGACAGCGCGATGGTTTCCGGGCGGATGAACAATGCCTGCTGGCCGCTGGCGTCGCCATGCTGTGCGGCCAACCTTAGCGGCAGACCGTTGCTGGTCACGCCGTCACCACTGCCGGACAGGCTCACGGCCAGCCGGTTGCTGTTACCGACAAAGCCGGCGACGAAGGCGCTGGCCGGCTGGTAGTACAGCTGCTGCGGCGTGCCCACCTGCTCGAAGCGGCCCTTGTTCATTACCGCCACCTGGTCAGACATCACCAGCGCCTCGCTCTGGTCGTGGGTGATGTAGACGAAGGTGGTGCCGATCTCGTGCTGCAGCTGTTTCAGCTCCAGCTTCATGTGTTCGCGCAGCTTCAGATCCAGCGCGCCCAGCGGCTCGTCCAGCAGCAGCAGCGTCGGTTCCAGCACCAGGCTGCGAGCGATGGCCACGCGCTGCTTCTGACCGCCGGAGAGCTGATCGATGCGCTTGCCGGCGGTGCCCGGCAGGCCGACGCGCTCCAGCATTGCCTCACTCTTGCGCTGGATGTCGGCCTTGCCAAGGCCGCGCCGGGCCAGGCCGTAGCCAACGTTGTCGCCCACCGACATCATCGGAAACAGCGCCAGATGCTGGAACACCATGTTCACCGGGCGGCGGTTGGGCGCCACATCGCGCATCGACTGACCGCCGATGACGATATCGCCGTCATCCGGGGCAATGAAGCCGGCGATCATGCGCAGCAGCGTGGTCTTGCCGCAGCCGGAGGGGCCGAGGATGGAAAAGAAACTGCCCTTGGCCACATCCAGGCTCAGCTGATCGACGGCGGTGAAGTTGGTGTAGTGTTTGCTGACGCCACGCACCGACAAGTCGATGGCATCATGTTGCGGGGTATGCGGCATGGAAAGCCCCATTCAGGCGAGCAGTGACAGGAAAGGCCGCGCACGGCGGCCTCGGGAGACGGATGCCGGCCACGGGCGTGGCCGGCAACTTGCTTAGCTGGCGGCCTTGATGCGGTCCAGTACCTTGCCGTCGATTTCCTCCAGCCCGGCCGGGATAGCCGGGTACCACTTGATGTTCTTCATCGCCGCAGGCGGGAAGGATTCCGCCAGCTGTTTCTTCATCTGCGCGTCCATGAAGTTCTCGGCGCCTTTCACCGCGGTGAAGCTACCGGCGGACTTGGCCACCTGGGCAGCGATTTCCGGACGGGTGATGAAGTTGATCCACTTGTAGGCGGCATCCAGGTTCTTGGCCTTGGCCGGGATGGCGAAGGTATCCACCCAGCCCAGCGCGCCGGACTTCGGTGCCACGAACTTCAGCGTCGGGTTTTCGCTGTTCAGCTTCCAGCCACCGGCATCCCACATCTGCGCGGCCACCACTTCACCATTGCGGATGTCGTTCAGCAGCTGATCCTTGCTTTCCCAGAAGTACTTGAGGTTTTTCTTGCAGCTGATCAGCTTGTTGCCGGCCGCGGTCATGATCGCCTCG
Organism: uncultured Vogesella sp.; assembly: GCA_946479405.1. The sequence goes on from CAMLGD010000004.1 coordinate 30,646, forward strand.
TATTCCTTGGCGTTGGCGTAGGCCTTGAACGGATCCTTGCCCATGGCGAAAGCCTGGCCGATCAGGGTTGGCCGCTTCAGGCGCACCGCGGTCTTGCCGGCATATTGCGGGCTGCACAGGTCGCCGTAGTCGGCGGCCTTGCTCTTGGCGGAGTTCAGTACCAGGCCATCGGTACCCCAGAACAGCGGCAGGCCGTATACCTTGCCGTCCAGCGCGGTGACTTTCTGGGTGGCGGCCAGCATCGACGGGATGAAGTTGGCGGTTTTTACCTTGGACAGGTCGATCGGGCGGTAGATGCCGAACTCGCGTGCCGGGCCGGTGATGCGGTCCTGGCTGGGGTTGGCCAGATCGAAGCCGGCACCACCGGTAGCGCGCAGCTTGGAGATCATTTCTTCGTTGTTGGACAGGGTGACTTCAACGGTAATGCCGGTTTCCTTCTTGAACTGGTCGACTACCGACTGCGGCGCGTAGTCGGCCCAGGTCAACAGGCGCAGCACGGAGTCGGCTGCATTGGCATTCAGGGCACATGCCACCAGCAGTGCGCCGGCGGACAATTTCGAAGCTTGCTTGAACATGTATTGCCACTCCCTCGTGTATGGATGGACAACTGCACAGCCACCGGTGGTGACCGTGAATCCGCCGACCGCGCCTGCCGTTGTGGCAGTGCTACGGCCACCGGGCCAGCACCAGAGAATATATAGGCCATGTTACGTGCATGTTTAATAAAAATTTCAGATGTTGGTTTTTTGAGTGTTTCCTGTATGTTTTCTTACAACAGTCGCGCGCTCAGCCGGCATGCCCTTCCGCCGCCACCGGCTCCGGCCGCACCCGCAGCGCCCACAGCACGCCAGCCACCAGCAAAGCCACGCCCAGCAAGGTAAGCGGCAGCGGTGCCTCGCCGCGCCACGCGAAGGCGTAAGCCAGTGCGGCCAACGTTTCGAACACGATCAGCTGCCCCACCAGCGCGGTGGGCAGCCGCTGGCTGGCCTCATTCCAGCACAGCGTGCCCAGCCACGATGCCAGCAGGCCGATGATGGCCATCAGGCCAAGAAAACGGGCCGGCTGCGGCCCCAGCGGCATGGCGAAATCGCTACCGCCGAGGCTGCTGCCCAGCCACAGCAGCGCGAAGCCAGCCAGCGCCAGCGGCAGCGTGGCCACCCCTTGCGCCGTGGCCCAGGTGCGCGGGCTACGCCCGGGGTGATCGCGCAGCCAGTCGGCATTGCGCAGCGGGTACCAGGTCCAGCACGCCACTGCCAGGCAGGCCAGCACCGCACCGCCCAGGTAGCGCCCCAGGTCGGCATTGCTATCGCGGCGCAGCGCGTCCAGCTCCACACTGTTGACGCAACCGATGCCGATGGCGATCAGCAGCAGCGACGGCAGCAGCCGCAACCATGGCAGACGGCCATCACGGCGGTGGTCGCGCAGGTTGGCACAGATGGCAATCACCACCGGCAGCGTGCCGATCAGCATGGTGGGCAACGGCCCGCCGGCACGCTGGATGGCACTAGCCAGGCATAGGTAGTACAGCAGGTTGCCGATGGCGGCGAGCTTCAGCGCCTCCAGCCAGTCACTGCGTGTCAGCTGCCGCAGTGCAGCGCGGTCGAACCACGCCAGCGGGATGGCAATGCAGCCAAACGCCAGATAGCGCCCCACCGACAGCAACGCGGCCGGATACTCCGGCAACATCTGCGGCGCCAGGAACACCAGCCCCCACATCAAGCCCGCCACCAAGGCGTACAACACCCCTGCCAACATGTGCATCTCTCCGCATGATTTGGCCGCAGTGTAGGTTGGCCGCAGGCGGCGGTCTTGTACCAGATTGCGATAAGCGGCGCGGCGGCGCCTGCGACTAGCGCAGGCCCAGCTGCTGCTGGTAGCGCGCCGGGGTGACGCCGTAGCGGTTCACGAAGCTGCGGGTGAGATGAGACTGGTCGGTAAGACCGGCGGCGGCGGCCACCTGCGCCGGCGGCATGCCGGTGGCCAGCAGGCGCTTGGCCTCGAACAGCCGCAGCGCCATCAGCATCTGCTGCGGCGTGGCGTGGTACTGCGCACGGAAGCGGCGCAGGAAGTGATACGAGCTAAGCCCGGCCACCGCGGCCAACTGCTCCAGCGTCAGGCGCTCGGCCAGGTGGGCGCGCAGGTAATCCACCACCGCGCTCAGCCGCACATCGGCCTGCGGCCGCGCCGGGCGCGGCACCCGCGCCAGCGGGCGGAACTCGGCCAGCAGCTCGTACAGCTGGCTATCGAACGCCAGCGGCTCGTCCGCCTGCCACAGCGCCGCCAGCCGCAGCCCCACGCGGCGGGCGATGGCCGGGTCGTGGCGCACCGCGTCGTCGAACCACCAGCCGTCCTCGCCGGTGATGCGCGCCACCGTTGCCGGATCAATGTAGAGCATTCTGTAGCGCCAGCCGTGCTCGGTTTCGGCGCGGCCGGTGTGCAGCTCGTCCGGGTTCATCATCACCACCGAACCGGGCGCCGCCAGATGCTCGCTGCCGCTGTAGCGGAAGCGCTCCACCCCGCTTTCGATCGCCCCGAGGCCAAATGCCTCGTGGGTGTGCGGCTCAAAGGCATAGCGCACGATGTGGGCACGGTACAGCTCCACCCCCGGCAACGGCTGGCAGAATTCGGCGTTGTCCGCCGGATGCTCGAACGCCTGCGGCACGCCGGCCAGTGGTAGCGGCGCGACGGGAGACGTGGTCGGCAAAAGGCAGGTCATGGCAACGGCTAGGCAAGTGGGGATAATGCGATTGTGGCAGAAAACCCCCGTCACGGCAGCGGGAACCCGGCCGCCGCCAGCGGGTCTGTGCTGCACCACTTGCCCGCGTGACGGTAATCAAGGCCGCGCTGCGCGCCAGCCTGCTACCGTTAGCCCGCCCATGTTTTCTTTCAGGAGTACGCCATGAAACGCCTGCCCCGCCTGCTGTTCGCGCTGGCCGTGATCAGCCCGCAAGTCTTTGCCGCCGCCATGCCGGTCACACTGTACAAAAGCCCCACTTGTGGCTGCTGTGAAGCCTATGTCAGCTATCTCAACAGCAACGGTTTCAAGGTCAACGCCATCAACCGCAACGATATGGACACGGTAAAAACGCAGTACAAGGTCGGCAAGCTGGAAAGCTGCCACACCACGCTGATCGGCGGCTACGTAGTGGAAGGCCACGTACCGGTGGCGGCGATCCGCAAGCTGCTGCGCGACAAGCCGGACATCGTCGGCATCAGCGCGCCGGGCATGCCGGCTAATTCGCCGGGTATGGGCGAGATGAAGCCGGGCACGCTCACCATCTATGCACTGACGCGGCAGCTAAACGCCAAGCCGGTGGTGTTCTCGGTGGAATAAAGCCACAAGGTTGGCCGCATGCGGCCAACCTTGTGCCATGAAAAAAGCCTGCCACGGACGTGGCAGGCAACAGGCAAACCGGACTGCGGAGCAAATCAGTCTTCCAGCAGACCATCCAGATTGTGTTTCTTCAGCAGCGCCGCGTATTCGCCGCTGCTCTTCACCTGATCGATCGCCTTGTTGAAGCGCTCTTTCAGCGTGCCATCGCTCTTGCGCAGCGCTACCGCCACGCCCTCGCCCAGCACCTTGTCCTTGCGCCCGTCGAACACCGGACCGGTGAAGGCGAACGCCTTGCCGTTGGCGGTATCCAGGAAGCCCTTCTGCAGCTGCACGGTGTTGCCGAAGGTGAAGTCGGCGCGGCCGGAAGTCAGCTCCAGCATCGGGTCCTGCGCATTGACGTAGCGCTTGACGGTGGCCGCCTTGAAGTACTGGCTGACATAGCTGTCCTGCGGGGTGCCGGTCTGCACCGCAATCACCTTGCCCTTCAGGTCGGCCGACAGCTGCGCCCCTTTGCGACCGACAAAGCGGTTCTGCATCAGGTAGTACACCTTGCTGAAGTCCACCACCTGGTGGCGCTTGTCGGTGATGTTCATCGACGACATGATCGCGTCGTATTTCTTGGCCTGCAGACCGGGAATCAGGCCGTCCCACGGCTGGTTGATCACTTCGCACGGCGTCTGCATCGCCTTGCACACGGCGTAGGCGAAGTCCACCTCGAAGCCGGCCACCTTGCCGGCGGCATCGACGAACTCGAACGGCGGGTAGGTTGCGTCGGTGGCGATCAGCAGCTTGTCGGCAGCCTGGACGAACAGCGGGGACAGCAGCAGTGCAGCGAATGCGATCTTGCGTTTCATGTGATTCTCCTTTGAAGACATGTTTGTTATCAGCTGTTGATGCGACGGTGTTGCAGCGCCGGCAGGCGCGTGCGCCAGGTCTGTTGCCTGTCTAGATCCAGTGTGGCCAGCGCAATGCCCTCGCCCTCGTCGTGGCAGGCCAGCACCTGCCCCCACGGGTCGATGATCATGCTGTGGCCGAATGTGCGTTTGCCGCCCGGATGCACGCCGCCCTGCCCGGGGGCAATGACAAAGGCGAGGTTTTCCACCGCGCGCGCGCGCAGCAACAGCTCCCAGTGTGCCTGCCCGGTGGTGTGGGTAAAGGCGGCCGGGGCGGTGATGATCGCCGGCGCCGGACCGTGGCGATACAACTCGGGGAAGCGCAGGTCGTAGCACACCGACAGCCGCATGCTGCCCCACGGCGTGTCGGCGCTGGTGACCTCGCTGCCCGGCTGCATGGTGTCGGCCTCGGCGTAGCGCTCCTTGCCATCGTCAAAGCCGAACAGGTGAATCTTGTCGTAGCGCGCCGCGCACTGCCCTTGTGGGTTGAACAGCAGGCTGCTGTTGCAGAAGCGCTGCGGCTGGCTGCCCGCCAGCGGCAGGGTGCCGGCCAGCAGCCAGATGCCATGCCGTGCGGCCAACGCTGCCATTCGCTGCTGCAGCGGGCCGGCGCCGAACGGCTCGGTGATGGCCAGCCGCGCCTGCTCGTCGGCCGGCATCAGGTAGAAGTATTCCGGCAGCGCCACCAGCTGTGCACCTTGCGCGGCTGCCTCAGCCACCAGCGCCTCGGCGCGGTCCAGGTTGGCCGCCAGATCGTTGCCGGACACCATCTGGATGGCGGCGGCGGTAAAGGCCTGACTCATGCGGCGCTCCTCAGATGCGGCACAGGCGCTCGGCGCCGGCCAGCAGGGTGGCATCGTCCTTGGCGAACGACAGACGGATCACGCGCTGGTCGGTGCCGTCGCGGTAGAACGCCGACACCGGGATGGTGGCCACGCCGTGCTCCACGATCAGCCGCTGCACGAAGCGGCTGTCGCTCTCGTCCGACAGGTGGGCGAAGCTGGCCAGCAGGAAGAAGCTGCCGCGGCTGGGAATCAGCTTGAGCGGCGAATCTGCCAGCGCGCTGCTGAGCAGGTCGCGCTTTTGCTGGTAGAAGGCGGACAGGCCGAGGTAGTGCTGCGGTTCGGCCATCAGCTTGGCCAGCGCGTACTGCATCGGGGTGTCGGCGGCGAACATGGCGAACTGGTGCACCTTGCGGATTTCGTCCATCAGCGCCTGCGGTGCCAGGCAGTAGCCGACGCGCCAGCCGGTGACGTGGAAGGTCTTGCCAAACGAGGTCACCACCACCGAGCGTGCGGCCAACCTTGGGTGGCGGCTCATGCTGTGGTGCAGCTCGCCGTCGAACACCACGTGCTCGTACACCTCGTCGGACAGCACCACGATGTCGGTGCCGTCGGTGATGGTCTCCAGCCGTGCCACGTCGGCGGCGGACAGCACAGTGCCGGTGGGGTTGTGCGGGGTGTTGAGCAGGATCATGCGGGTACGCGGGGTGATACGCGCCGCCACTTCATCCCACGGGATGGCGAATTCCGGCGCCGCCAGCTTGATCACCACCGGGGTGGCACCCTGCAACTCGATCATCGGGATGTAGCTGTCGAAGGCCGGCTCGAACACGATCACCTCGTCGCCCTCATGCACCAGCGCCGTTACCGCCGAGAACAGCGCCTCGCTGGCGCTGGCCATTACGGTAACTTCGCTGTCCACGTCGTAACGTTGGCCGTACAGCGCTTCCACCTTGTCGACGATGGCCTGGCGCAGCGCCGGCAGGCCGCTCATCGGCGCGTACTGGTTGTGGCCGGCCTGCATCGCCTCGTGGGCATGGCGGATCAGCTCGGCACTGCACGGGAAATTGGGCGCACCCTGCGACAGATTGATGGCCTGGTGCTTGGCGGCCAGCTGGCCAATCACGGTGAAGATGGTGGTGCCGACGTGGGGCAGCTTGGAACGTTGGGCAATCGGGGTGTGCATGATGTCTCGCCGTGGTGTGGTGTTGTTGCGCTATTCAACGCCATCGCCCCTTGTGCGACAAACGATTTATCGGCATGTTATGGCTGAGAAAAATTCAGTCATGGGATGCATGCATGCCGCGCAAGACCCCCCCCCTGTACGCGCTGTCGGTGTTCGAAGCCGCCGCCCGCCACCAGAGCTTTACCCGTGCCGCCAACGAGCTGTGCCTGACCCAGGGCGCGGTGAGCAAGCAGGTGGCACAGCTGGAAGCGCATCTGGGCTACCCGCTGTTCCACCGCTATGCGCGCAGCCTGCGCTTGTCCGCCCAGGGCGAGCTGCTGCTGGGCCATGTGCAGCGTGGTTTCCAGGTGCTGGAGCAAGGCATGGATGCGGCAGCGGCACTGACTTCGCCGATCCGCATCAAGGCGCCCAGCTGCGTGGTGCGCTGGCTGCTGCCGGCACTGCGCGACTTTGCCGCGCAATCGCCGGACATCCCGGTGCAGCTGGCCGGCGTGCATGAGCACGCGGTGAACTTTGCGCAGGAGGACGTGGATCTGGCTATCGTCTACAAGCCGCTGGGGGCGCTAAGTGACAATGAACAGCTGCTGTTCGAAGAGGTAATGACGCCGGTGATCTCGCCGCGACTACTGCGCCAGATAGACCGCCAGCTAACGCAGGAAAGCGACCTGGCCCACTACCCGCTGCTGCACCCTTCGCACGACAAGCGAGACTGGCGACAGTGGCTGGCTTTCCGTGGCGCCACGGCAGTGGATTATCGCAGTGGCACGGTATTCGACACCCTGGATCAGGCGATGAACGCCGCGTTGCAAGGCTACGGCATTACCCTGGGCGATATCACCCTGCTGGCACGCGAGCTGGCGGAGGGCGAGGTGGTGGCGCCGTTCTCGCCACCGTGGCACAGCGGTTACGCCTATGCGCTGGCCAGCAAGCCGGACGAGGCCCGCCCGGCGCTGCACAGCGTGCGTAACTGGCTGCTGGCGCAATGCCGACAATCAGCCAGCATCAGCAGTAGTTAACGCTAGCTGCGGCCAACGTTGGCCGCAGCAGAAACGACAACACCGGCACGCGGCCGGTGTTGTTGCCAAGCCTGACAGGCTTATTCGGCGCTGGTTTCGCTGGCAGTGTCGGCAACCGGAGCGTCGGCTGCCGGAGCATCCATCACCGGCGCGGCCGCCACTTTCGGCGCAACCTTGTCGGCGCGTGCCTGACACATACGCTCGGCAGCTGCCTTTTCTTCGGCCGTTACCTCGCCTACCGCTTTCAGCGCCAGATCAAAACGCTTGCCGCCACGGGCCAGCGCCTTCAGATAGCGCTGACGACGGCAGTGGTTGGCCAGTACACGCGATACCAGCTGGGCATCGAACTGCGGCAGTGCGGCGATCAGCACTTCGTGGATGCCCAGCGCCAGCGGGCGGAACTGCTTGAACACGTCGTACTTGGCGTACACGTGGGCGGCAATCATTTCGGTCTGGCTTTTCTTGCTCAGACTCTGTACCGCATTCTTCAGCGCTGCACCCAGCGCGGTTTCGTTAGCCACTTTAGCTTTGTCTTTCATGGAATTCTTCACAGGGTTATGCAAACCTGACCCTGAGACGAAGCACAGGTTCTGTTAGCTGACAACATTCGCGCGGGATTGTATACCAGTTGTGGCGTGCGCCACCAGCACTTAGCTGGCAAACAGCATGCCTATCGCATGAGCAATCGCACCCGGCGATAAAAGCAAAACCGGCATCGCATACTGCTGGCGATGCCGGTAGACAACGGATTTAGTCGGTGAGTTCGTACCAGTACACCTTGGCGCGGGTCTTGTTTCCCAGACCGCCGGACAAACCGCCAGGATCGGAAATCAGGCCGAACAGCGGCACGTTGACGATATTACCATTGCTGTCGACCTGGGTAGCCACAGTCGGATCCCCCAGGAAACCAGTACCTGCCGACACATAGCGGTCGGTCAACGCCCAGCCCGCTTGCGTGTCAGTGGTATCACTGTAGGCCGAGCCGTCACCAAAATTGAGGATATAAATCCGTGCCGCCCCCAGCGTGGGATTGCAGCTGTTGCTGTTGTAAGTCGCCGTGGCAGTGCAACCAGTGCTGCCGCTATAGGTGTAGGTGTAGTTTGGCAGGAA
>CAMLGD010000005.1 GCA_946479405.1 uncultured Vogesella sp.
GATCGCGCTGGCCGGCATCATCGTGCGCAACTCCATCCTGCTGGTGGACTTCATCCGCCTGGAAGTGGCCGGCGGCATGGATTTCGCCACCGCGGTGGTGCGCTCTACCGCCACCCGCGCGCAGCCCATCGCGCTCACCGGCCTGGCGGCAATGATAGGCGCACTGTTCATCCTCGATGACCCGATCTTCAACGGCCTGGCCATCTCGCTGATCTTCGGCATTTTCGTCTCCACCCTGCTGACGCTGGTGGTGATCCCCCTGCTCTACTACATCGATTTCCGCGGCCAGGCCGCAGACACACAAGGGCGCCTTGAAAAACCCTGATTTCTAAGCGAGACAAGGCGCGAGCGAAAAATTTCGACGCAGCATATGTTTGATATGTAAGGAGAAATTTTTCGTGAGCAACGTAGTATCGCGACGGAAGCGGGAGTTTTTCGAGGTGCACTCAACACTGAAAGGACACCAACCATGACAATCGAACGAGCCATCCGTTTTTTTGCCAGCCTGATGATCCTGCTGTCGCTGGCGCTGGGCGCCGAAGCCAGCCCGCTGTTCGTCAGCAAATACTGGCTGTGGCTCGCCACCTTCGTCGGCGCCAACCTGTTCCAGTTCTCGCTCAGCAACTTCTGCCCGCTGGCCATGCTGCTGAAAAAACTGGGCGTGCCGGAGCAGGCTAGCTGCACGGTCGGCCACTAACCCCCTGCCCATCTGGAGTGAGACACCACTATGCTGCAATGGCTGAAACAACTGCTTGCCCCCGCCGCACCGCCCACCCTGCCAGTCGGCACCCTGCTGATCGACGTGCGCGAGCCGCCGGAATACGCCGCTGGCCACGCACCGGGTGCCATCAACATCCCGCTGGCACAGCTGGGCAGCCAGATCAGCCGCCTGCGGGCCAGCCAGCCGCCGGCACTGGTGCTGTACTGCGCCAGTGGCATGCGCAGCGCCGCTGCCTGCCGCCAGCTGCAACAGGCCGGCTTCACGCAGGTACACAACGCCCGCACCCGGCAGCAGGCGGCGGCCTGGCTGGCACAACCGACACCATGATCGCCTAGCCGGCTAACCGAGCGCCGGCGTGCTCAAGGTTGGCCGCAGCAGGCCATGCGGCCAACCTTGGCGCATGAAAAAAGGCACCGTCTCTCGACGGTGCCTTTTGCATACTGCACAACGCGTGGCTTACAGGCCAAACGGGTGACGCAGCACGATGGTTTCTTCGCGGTCCGGGCCGGTGGAGACGATGTCTACCGGTGCGCCGCAGACTTCCTCGATACGCTTCAGATAGGCCTGGGCGTTGGCCGGCAGGTCTTCCCAGCGCTTGGCGCCGACGCTGGAGTCGGTCCAGCCCGGCAGGGTTTCGTATACCGGCTCGCACTTGCTCACCGCATCGGAGCCGAACGGCAGGATGTCGACCAGCTTGCCATCCAGCATGTAGCCGGTGCACAGCTTGATCTCTTCCAGGCCATCCATCACGTCCAGCTTCATCACACACAGACCGGATACACCGTTGATCTGGATGGAGCGCTTCAGCGCGGCGGCATCGAACCAGCCACAGCGACGCGGGCGGCCGGTAACGGAGCCGAACTCGTTGCCCTGCTTGGCCAAGAAGGCGCCAACTTCGTTGTCCTGCTCGCTCGGGAATGGGCCGGAACCCACGCGGGTGCAGTAGCCCTTCACGATACCCAGCACGTAGTTGAGCATCTGCGGCGGCACGCCGGCACCCGGTGCGGCCGCACCGGCCACACAGTTGGACGAGGTCACGAACGGGTAGGTACCGTGGTCGATGTCCAGCAGGGTGCCCTGCGCGCCTTCGAACAGGATCGGGATGCCGGCCTTGTCCATGTCGTACAGGGTGCGGGATACGTCGGCCACCATCGGCTTGATGCGCTCGGCCAGCTTCATGGTATCGGCCAGGATGGTTTCGTAGCTTACCGGCTCGGCCTTCAGCAGATTGGTCAGCAGGAAGTTGTAGTAGTCTACGTTTTCCTTCAGCTTGGCCGCAAAGCGTTCCGGGTTGAACAGGTCGATCACCTTCAGTGCGCGACGGGCCACCTTGTCTTCGTAGCAGGGGCCGATACCGCGGCCGGTGGTGCCGATCTTGCCGGCGCCCAGCGCGGCTTCGCGCGCCTGGTCCAGAGCCACGTGGTACGGCAGGATCAGCGGGCAGCCTTCGGCGATCTTCAGGCGTGCCGAGGCATTGACGCCGGCCGCTTCCAGTTCATCAAGTTCCTTCAGCAGCGCTTCCGGCGACAGCACCACACCGTTGCCGATGAAGCAATCCACGCCTTCACGCAGGATGCCGGACGGTACCAGGCGCAGAACGGTTTTCTTGCCGTTGACCCACAGGGTGTGGCCGGCGTTGTGACCGCCCTGGAAGCGCACCACGGCACGCGCGTGGTCGGTCAGCCAGTCAACGATCTTGCCCTTGCCTTCGTCACCCCACTGGGTACCGATCACCACGACATTCTTGGACATTGGAAAAAACCTCTTCTGTTTCAAGTTCAAATTATTTGAAAGGGACCAGCTGCCACTCACCGGCGACGACCTGCAGTTCACGGTCGCAGTTAAGTGCATCGGCTGATTCGCCCAGGTAATCGATGATCACGCGTTCGCCGGCGGCGCGCAGTTCGGCCACTTTGGCAGCGGCTTGCGGCAGCAGGCGCGCGGCCAGCTTGATGCCCTGCGCGCTATCGCGTTGCGGCAGGATGCGCACCAGATCGCGCAGATCCAGGCTGAAGCCGGTAGCCGGACGCGCACGGCCGAAGCGGCGGCCAACGTTGTCATAGCGGCCGCCACGCGCCAGTGCCTCGGACCAGCCCGGTGCGTAAGCGGCAAACATCAGGCCGGTGTGGTAGGCATCGCCGCGCAGCTCGGCCAGATCGAAGCTGATCTGCACGCGCTCGCCCACGGCGGTGGCAATGGCAGACAGCTGCATCAGCGCCAGTTCGATTTCCGGCAGCGACGGCAGACGGTTGCGTGCCTTTTCCAGCACGCTGGCCGGGCCGTACAGCTCCGGCAACGCCAGGAAGGCACTGCGATACGGTTCGGCGACGCCAGCCACCAGCTCGGCGGCGGTCGCCACATCCTTGGCCTGCAGCGCGGTAAACAGCTCCTGGCGCACATCGGCGGCCAGCCCGGCGGCGGCGGCCAAGCCGCGGAAGATGCCGATATGGCCCACGTCAAGGCGGACTTGCTGCACGCCAACCTGCTGCAACGCGTCCAGCATCAGGCCGATGATTTCCACGTCGGCCTCGATGCCGGCGTAGCCATACAGCTCGGCCCCCACCTGCAGCGGCTCACGCGAACTCATCAGGCCGGACGGACGGGCATGCACCACGCTACCCGCGTAGCACAGGCGGGTAACACCGGTGCGCGAAGACAGCAGATGCGCATCGATACGCGCTACCTGGGGGGTAATGTCAGCCCGCAGACCGAGCTGACGGCCGGACAGATGGTCATCCAGCTTGTAGGTTTTCAGATCCAGCGTGGCGTCATCATCAGACACCAACGCGTCGGCGTACTCCACCAGCGGCGGCAGCACGAGTTCGTAGCCGGACACGCGGAACAGCTCCAGCATCGCTGCCTTGGCGGTTTCCACCTGGCGCGCGGTTGCCGGCAGGATGTCGGCGATATGTTCGGGTAACAGCCAGTTGCGCATTTTGCCTTACACACAAGAAAAGGCGGGACTCAGGATCCCGCCTTGTTATTCAGCAGCGCGGCCTGCGGCCAACGTGCCTAAATGTCAGCCCAAATTGTATCAGCGTGAACCCGGTTGCGCACGCTTGAAATACTTGAAGAAATCCGAACTGGGGTCGAGCACCATCACGTCGCTCTTGTTGCGGAAGGTCTGCTTGTAGGCCTCCATGCTGCGCCAGAAGGCGTAGAACTCAGGGTTCTTGCCATAGGCTTGGGCATAGATCGCCGCCGCCTTGGCATCGCCCTCGCCCTTCAGTTGCTGGGCTTTCTTGTAGGCTTCCGCCAGCACCACTTCGCGCTGTCGGTCGGCATCGGCACGGATGCGCTCGGCCTCGGCCGAACCTTCACTACGCAGCTGGTTGGCCACGGTACGGCGCTCGGAGTTCATGCGCTCGAACACCGAGTCGCTGATCTTTTCCGGGAAGTCCACGCGCTTGAGACGAACGTCGAGAATGGCCACGCCAATCTTCTTCGCTTCGCCATCGGCACGCTTGCGGACAATTTCCATGACCTCATCGCGTTTGCCGGAAATCACATCTGCCACGGTTTTCTGGCCGAACTCGGCACGCAGGCCATCGTTGATGGTCTGGCGCAGACGCTGCACCGCCACGGTATCGTTGCCGCCCACGCTCTTGTAGAAGCGTTCGACATCGATCACGCGCCATTTGACGAAGCTATCTACCAGCACGTTTTTCTTTTCGCGAGTATTGAACAGCTCAGGCGCCTCCGGATCGATGGTCTGAATGCGCTGGTCGAAATAGCGCACGTTCTGCATCAGCGGGATTTTGAAGTGGATACCCGGTTGCTTGATAACGCTGACGACTTCGCCAAACTGGAACACCATGGCGAACTGACGCTGATCGACGGTAAACAGCGAACCGGCCGCCAGCAGCAGGGCCGCGGCGATGGCAATAATGACGGGAAACATGCGTTCCATCTGTTTATCCTCTTAGCGGCCGCGAATGACTTCGCGTTCGGTGTGCGCTCGTGGCGCTTGGGCAGGCTGACTGTCGCTCTGCGGAATGGCCGGAGCTTTCGGCTCGGCAGCACGTTCCGGACCGCTCTGCTGCATCAGCTTGTCCAGTGGCAGGTACAGCAGGTTATTGCCGGCCTTCTGGTCCACATACACCTTGCTGCTGTTGCTCAGCACCTGCTGCATCATGTCCAGATACAGGCGGTCACGCATCACCTTGGGGGCTTTGCTGTACTCGGCCAGCACGCTCTGGAAGCGGGCGGCGTCACCCTCGGCGGTAGACACCACTTTCTGTTGATAGCCTTCGGCCTCGGCCAACAGACGCGATGCCAAGCCCTGGGCCTTGGGCACCACTTCGTTGGCGTAAGCCTGACCTTCGTTGCGCAGCTTTTCCTTGTCCTGACCGGCTTTCACCGCGTCGTCAAAGGCGGCGATCACCGCTTCCGGCGGTTGCACATCATTGATGTTGACCTTGGCCACCCGCACGCCCATGCGATAGCGATCCAGAATCTGCTGCATGATGCGCTGGGTTTCCGCCGCGATCTGGGTGCGGCCTTCGTTCAGGACGAAGTCCACCTTGTTGCGGCCAACTATTTCACGAATCGCGGTTTCTGCCGCCTGTTTCACCACATCCTGCGCGTCTTCTTCCAGCGCCAGATTGTTGAACAGGAAGTCGCGCGCGTCCTTCACGTCGTACTGCACCGACAGCTGCACATCAATGATGTTCTGGTCCTCGGTCAGCATCAGCGACTCTTCCTTCACCCGGTTCTTGGCATTGCTGCGATAGCCGATTTCCACGCTGCGCAACTGGGTAAGGTTGACGATCTCCACCTGTTCGAACGGGTATGGCGCATGCCACTGCAAGCCGGATTCGCTGGTACGGCTGTAACTGCCCAGACGCAGCACCACGCCCTCTTCGCGGGCGTCCACCACGTAGAAACCGCTGGCCAGCCATAAGCCGCCCAACACCAGCAGCAGGCCTGCCGCACCGAAACGCATGCCACCGGTCATGCGTGGGCCGCCATTGCCACCATTGGGCGTTTGTGGCTGCCGCGGCTTGCCCCCTAGCAGGCGAGATAACTTTTCATTCAGTTGCCGGAAAACTTCATCCAGATCCGGCGGCCCGTCATTGGGGCCACGGTTATTGTCATTCTGTGCCATAGGTGTCTTCTTGTTGAAAGTGCGTTGCTGTCGTTCCCGACACGCGTTCGGCAATGGCCTCCCGCAGGAGTTCCAGGCCGGCCCCGGTCAACGCCGATACGCGCACGCCGATGACGACACCATGTTCGTCGCGAATGATCTCCGGAGGCAGTTCGCGCAAGTCGGTCTTGTTCCACACCAGTAGCTGCGGCACCTCGGCGGCATCGATCTCGTGCAACACCTTGTTGACCTCTTCCACCTGACGGTCGCGCATCTCGCTGGCCGAGTCCACCACGTGTAGCAGCAAATCGGCAGAAATGGTTTCTTCCAGCGTGGCGCGGAACGCAGCTACCAGCGAGTGCGGCAGATCGCGGATAAAACCGACGGTATCCGACAGCACAATCGATACTTCCGAATTGATATACAAGCGGCGGCTGGTGGTATCCAGCGTGGCAAACAACTGGTTGGCCGCATAGATATTGGCCTTGGTCAGCGCGTTGAACAGCGTGGACTTGCCGGCGTTGGTGTAGCCGACAATGGATACCGAGGCCACTCCGGAGCGCGCTCGCCCCTTGCGCTGGGTCTTGCGCTGCTTCTGCACCGTGGCCAACCGCTCTTTCAGCGCCTTGACACGGATACCTAACAGGCGGCGGTCGGTTTCCAGCTGGGTCTCACCCGGGCCGCGCAGGCCGATACCGCCCTTTTGCCGCTCCAGGTGGGTCCAGCCGCGCACCAGGCGGGTAGCCATGTGCGACAGTTGCGCCAGTTCCACCTGCAGCTTGCCTTCATGGCTGCGCGCACGCTGGGCGAAGATATCCAGAATCAGGCTGACGCGATCGACCACGCGGCATTGCATTGCCCGCTCCAGGTTGCGCTCCTGGATCGGTTTGAGGTCATGGTTGAAAATCACCACATTGGCCTCGGTGGCACGCACCATGGCCGCGATTTCCTCCACCTTGCCCTTGCCGGCAAACAAGGCGGCATCCGGCCGCTGACGCTTACCGCGCACAATGCCACAGACGCCCACGCCGGCGCCCTTTACCAGTTCCACACACTCGGCAACGCCTTCTTCATAGTCGGCTTCACCAAAATCCAGACATACCAGTACTGCCTGGTCACCTAGGTCGGGACGGTCAAACACTCGGGGGGACTTTCAAGAAATGGGGGCTGGCCGATCTGATGATCGACCAGCCCCCGAGATGAAGCAAAAGTTAGGCGTCCTGTGCTTCCGGCTTGGCAACGTGGTGCTCGTGCGGGATGCTTACCGGGCGGGCCGGTACCACTGTGGAAATGGCATGTTTGTAGACCATTTGGGTCACGGTGTTTTTCAGCAGAACGACATACTGGTCAAAGGACTCGATCTGACCCTGCAGCTTGATACCGTTTACCAGGTAGATGGATACCGGCACGTGTTCCTTACGCAGGATGTTCAGAAACGGGTCTTGTAACATTTGCCCTTTGGCGCTCATTTTTTGTTCTCCAATTTCAAAGAGTTTCTGTAATTCGGTTCAAGCGGGCTGGTGCTAGCAGTCTTTGTAGCATAAAAAATTCCAGCCGACTATTTGAGGCCCTTGTGGCGCATCAAACCTGGTTTGCCGCCTGTGGCTTCGACCTCAAACGGGTTGTCACTCGATTTGTACTGTACCCGCAGCGGCGTGCCTTGCAAATGAAAAGCCTTGCGGAACATGCCTTCCAGGTAGCGGGTGTAGCTTTCCGGAACCCGGTCCAGCGCATTGCCATGAATCACGATGATCGGCGGGTTCATACCACCCTGGTGCGCATAACGCAGCTTCGGTCGCACGGTGCCAGCACGTGGAGGCTGCTGACGCTCGGTAGCCACCTGCAGGATGCGGGTCAATTTTGGCGTCGGCAACTTGCTCATCGCCGCCTTGTAGGCATCATCGATGGACTTGAACAAGTCGCCTACCCCGCGGCCTTCCAGCGCCGAGATGTAATGGAACTTGGCAAATTCCAGAAAACCCAGTTTGCGCAGTACATCACGCTTGATGGTTTCCTTTTGCTGAAGTTCCAGGTTATCCCATTTATTAACCGCCACCACCAGCGCCCGCCCGGCTTCCAGCGCGAAACCGGCGATGGTGGCATCCTGTTCCGAAATATCCAGCTGCGCATCCAGCACCAGCACCGCCACGTTCGCATCCTCAATCGCCTTCATGGTCTTGATCACCGAGAATTTCTCGATGGCTTCGTTGACCTTGCCACGACGACGTACACCAGCGGTGTCGATAATGGTGTATTTGCGGCCTTCACGCTCAAAATCAATATAGATGCTGTCGCGCGTGGTACCGGCCTGGTCGAAAGCAATCACGCGCTCTTCGCCCAGCACCGCATTCACCAGCGTGGACTTGCCCACGTTGGGGCGGCCGATAATGGCGAACTTGGGGTGATGAACCTTCTCTTCTTCCTCGGCGTCCGGGAACTGCTCCAGTACCATTTCCACCAGCTCGCGCACGCCATCGCCGTGCGAGGCGGAAATAGTGTACGGATCGCCCAGCGCCAGCTCGTGGAATTCGGCAGCAGCCATCGCGTGGTTAACGCCTTCGGCCTTGTTCACGGCCAAGAACACCGGCTGTTTGGATTGGCGCAAACGGTTGGCAATGATCTTGTCCTGCGGTGTCAGGCCGGTACGGCCATCCACCAGGAACACGATGGCATCGGCCTCGTCCACTGCCTGCAGCGTCTGCCGCGCCATTTCAAACAGGATGCCCTCATCCACCACCGGCTCGAAGCCGCCAGTATCCACTACCAGGTACGGCTTGCTACCGACACGGCCGTGACCGTAGTGACGGTCGCGGGTCAGGCCCGGCTGATCCGCCACCAGCGCATCACGCGAGCGGGTCAGCCGGTTGAACAGGGTTGATTTGCCCACATTGGGGCGGCCCACTAGGGCAATAGTTGGTTTCATCTTTTACAGCTTAGAGGGTCAGTGCAGCCAGCGTGCCGTTTTTGCCGTACACATAGGCGGTATCGCCCAGTACCAGCGGGCGACTCATGGTGCCGCTGACGTCAAGCCTGCTGCGGCCAACCGTGTGTCCATCAAGAGGCGAAAGCAGGTGTGCATAGCCTTCGCCATCGAGCACCAGCAACTGGCTACCCAGTTTCACCGGTGCGGTGACATTGCGATAGCGGAAACTGTCCTGTTTCCACAAGTTGCGACCGGACTCAATGTCGAATGCCCAGATCGCGCCATCCTCTGCCGTCACGTATACAGCACTGGCATCCAGCGACAGACCACGGCTGCTGCCGACATCCCGCGCCCAGGACAGTTGCCCGCCACGCGCCTCGAAGCAGGCGGTACGCCCCTGGAATGCTACTGCGCATACCCGGCGACCATCAAATACCGGCTGGCTGACCACGTCGGTCACGCGCTCCAGTTCGCTGGCACCGCGCGGCGAAGCCACTGTGGCTTGCCACAACTGGCGTCCCTGCTCTACCGCATACACGGAAATCTTGCCGCCGGTTTCACCGGACAACAGTACATCATCGCCTTCGGCCTTGAGCTGCGGGGTAGTAGCCCGCACGGTCAGTGATGGCAACGGCTGCCATTGCGTCCACAGCTGACGGCCACTGGCACGATCAAACGCCGTCACGCGGCCATCACCGGCACGCACCACCAGTAGTTTGCTGGCCAGCTGTGGCGGCTCTGCCAGCACGCTAGTCAGGTTTTGGTGCCAGATAACCTTGCCAGATTTGCTATCCACCGCCCGCAGCTCTCCACTGCGGGTACCGACAAACAGCATGCCGTCAGCGGCCGCCAAGCCAGCGCTCAAGTCCAGCTTGAGATCCAGCGTCTGCATGGTGCGCCCGGTCAGCGCCTCCAGTGCCTTGACCTCGCCATCCTCACCCGCTACCCACAGCGTACCTGCATCGTAAAACGGCGGAAACAGGCCATTCTTGGCCTCCGGTACCGACACCTGCCACTTCACTCGCAGTGCCTGTTCCGGCTTGATGTCGGCCAGCGGGGTCGGTTGATAGGCATCTTCCCCGGTAAACCAGGAAGCGCAGCCAGACAGCAGCGGCAGGGCAATGGCAGTAGCAAGCAAGTAACGTTTCATATCAGTTCCCCACGGAATCCAGCTTGGTCTGGATAAAGTCGCGTGCCGGCGCATCAGGCGCCGCTTTGGCCAAAGCAGCTTTGTAGCTTTCGCGCGCACCGCTGATATCACCCCGCGCCACCAGTACATCACCCTTCAGGTCGAGGAACTGGCTGTCAAAAGCGGCCGGACGTGGCTGGGACAGTTCGGCCAGAGCGGCATCGTATTGTTTTTCATCCAGCAGTACGGTGGCCAGGCGCAGACGCGCCACTGCCATCACCACCTCATCACCCTGCTGTGCCAGCACCCACTTCAGCTGAGCACGAGCAAAGCCCAGATCATTACGCTCGAAAGCCAGCTTGGCAGCCAACAAGGCGGCATTGGACGACAGCGCGGACGACGGGTAGTCACGCTGCAGCAAGGCAACGGTTGACTTGACCTGATCGAGTTTGGCTCCCTGCAGCTGGGTTTCCAGCTGGCTGTAGATCACAGCCGCTGCCTCTGCCTGGCTACGCTGGTAATACTGCCAGCCCTTGAAGCCGAGAAAACCCAGCGACACTGCCAGCACGGCGCCACCGATCAGTTTGCCCCACTGCGCCCAGAACGCCTTTAGCGTGTCGATCTGTTCCTGTTCCTGCAAGTCGTAGGCCATGGCCTTCCCCTTATTCAGCCTTGAAGCGGGCAACCGTGGCAACCAGGTTGGCCGCAGCAACGGTTTCCTGTGCCAGCTCGGCACGCAGTGGTTTCACCACTACCTGGCCGACAGACACTTCGTTTTCGCCGATGATCAGCGCCACCACGGCGCCACTGCCATCGGCTTTTTTCATTTGTGACTTGAAGCTGGCATCGCCCATGTGCTGTACCACGCTCATGCCGGCCTGGCGCAATTGCTGTGCCAGCTGCATGGCATAGGCGGTGGCACCCTCACCCTGATTGACGATGAAAGCATCCACACTGCGGCGCGCCGGCAACAGGCCTTTTTCGGCCAACAGCAGCAATACGCGCTCCATGCCCATGCCGAAGCCGATACCCGGCGCCGGCTTGCCGCCCAGCTGCTCGATCAGGCCATCGTAACGGCCACCGGCACACACGGTACCTTGCGAGCCAAGCTCGGTGGTCACCCACTCGAACACCGACTGGTTGTAGTAATCCAGGCCACGCACCAAACGCGGGTTTTCCACGTAGGTGATGCCCAGTGCGCCAATCAACGCCTTCCAGCCTTCATAGTGCTGGCGCGACGCCTCACCCAGATAATCGATCAGCCGCGGCGCGGCATCCGCCATGGCCTGCAGTGCCGGGTTCTTGGTATCCAGCACGCGCAGCGGATTGCTGTACAGGCGACGCTTGCCATCTTCGTCGAGAATATCAAGATGCGCTTCCAGATGCTGGATCAGCGCCTCACGATGTGCGGCACGCTCTTCCTTGTTGCCCAGCGTATTGATTTCCAGACGCACACTGTCCGCCAGCCCCAGACGGCGCCACAGTTCGGCGGTCATCGCGATGATTTCAGCATCGATGTCCGGGCCATTCATGCCCAGCGCCTCTACCCCGATCTGGTGGAACTGACGATAGCGACCCTTCTGCGGGCGCTCATGGCGGAACATCGGGCCCATGTACCACAGCTTCTGCGTGGTGTTGTACAGCAGATTGTGCTCCACCACCGCACGCAGGGTGCCAGCAGTGCCTTCCGGGCGCATGGTCAACGGCTCATTGTTGAGGCCGTCAGTAAAGGAATACATTTCCTTTTCGACGATATCGGTTACTTCACCGATCGAGCGCACAAACAGCGGCGTGCTTTCCACGATCGGGGTACGGATGTTCTGGTAGCCGTAATCGTGCAGCCAGCCACGCAATACCGTTTCAAAGTATTCCCACTGATGCGACTCTGCGGGCAGCACATCATTCATGCCGCGAATCGCTTGTATTTTTTGTGCCATTACTCGTTCCGGAAACAGTCAGATTCTTTACAGGTTGGCCGCTGTCACAGCGACTTGATCGGAATGGTGCGGCTCACCAGCTCGCGGCGCTTGGCTCCGCCTTCGCCGTAGCGGGTCAACACGTAGTTGTCGACGATGGCCTTGAACTCGGCGGCGATATTGTCGCCCTTCAGCGTGACATCCTTATGGCCATCGACATACACCGGCGCCACCGGCACCTCGCCGGTACCCGGCAGGCTGATGCCGATGTCGGCCAGCTTGGATTCGCCAGGGCCGTTCACCACACAGCCCATCACCGCTACTTTCATGTCCTCGACCCCCGGATACTGCAGGCGCCACACCGGCATCTGCTCGCGAAGGTAGCTCTGGATGCTGTCAGCCAGTTCTTGGAAGAAAGTGCTGGTAGTGCGACCGCAGCCCGGACAGGCGGTAACCAGCGGTGTGAACGAGCGCAGCCCCATGGTCTGCAACAGTTCCTGCGCCACCACTACTTCTTTGGTACGCGCTTCGCCCGGTTGTGGGGTCAACGAGATACGGATGGTATCGCCGATGCCTTCCTGCAGCAGTATTGCCAGCGCGGCACTGGAAGCAACGATGCCTTTGCTGCCCATGCCAGCCTCGGTCAGGCCCAGATGCAACGGAAACTGGCAACGACCGCCCAGATCACGGTATACGGTGATCAGGTCCTGCACATTGCTGACTTTGCACGACAAAAGGATATGATCCGCCGGCAGCCCCAGCTCCATCGCTTTATCGGCGGATTCCAGCGCGGAAACGATCAGCGCCTCGCGCATCACGACTTCTAGTGGTTTGGGGTTGGCCGCATGGTTATTGGTATCCAGCATGCGAGCCAGCAGCGCCTGGTCCAGGCTGCCCCAGTTCACGCCGATTCGCACCGGTTTGTCGTATTCGATGGCGGTACGAATCATGTAGGCGAACTTCTCGTCGCCCTTGACACCCTTGCCGACGTTGCCCGGGTTGATACGGTACTTTGCCAGCGCACGGGCGCAATCCGGAAACTCTTTCAGCAATCGCTCGCCGTTGAAGTGGAAGTCGCCCACCAGCGGCACATCACTGCCCATGTCATCCAGCCGCTGACGGATTTCAGCCACCTTGGCCGCCGCTTCCGGGCTGTTGACGGTAATGCGTACCACCTCGGAGCCGGCCTGGGCTAGCTCAAATACCTGCTGCGCAGTGGCTGCGGCATCTGCGGTATCGGTATTGGTCATCGACTGCACCATCACCGGGTGCTGCGAGCCGACCAGCACGTGGCCAATGGCAACCTGATGGGTCGGGCGGCGTTTGCTTGTTGCGTCCATCACGATGTTCAATTGAGTTCGAGTTTGGCGGTAGTGCCGCGAATCTTGCTCTTCAGATCAACGGCAGTACCGTCGTAGGCAAGCTCGACCTGAGCGGCATTGCCGATGGTGAGCTTGAACGGCGGCACACCAGTCGCCTGCTTGTCGCTGCCGGCCGGCAGCAAGCCGTAAATCAGGCGCTTGCCACTGGCATCGGTCACCGTCACCCAGGACTCCTGGCGCGTGGTCAGGCGCACACTTTTTTCACCCGCGGCGGCGGCGACCTGCGCCGATGCGGCAATTTTGGCCGGGGCGGCCACTGGCGACACGACTGCCGGCGCGCTGGCCACCAGTGGTGCAGCCTGCGCGGCACTGGCGTCGGCTTTCACCTCGGTCAACGGCACGCTGCTCTCAGCCAGCGGTGTGCTCGCCGTGGTCATTTCCAGCTGCAGTGCCTGTGGCTCACTGCTAGACGCGGGCTGCTGGCTGAATTGCCACCACCCGACCGCACCACCGGCCAGCAGCAGCGGTACCAGCCAGAGCCAGCCCTTGCCACTGCCGGCAGGCTTCACCTCCGCTGCAGCGGTCGCCAGCGGTGCCGGCTCTAATTTTACCTGCGGAAACTGCGCATCCAGCTGAGCCATCAGGCCACTGCTGTCCAGTTCCAGAAAACGCGCATAGTTACGTACAAAACCACGGACGAAAGTCACACCGGGCAGGCGGTCAAACTGACCGGCTTCGATGGCTTCCAGCTGACGCTGCGACAATTTGAGACGATCAACCACATCCAGCAGGCTGAGGCCTTGCGCCTCGCGTGCGGCACGCAGTTGCTGGCCAATCTGTTGGGCGGGAGACAAAGTCGAA
This sequence comes from uncultured Vogesella sp., assembly GCA_946479405.1. The sequence continues at coordinate 13,959 of CAMLGD010000005.1, forward strand.
TCCTGAGGCTGCATGCTGAAATCAGTTTCCACTTAAAAGCTGTTGGGTTTCGGGACTATCCGGGAAGCGTTTTTTGAGCTGCGCCGACAAACGTTCACGCGTACCCTCGTCGTGCTTGAGCTTGGCCAGGCGCACCCCCAGCCACAGGTCAGCAGCGCTGGCGCGGCGTTCATCGACACCAAGGCGTTGATAGTAGAACTCGGCCAGTTGCGCATTACTGCCATTGAGCGCAAAGCGCGTCAGCTCACGCAGCGCCGTCGGGTCATTCGGCACCCGACGCAGCGTGGCCAACAGCAGCTGGTTGGCTTCGTCGGTACGCTGCATGCGTTCCAGACACAGCGCCTTGTTCACCATGGCGCTCTGTGGCGCGGCAAAGAAAGGATCAGCCAGCGCGCGGTCGAACATTTGCAGGGCGTCATCAAAACGGCCACGGCTACACAGGAAGTTGCCGTAGTTGTTGTTGACCTCGGGGTTGCGCGCATCAATGCGCAGCGCCTGCTGGAAAGCCGCATCAGCCTCTTTCTCCACCCCCAGCTGCGTCAGGATCAAGGCCTTGGCCAGGTAGCCGGACTGAAAGCTCGGATCGGTGGAAATGGCCAGCTCGGCATTTTCCATGGCAACACGCATGTTGCCGAACTTCATGTACTCGATGGCAAGCAAGGCACGCGTCTGCGCCAGTTCGCGCGCTGGCGCGGAGGCGGCAATGGCTGGCGTTGCGGCCAGCAGGCCCGCCAGTAACAAAGCAACGACGCGTGTCTTGATCATCAGGACCTTTCCTCGCTAATACGTATCCACTTTTCCTGGCGCCGGGTCTTGTCCTGCACCTGGCCGGCAAGTTGGCCGCAGGCGGCATCGATATCGTCGCCTCGGGTCTTGCGCACGGTTACCACAAAGCCGGCCTCCTGCAGAATCTCACGGAAGGCGCGAATGGCATTGTTGCTGGAACGTTCGTAGCCGGAATTCGGGAACGGGTTGAACGGAATCAGATTGAACTTGCACGGTACGTCACGCACCAGCGCGATAAGTTCACGCGCATGTTCCGGTCTGTCGTTGACCCCGTCAAGCATCACGTATTCAAAGGTAATGAAATCACGCGGCGCCTTCACCAGGTAGCGCTGACAAGCCGCCATCAGTTCCTTCAGCGGGTATTTCTTGTTCAGCGGCACGATTTCATCGCGAATGCGGTCGTTGGAGGCGTGCAAGCTGACGGCCAGCGCCACCGGACAAGCTTCTTTCAGACGATCCATCTGCGGCACCATGCCGGAGGTCGACACCGTCACCCGGCGGCGGCTCAGGCCATAACCATGGTCGTCCAGCATGATCTGCAGCGCCGACACTACGTTGTCGAAGTTGGCCAGCGGCTCGCCCATGCCCATCATCACCACGTTGGAGACGACGCGCTCGTTGCGGGGGGTAACCCCCATCGCCTTGTTGGCCCACCACAGCTGGCCGATGATCTCGGCGGTGGTGAGATTACGGTTGAAGCCCTGACGACCGGTGGAGCAGAAAGTGCACTCCAGCGCACAGCCCACTTGAGATGATATGCACAAGGTGCCGCGGTCATCCTCGGGGATGAACACAGTCTCGACACCGTTGCCGGTGCCCACATCCAGCAGCCACTTGCGGGTACCATCTTCCGACTCCTGCGACACCATCAGCTCCGGCACGCCCACAATGGCCGTGTCGTGCAGCTTGGCACGCAGCCCCTTGGCGATGTCGGTCATGGCGTCGAAATCGGCTTCGCCCATCTGATGCATCCAGCGCATGATCTGCTTGGCACGAAACGCCTTTTCGCCCATGGCGGCAAAGTGTTCGGTGAGCTGGGGGAGGTTGAAGTCGAGCAGGTTGGTCTTCATGGCAATACTCTGAATAATGGCGGCCGCCACAGGCGGCCGCCGGATACAGCTTAGCGTGCAGCGATTTCGGTGGCAGCGAAGAAATAGGCTACTTCGATAGCAGCGTTTTCCAGGCTGTCGGAACCGTGTACGGCGTTGGCGTCGATGGAATCGGCGAAATCGGCGCGGATGGTGCCGGCTTCAGCTTTCTTCGGATCGGTAGCGCCCATCAGTTCGCGGTTCTTCAGTACGGCGTTTTCGCCTTCCAGCGCCTGGATCATCACCGGACCGGAGATCATGAAGCTCACCAGGTCGTTGAAGAACGGACGTTCTTTGTGCACGGCGTAGAAGCCTTCGGCTTCAGCACGGGACAGTTGCTTCAGCTTGGCAGCAACAATTTTCAGACCGGCGGATTCAAAACGGTCGTAGATCTTGCCAATAACGTTCTTGGCTACTGCGTCCGGCTTGATGATGGAAAGAGTACGTTCGATTGCCATATAAAATCTCCCTGTTTACAAGCGAAATGGTTACACTTGACAGGCTCACAATCGAGCCTGCGGGTCACCCAATTTTGAGGAACCCGTAATCTTACCAGCGTTCACCAGCCTTTGCTGCACTGAATTCAAGACGCGATGAAGCCCACGCCCAACGACCCCCAGCAGCACAGCGATCTCCCCTCCACCGGGCTGAGCCCGGAAATGCGCAAACGCCTTGCCATCGCCGGTGGCCTGGTTGCCGTGGCACTGGCCGCGATTCCGGTGCTGGAATCGTTCAGCGGCGATGAGAAAACCGCCCCGCCCAGCAGCAGCACGCCGCTGAGCTCCGGTCGCATCGTCAGCAAGAACGATGCGGCATCGGCGCCGGCACTGGTGATTGCTCAGCTACCGGAGAGCAGTGCACCGCTGGCCGCCAGCACCCCCGCCGTAGCCGCACCGCAGGCAGATGGCAGCCATGCCCCTGCCGCCGGCAGCCCGACCGCGCCACAGCCCGGCAGCCCACAAGCCGCCACCCCGGCACCACAGAGCCGCCCACCGTTGGCAGCAGCCGGCGCACCGGCCAAGCCTGCCACCACGCCGCTGATGCCGACGGCCAAACCGGCGACGGCACAGACCCAGAGCAGCAACAAGCACACTACGCCCCTCACCGAGAGCGTCGGCACCGCACCAGTCGGCCAAAGCACTGTAACGCAGGACGCCGCCAAAGCGACCCCGTTACCCGCCCCGGCCCGCATGCCAACCCTGACACCCGGCAACAACCACCAGCCATCGCTGGGCTACCAGCTGCAGCTCGGCCTGTTCGCCAGTCCGGGCAATGCCGAAAAGCTGGTATCCGACCTGAAAAAACACGGTCTAAGCGCCCGTACCGAGACCCGCGTCCAACTGGGGCCGTTCCGCACCCGTGCGGAAGCAGAAGAAGCCATGCAGCGCCTGCGCGAACTGGGCTACCAGCCACTCCTGGTCCCGCTCGGCACACAATAAGCCGCCGCATGAAAGCACAAGGCCGCAGCATGCTGCGGCCTTGTCGTTTGGCGGAGCGCCAACTCAGGTTTCGATCACCCCGTCCCCGATCTTGAAGTTGTCCACCAGGTGCGGCAACTGCAGATAGCTCTGCGACTGCATTTCGGTCAGCCGGCTGGCCGTGCGGAAGAACTCGCTGGCCTGCACCCCGTCGGTATACACCTCCTCCGCCGGCACCGCGCTCGAGGCCACCAGCTTGACGCGGTGGTCGTAGAACACATCCACCAGCCAGGTCAGCCGGCGGGCAATCGCCGCATCGCGCGCCTCCAGCTTCGGGATATCCGACACGAACACGGTGTGGTACTCGCTGGCGATTTCCAGGTAGTCGGTCTGCGCCCGCGGCCCGTCACAGATGGCCCGAAAATCGAACCAGATCACCCCCGGCGCATGGCGCTTGAGTGGAATCTCTCGCCCCAACACCTCCAGCACATGCGGCAACTCTGGTGTTGCACCGGCCAGTCGCTCAAACATCACCGTCAGCCGCGCACTGGCATCCTCACCGCCCGGCACCAGGAACAACGGCTCGCGCGTCAGCTCGCGCAGCCGGTAGTCATTGCCACCATCGACGTTGATCACATCCAGATTGGCCTTCAACAGCGCGATGGTCGGCAGGAAATTGCTGCGCATCAGGCCGTTGGGGTACAGCTCGTCCGGCGGGTAGTTGGAGGTCATCACGCAGATCACGCCATGCTCGAACAGCGCGGTGAACAGCCGCCCTAGCATCATCGCGTCAGCGATGTCGCTGACATGAAACTCGTCGAAGCACAGCAGGCGCACATCGCGCGCAATACGCTCGGCCACAGTCTGCAGCGGATCAGCTTCACTGGACAGCGTGCGCAACTGCTTGTGGATCTCGGCCATGAAGTGATGGAAATGCACGCGCCGCTTGCGACGATAGCCGACGCAACTATAGAAGGCATCCATCAGGAAGCTCTTGCCACGGCCTACCCCACCCCAGAAATACAGGCCGCGCGGTATCGGCGGCTTGCGCAGGCTGCGTCCCAGGAAGCGGTTACGCTTGTCCTTGAACTCCTGCAGCGCCTGCCACAGCTCATCCAGCCGCTCGATGGCGGCCGCCTGCGCGGCGTCGTGAATGAAGCCCGGCTGCTGACTGGCAGCCTGATACCAGGATCGCGGACTGAGTGAACCGTCACCGGGCGGTGAGAATACGTGTTGGGACATGGTGTGTGCACATCAGGGTTGGCCGCAAACTGCGGCCAACGTTGATTCAGGAAAACAGGCCGGTGGACAGATAACGGTCGCCACGGTCGCAAACGATGGAAACAATCACCGCGTTCTGCAGCTGCTCATTCAGACGCAGCGCCACTGCCAGCGCACCACCGGACGACGGACCGGCCAGGATACCCTCCTCGCGCGCCAGGCGACGAGTAGTGTCCTCGGCGGTCTGCTGGTCGACCAGCAACAGTTCATCAATGCGGGAGAAGTCGCAGATACTGGGCAGGTACTCGTCTTCCCACTTGCGGATGCCCGGGATCTGGCTGCCGGGTTGCGGCTGAACACCGATCACGCGGATTGCCGGATTCTGCTGCTTCAGATAGGTACTGGTACCCATGATGGTGCCGGTGGTGCCCATGCTGGACACGAAGTGCGTCACCGTGCCGGCGGTATCGCGCCAGATTTCCGGACCGGTACCTTCTATATGCGCCAGCGGATTATCCGGATTACCGAACTGGTCTAGAATGCGGCCAACCCCGGCTACCTCCATGCGACGTGCCTCGTCGATGGCACCGGGCATGGACAGCGCCTTCGGCGTCAGGATCACCTCGGCGCCGTAGGCACGCATGGTATCGACTCGCTCCTGGCTGGAGTTTTCCGGCATCACCAGAATCATCTTGTAGCCCATCATGGTGGCCGCCATCGCCAGCGCAATACCGGTATTGCCACTGGTCGGCTCGATCAGGGTGTCACCCGGCTTGATCTCGCCGCGCGCCTCGGCATGGCGGATCATCGACAGCGCCGGGCGGTCCTTCACCGAGCCGGCCGGGTTATTGCCTTCCAGCTTCACCAGCAGCACATTGCTGCTATTGCCGGCCATGCGCTTGAGGCGCACCAGCGGGGTATTGCCGACAAAGTCTTCCAGATACTTGAATTGGGGCAGGGTCATCACGCTCTCCTTGATGCGGCGCATTATACCGGCTTGCGCCGGGCTGTTCCGCACTGCGGCCAACCCTTATTCCCGCCAGCAGATAATTTTCCATAAAAAATCATTAAGTTAGCTGCAAAATTCGCCTTGGAATTTTGCAGCACTTGAATATAACCGGATGATTGTTGCTGGCCACCGCCACCCCATCCCGGCATCGACAGCACAACAAAAAAGCGGCCACGCGGGCCGCTTTGTCAGTCGTGTGGTAACGACTTACTTCTTGTACACCGGGAAACGGTGGCACAGTTCGGTAGCCTCTTTGGCCACGCGCGCCAGCACGGCTTCGTCGTTCGGATTGTCCAGCACGTCGGCCACCAGGTTGGCGACGATACGGGCTTCGTCTTCCTTGAAGCCACGGGTGGTAATGGCCGGCGAGCCGATACGGATACCGGAAGTCACGAACGGGCTTTCCGGATCGTTCGGAATGGCGTTCTTGTTCACGGTGATGTGTGCCTTGCCCAGTGCAGCATCAGCTGCCTTGCCGGTCAGGCCCTTGGCACGCAGGTCCACCAGGAACACGTGGCTCTCGGTACGGCCGGACACAATGCGCAGGCCGCGCTCGGCCAGGGCCTTGGCCATGGCGTCGGCGTTCTTGATCACCTGCGCCTGGTATTCCTTGAATTCCGGGGTCAGCGCTTCCTTGAATGCCACGGCCTTGGCGGCGATCACGTGCATCAGCGGACCGCCCTGCAGGGTCGGGAACACGTTGCTGTTCAGCGACTTCTCGAACTCGGCCTTGGCCAGAATCAGGCCGCCACGCGGACCGCGCAGGGTCTTGTGGGTGGTGGAGGTCACGAAGTCGGCGTGCGGTACCGGGTTCGGATACAGGCCGGCGGCGACCAGACCGGCGTAGTGCGCCATGTCCACCATGAAGTAGGCACCGCATTTCTTGGCGATCTGCCCCATGCGCTCGAAATCGAAACGCAGCGCGAAAGCGGAAGCGCCGCCGATGATCAGTTTCGGCTTGGTTTCCATCGCTACGCGCTCCATGTCGTCGTAGTCGATTTCTTCCTTGTCGTTCAGGCCGTAGGCCACGATGTTGAACAGCTTGCCGGACAGGTTGGCCGGGGAGCCGTGGGTCAGGTGACCACCGTGACCCAGGTTCATACCCATTACGGTGTCGCCCGGCTTCAGGATGGAGAAGTACACCGCCTGGTTGGCCTGCGAGCCGGAGTGCGGCTGCACGTTGGCGTACTCGGCGCCGAACAGCTGCTTCACGCGATCGATGGCCAGCTGCTCTACCACGTCAACGTATTCGCAACCACCGTAGAAACGCTTACCCGGGTAGCCTTCGGCGTACTTGTTGGTCAGCTGGGAGCCTTGGGCTTCCATCACCGCCGGACTGGTGTAGTTTTCCGAGGCGATCAGCTCGATGTGATCTTCCTGGCGCTGCACCTCACCGGCGATAGCGGCGGCGAGTTCCGGGTCGTACTGGGCGATATTGATATCAGCAAACATCGTTGACAGTTCCATCAAAGGGTTATGGATCGGGAAATTTTACTGCATTCCGGGCGTAAGCCGAAATGAACAAATGGCGAACGAAGCATGAATCCGATTCATCTTCTGTTCGCCATTTCAGATACTTATTGCAAGGTGCGAGCTACCGGCCAGTCGTCGGCGGTAAAAAACAGCGGGATGCCGTTCTGTTCTTCCGGCTGGAGTTGCGGTACCACGCGCACATCATTGACCTGGCATTCCAGCATCAGGATGCGGAAGGTGGTTTCGATCTGCCCCACCACGTCCTGTGCGGCCAGCGGCCACACAAAGCCACCCCAGTCCTTTTCATTACCGGCAGCGGAGATGGTGAAGTGCAACTCACCGTTGTCGTGGGCAGAGATAATGGCCACCGGTTCTTCGCCCTGGTCGCGCAGCTTGCGGATCTGCGTGCTGGCAAATACCTGCAGCGCCACTTCCAGTCGCGCCTGGTTGGCCGCAACAATGGCCTGCATCAGCGGCATCGGCACGCGCGGAATCGGGAACAGCGTCACGCCGTCGGCTTTCAGCTCTTCGCCAAGGAACTTCATCAGCGGCACACCCCAGGCGCCGACACTGCCACCCAGCTTCACTGGCGGCTCGGCCCCTTCTTCGCGAATCGCCACGCCCAACAGGTAGCGCAGGAACACGCCCTCGTCCTTGGCGGTAATGGCGGCGGCCGGCAACTCCAGCGGCAGGCCGCGCGCGGCGTCGGCCAGCTGGCGGCTGTAGCGGTAGATTTGCGACGAGCTGATGGCTACCACCGAGTCCGGGTGCAGCAGCTTGCCGGACAGGAACACCTCGGCACCCGGCGCAAACACGCCGTGCTCGCGGAAGATGGCATTCAAGCGGTCCACGTCGGCAATACGCTCCGGCAGGGTGACCTTATTTTTACTGCCGATCACCAGCACCACCGGCACGGCGAACACCACCGCGTGACGACCGCTGTCCGGACGCTCGGCGGCATCGCGCAGCGCATCCCACAGAATCTGGTAGATCTGCTGCGAGGACACCATCGCCAGCGCAACCGACAGCGACAACAGCTCTTCACGCTCCAGCAGTTCAACCATGCGCGCACGCAGGTTGTCGCGCCACAGCTCGCGGTCGTCCTCGGTCACGGCCTTGGCAATCGCCTCGGCGTGATGGATCAACATATTAGAAGGAGAAGATTCGGGATACTGGCGCGGATCGGGCAAAACCGGAGTGAAATCGCTCATTGCAGGGCCAAGGGATGTCGGATTCGGCAAAGGCGATATTGTCGCACAGCTTGCCGGTAGAAGGGAGGCAAGCGGCCTAATTTGCCGCACAAGCAAGCGCTCGATTTTCACTTTCAAACAAATTTGTGTTCACGGCGCGACAAAATGTTATGTTTTTTGCGCTTGTGTAAATTGTATACATTGACACCATGCACCATGATCGGGATAATCCGAACTCGTTGAGATGCAGCAATTGCTTCTTGATAGTTTCTCCTCTATTTCTCCTTTGTAGACTTGGCGCGGGCATAAAACCCCGCGCATTTTTTTTGCCCGTCGCTCAGAAACCATCCATTTCAAGTACTTAGCAGTCAATCGCGCTGCTGTCACCAGCTTGCATCAAGCTTTTTCTCGCACAGTTACCGCAACGTACCGACTACGGCACGCACCAATGCTGCGCAGCAACACAAATCATGCACCACAGCTTGGCGTTGCTTCGCTTTCACGCGCAAATTTTCTAAAGTGAACAAAAAAGAATGCCGAACCCGCACGCAGGTTCGGCCAAATGCATGAAACGATCAGGGGAGGAAACGTCTGAACGACGTCCGGGTAATTGGTCAGCGCCCGGCCCACAAAGTTCCGTGCGCCGCCATGCAGCCAACGTTGGCCGCAATATTGGCCGCCACCGGACGGCAGTGCGACAATCGCCGTTTCGCTCACGCCGCCCCTGCCACCATGACCCAGCCCACCTTCTTCTGGCTTGATTACGAGACCTTTGGCGCGGTACCGCGCAGCGACCGCCCGTCGCAGTTTGCCGGCATCCGTACCGATGCCGAGCTGAACGAAATCGGCGAACCGGTAATGCTGTATTGCCAGCCGACACAGGATTACCTGCCGGCACCGGAAGCCTGCCTGCTGACCGGCATCACGCCGCAGCTGTGCGCCAAACGCGGGGTGCCGGAACACCAGTTTGCCGCCGCCATCGAACAGGAACTGGCCACCCCGGGCACCATTGGCGTGGGCTACAACTCCATCCGCTTCGACGACGAAGTGACGCGCTTCCTGTTCTGGCGCAACCTGATCGATCCATACGCGCGGGAGTGGCAACACGGCTGCAGCCGTTGGGATTTGCTGGATGTAGTGCGCGCCACTTACGCGCTGCGTCCGGACGGCATCGAATGGCCACGGCATGAGGACGGCCAGGTGAGCTTCAAGCTGGAGCACCTGTCTGCTGCCAATGGCCTGCTGCACGAGGCGGCGCACGATGCGCTGTCCGACGTACGCGCCACCATCGCGCTGGCGCGGCTGATCCGCCAACGCCACCCCAAGCTGTTTGCCTTCTGCCTGTCGCTGCGGCAGAAAGACAGCGTGCGCCACCAGCTGTCGCTGCATGCGCCGCGGCCGCTGATCCACGTCTCCGGCATGTTCGGCACCGCCCGCGGCAATCTGGCCATCGTGTGGCCGCTGGGCGAGCACCCCAGTAACAAGAACGAAGTCCTGGTGTGGGACCTGGCACATGATCCGTCCGAACTATTGGGCCTGAGCGCGGATGAAGCGCGCCTGCGTATGTTCACTCGCAACGATGCGCTGCCGGAGGGCGTGAGCCGGCTGCCGGTGAAAGGGCTGCACGTCAACAAGTCGCCGTTTGTGGTCAGTGACCTGCGCGTGCTCAGCCCGGCTCGTGCCGCGGAACTGGGCATCGACATGGCGCTGATCGAACGCCACGCCGCCATCGCCGCCACCCTGCCGCGACTGGATGCGCTGTGGCAGCAGGTATATCAGCGCGAAGCCGCCACCATCCCCGATGTCGACGAAAACCTGTACGGCGGCTTTGTCAGCAATCACGACCGCCGCCAGTTGAACCGCCTGCGCCAGCTATCGGCGCAACAGTTGGCCGCAGAACAACCCGCATTTGACGACAGCCAGCTTAGCCGCCTGCTGTGGCGCTATCGCGCACGCAACTTTCCGCACAGTCTGTCGGCAGCAGAGGCCGGCCACTGGCAGGCCTGGTGCGCACAAAAACTGAGCAGCGGCCAACCTGGCGGCCGTAGCCACGCCAACTTCCAGGCCGACCTTGCCCGCCTGGGCGAGCAGGCCACGCCGGCGCAACAGGATATTCTGCAAGCGCTGGCACAATGGGCGGCACAACTGCCCGGCGCCTGAATCCGGCCCGGCATCTCCTCGTCACAGCGTGTTATTCATTTTCTGGATAAGCAATCTCTAAATTCGTCTAAAGAGGAATAACACCATCAGTTAGCATGACTGCCAGTTAATGAATCAGGCAGAAAGCACGGCATGGAGCTGGGATACATAATTGCAGGTCTGACGGTAGGCTTTATCGTGGGCCTTACCGGTGTGGGTGGCGGGTCGCTGATGACCCCGATCCTGCTGTGGTTCGGCATCAATCCGGCCACCGCGGTAGGTACTGACCTGCTGTACGCCTGCATCACCAAGATGGGCGGCGTGGCGGTGCACCAGAAGCACAAGCAGATCGACTGGCGCATCACCGGCTACCTGGCTGCCGGCAGCGTCCCGGCCTCGCTGCTGACGCTACTGGCTCTGCATGTCATGAAGCTGGATACCCAGGCCGCCAATAGTCTGATCAAAGTGATGCTGGGCTTTGCGTTGATGCTCACCGCACTGGCGATCCTGTTCAAGCCCATCATCCTGCGCCAGCTTACCCGTATGCTGCCGCAACGGCCGGCAGGTTATATGCCGATAAAAGCCACCGTATTTACCGGCGTGGTGCTGGGCGTGATCGTCACCCTCAGCTCCATCGGTGCCGGCGCACTGGGCACGCTGGCCATTTTTGCACTGTACCCGCTGCTGCCCACCGCGCGCCTGGTGGGAACCGAGATCGCCCACGCCGTGCCGCTGACCCTGGTGGCCGGCCTGGGTCATGCCAGCATGGGCAATATGGACTACAGCCTGCTGAGCCAGCTGCTGATCGGCTCGCTGCCGGGCATCTGGCTGGGCAGCCACATGACCCGCCGTGTAGCCGAACAATGGCTGCGCCCGGCACTGGCCATCATGATGGCGCTGATCGGTGCCAAGCTGGTGATGTAAGCGCTGGCCTACATTCCGAGAGCACAGTATGTTTGACAAGGCCCGGCTTCGCCGGGCCTTGTCGCTTTGTATCCACCATACTGCTATACGGAATCGCCATGGACCATCACCCCAGCCTGCCAGAACTACTGCAGCAGGAAGCCGAACTGCAACTGCCCCGCTTTAGCTACGACGATGCCTGGCAGCTGGGCTGCCTGCTGCGTACGTTGGCCGCAGCGCAGCAGGCGACAGTCGCCATCGAGGTATATGCCTACGGCCAGCAGCTGTTCGGCTGTGCCATGGCCGGCACCAGCCAGGACAACCTTCACTGGATCACGCGCAAGCGCAACAGCGTGCTGCGCTTCGGCCACAGCTCGCTGTACCTCGGCACATACCAGCGCGACAAGGGCCGGGAGTTCGAACTGCAGCCACATATCGATGCTGGCCAGTATTGCGCCCATGGCGGCAGCTTCCCGCTGCAGCTGCAAGGCGGCGGGCTGATCGGCGCCGTCACCGTCTCCGGCCTGCCGCAATGGGAGGACCATCAGCTGGTGATCCGCGCGCTGCGCCAATTGCTGGCCACAGACTAAGCCTGCGGCCAACTGTGGCCGCGCCCGCGGCTGTGCGACAATAGCGCCCTGACTTTTTCGTGTTTGCCCTCATGAGCTCTTCTTTGCGTGCCGTGCTGCTGATGGGCCCCACCGCCTGCGGCAAAACCGGCCTGGCGCTGGCGCTGGCGCAGCACTTTCCGGTGGAGGTCATCAGTGTGGATTCGGCGCTGGTCTATCGCGACATGGACATCGGCACCGCCAAGCCGACCACCAGTGAAATGGCCAGCTGCCCGCATCACCTGATCGACATCATCGACCCCACCGATGCCTACTCGGCGGCGCAGTTCCATGCCGATGCCAACCGGCTGATTGCCGACATCTGCGCCCGCGGCAATATTCCGCTGCTGGTCGGCGGCACCATGCTGTATTACAAGGCGCTGCTGGAAGGGCTGTCGGACCTGCCGCAGGCCGATGCCGGACTGCGAGCCGAGCTGGAAGCCCAGGCCGCCGCCATCGGCTGGCCGGCGATGCATCTGCAGTTGGCCGCAGTGGATCCCGTCACCGCCGCGCGGCTGGCACCCAATGATTCGCAACGCATCGGCCGCGCGCTGGAAATCTATCGTCTGGCCGGTGTGCCGATGTCGCAGCTGATTGCCCGTGGCCGCGACGCTGCGGCCAACTTTGCCAGCCTGCGGCTGGCGCTGGTACCTCCAGAACGGCAGTGGCTGCACGATCGCATCGCGCTGCGCTTCGAACAGATGCTGGAGCAGGGTTTTCTGGATGAAGTTACCCGAATACGCAGCCGCTACCCCGGCCTATCGCTGGAGCTGCCGTCGATGCGCTGCGTCGGCTATCGCCAGGCGTGGGAATACCAGGATGGCCTCTACGACTACGACGAGCTGCGCTATCGCGGCATTGCCGCTACCCGCCAGCTGGCCAAACGCCAGCTGACCTGGCTGCGCGCAATGCCGGAAAACACGATACTGGATTGCCAGCAGGCGGATTTGCTCACCCCGGCCGCCCGGCAACTGCAGCACTGGCTTGCCACTTGCCCAAAATAGTAACGCACGTTACTATATCGTCCATGCAAGAAAACCGCCCCGCCTGCCAGAGCTTCACTGCTTGTGAGCAGGCCACCGATACCATCGCCCGCAAGCTGCCTGGCGCGCCGCGGGAAGAAGTGCTGCTGACGCGCCTGATCCTGCACATCCAGCCCTATCTGCTTGGTTACTTCAACGAATCGTTGAAACCGTTCGACATGAACGAGACCACCTGGATGGCGCTGCTGGTGCTGTACTCGCGGCCGGAGCAGCGCATCAACCCATCCGAGCTGTCGGATGCGCTGGCGTTTTCGCGCACCAACGCCACCCGTGTGGTGGACGACCTGTGCCAGCGCGGCCTAATCCAACGCCTGTCCTGCGCCGACGACCGCCGCAAGACCATCCTGATGCTGACCGAGGCCGGGCAGGCCTTTATCGCCGCAGTGATGCCGCCGCAGCGCCAGCGCATGCGCGAGCTGTGGCAGGACTTCAGCGTCGAGGAGAAGGGCCAGCTGGACAGCCTGCTGCGCAAGCTGCTGTCCAAGCTGGAAAACTAGCCGGCAGCATGGTCGCACGTACAGACGGAAACAGGACAAACGTTTGATACGTGTCATCATGCAGCAGTAACTCAGGCAAGCCTTGCGCTTGCCTTTTTCACCCACCAATAGTAACGCAGGTGATCATTACATGCGTAAATATAACCCGCAACGCACATTGCTCGCCGTCGCCGCCAGCCTGCTGCTGGCCGCCTGCGCCACGCCGCAGGTCGCCGCGCCGGCCAGCCAAGCACTGAGCGCCGAAGCGCTCGGCAGCAACATCGCGCCACAGCCCATCGCCGCCAACTGGTGGCAGAGCATCCCCGATGCCCAGCTGCAGCAACTGCTGACCCGCGCACTGGCCGAACACCCGTCGCTGGGCCAGGCCGATGCCCGCCTGCGCAGCGCACGCGCCGGCAGCGAGCTGGTAGCCAGCAGCGACGGCCTGCATATCAACGGCAGCGCCAACTTTGCCCGCGAGCGCATCTCCGAGCACGCCAACCTGCCCAGCCACATGACCGGCATCTGGACCAACCTGACCACGGTTGGCGCCGACCTGTCCTACCGTTTCGACTTCTGGGGCAAGACTCGCGCCCAGCTGGCCGCCAGCCGTGGTCAGGTGCGCGCCGCCGCACTGGAAGCCGACGATGCCCGCCAATGGCTGGCGTGGGCGGTCAGCAGCCAGTACCTGGAATGGCGCAGCGCGCAGCAAAGCCAGCTGCTGCTGCAGGAAGATCAGCAACTGGCGCACAAGCAACTGGCCCAGGCCGAGCAGCGGCTGAAAAGCGGCCTCAGTGCCGGCGATGAACTGGCACAGTTCCGCGCGCAGCAGGCCGAAATTGACGAGCGCGTGCAGCGCGCCGCCATCCGCGAAGCGCAGGCCCGTCACGCGCTGGCGGCACTCACCGCACAGCCACAAAGCGCCATCGACAGCCTGAGTGCCACCGGCCTGCCGCAGTGGCAACTGGCGCTGCCTGCACTGGGCACCGGCCAACTCGGCCTGCGTGCCGACATTCTGGCCGCGCGCGAGCGGGTGGAAGCCAGCGCCCAGACGGTGAAAGCCGCCAAGGCCGACTTCTACCCGGACATCCGCCTGAATGCGCTGGCGGCGCTGTCCTCCAACGAGCTGAGCGACCTGTTCAGCTACGGTGCACGCAGCCTACGCCTGCTGCCGGCCGTCACCCTGCCGATCTTCAGCAATGGCGAACTGAACGCCCGCCTGGATGCCCGCACGGCGGACTACGACTACGCCGTGGCCAGCTACAACCAGACCCTGCTGGCTGCCATCCGCGATACCGCCGATCGCAGCAGCAATCTGCAGGCGTTGCAGCAGGCCGAAACCGCCACTGCGGCCAACCTTGCCGCGCGCAGCGATGCCGCCCGCTCGGTACAAGGCCGCGTCAATGCCGGCCTGGCCGCGCCAACACAAGGCCTGGCCGAGCAGCGCCGCCTGCTGCAGGCACGCCAGAGCACACTCGATACCCGCACCCAACGCCTGCAAGCCCAGGCGGCGCTGCTGCGCGCCCTGGGCAGCCTCCCGGCCGACAAGGAATAAGCACATGGAACAACAAGCCACCCCCAACAACGCCCGCCGCACCGCCCTCACCCGCCTGACTGCCGTGCTGGTGGTCGCCGGCATCGTCGGCGCCGGCTACTGGTTCTTTGCCCTGCGCAACACCCAGAGTACCGACGACGCCTACGTGGCCGGCAACCTGGTGCCGGTATCCAGCCAGATCGCCGGCAATGTGGTTGCCGTACATGCCGACGACACCCAGCAGGTGGCCGCCGGCGATTTGCTGGTGAAACTGGAACAGAGCGATGCGCGGCTGGCGTTCCAGCGCGCGCAGGCCGAGCTGGCACAGGCCGTGCGCCAGAGCCGGCAGCTGATCTCCACCAGCAGCAAGGCCGATGCGCTGCTGGCGCAGCGCGAGGCCGATCTGCAACGCGCACGCAGCGATCTGTCCCGTGCCGAAGGCGATCTGGCACGCCGCGAACAGGCCGCCCGCGAACAGGCCATCGCCCAGGAAGAAGTGCAGCACGCCCGTGATGCGGTCAATACCGCACGCGCCAACCTGGCGGCGGCAGAAGCTGCGCTGCTGGCCGGCCGCGAAGAAAAGAACGCCAGCCACGCGCTGGTGCTGGGCAGCAGTGTCGAGCAGCAGCCGGCGGTGGCACGTGCCGCTGCCGCCGTGCGCGAAAGCTGGCTGGCGCTGTCGCGTACTGAAATCCGCGCCCCGATCGCCGGCACCATCGCCCGCCGCAGCGTACAGCCGGGCAGCCGCCTGCAAGCGGGCACCCCGCTGCTGGCCATCGCCGCACTGGACAGCGCCTGGGTGGATGCCAACTTCAAGGAAGTACAGCTGAAGGATCTGCGCATCGGCCAGCCGGTAACGCTGCATGCCGATCTGTACGGCAGCGATGTCACCTATCACGGCAAGGTGGCCGGTCTGGGCGCCGGCACCGGCAGCGTGTTCTCGCTGCTGCCGGCGCAGAACGCCACCGGCAACTGGATCAAGGTGGTGCAGCGCGTACCGGTGCGCATCAGCCTGCAGCCGAGTGAACTGCAATCCCACCCGCTGCGTCTGGGCCTGTCGATGAGCGTGGAAGTGGATACCCAGCAGCAGGATGGCCCGCTGCTGCAGAACGCGCCGAAGGGCAAGCCGGTGCTCGCCACCAACGTGTTCGACCAGCGCCTGCAGGAAGCCGACCGTGTGGTGGCCGGTATCATTGCGGCCAACCTGGGTAAGTAAGGGAGCATCGGCATGGCTCATCCTCCGCTGGAAGGCCGCTCGCGCACGCTGGTAACGCTGGCGTTGTCGCTGGCCACCTTCATGCAGGTGCTGGACACCACCATCGCCAACGTGGCCATTCCCACCATCTCCGGCGATCTGGGCGCCTCCACCAGCCAGGGTACCTGGGTGATCACCTCGTTCGGCGTCGCCAACGCCATCGCGGTGCCGATCACCGGCTGGCTGGCCAAGCGCCTGGGCGAAGTGCGGCTGTTCATGATCGCCACCATCGGCTTTGTGCTGGCCTCGCTGCTGTGCGGCATCGCCCCCAGTCTGGAGCTGCTGATCCTGTTTCGCGTGCTGCAAGGCGCGCTGGCCGGGCCGATGATTCCGCTGTCGCAAAGCCTACTGCTGCAGAGCTACCCGCCGGACAAGCGCGCCATCGCCATGGCGCTGTGGACCATGACCATCATCGTGGCGCCGATCTTCGGCCCGATCCTTGGCGGCTGGCTATCCGACAACTGGCACTGGAGCTGGATCTTCTTCATCAACGTGCCGGTGGGGGTGGTGGCGATGCTGCTGACCTGGCGCGAGCTGCGCCACCGCGAAACCACCATCCTGCAGCTGCCGATCGACAAGGTTGGCCTCATCCTGCTGGTGCTGGGCGTGGGCTGCCTGCAGATGATGCTGGACCGCGGCAAGGAGCTGGACTGGTTCCACTCCGGCGAGATTGTGCTGTACGGCGTGGTGGCGGCGCTGAGCCTGTCCTATCTGGTGGTGTGGGAGCTGACCGACAAGCATCCGGTGATCGACCTGTCGCTGTTCAAGGACCGCAACTTCAGTGTCGGCGTGGTATCGGTCAGCCTCAGCTTCATGCTGTACTTCGGTGCCATCGTGCTGATGCCGCTGCTGATGCAGACCCAGCTGGGCTACACCGCCACCGAGGCCGGCCTGGCCACCGCGCCGATCGGCATCCTGCCAGTGATCCTGTCGCCGCTGATCGGCAAGAATGCGCACCGGCTGGACATGCGCGTGGTGGTGACCATTAGCCTGCTGATGTTCGCGTTCTGCTTCTGGTGGCGCTTTGAAACCTTCAACCCGGACATGACCTTTGCCGACATGGCCTGGCCGCAGTTCGTACAGGGTATCGCCATTGCCGGCTTCTTCATGCCGCTGACCACCATCACGCTGTCCAATATGAAGCCGCAGCAACTGGCCAGTGCTTCCAGCCTGTCCAACTTCCTGCGTACGCTGGCCGGCTCCATCGGCGCCTCGCTGTTTACCTGGCAGTGGGAACACCGCGAAGCGATTCATCACGTGCAGTTCACCGACCGCCTCAGCCAGTACGACGAAGGTACCCGCCAGACGCTGGCCAATATGCAGCAGCTGGGCATGAGCGCGGAGCAGGCAGCCGGGGTGATTGCCCGCGATGTGACACGGCAGGGCATGTTCATCGGCGCCAACGAGATCTTCTGGCTGTGCGCGATCCTGTTCGTGATCGTGACCGGCCTGGTGTGGTTCTCGCGCCCGCCCAAGCCGGGGGCCGCTGCCGCGCCGGTGGTGGACGCCGGGCATTGATAAGCGTTGCGGCCAACGTTGGCCGCAAAACAAAACAGGGCAAGGTATGCAACCTTGCCCTGTTTTTTTACGCTGCCGCGCTGCTTACACGGCGGCGACGATGCGGATTTCCAGTTTCCAGTCCGGGTGCGCCAGCTTGGCGCCGACGGTGCAGCGCACCGGCGCGTGGCCTTCGGCCACCCAGGCGTCCCACGCCTCGTTCATCTGGTCGAATTCGTTCAGATCCGGCATGAAGATGGTGGCTTCGATGATGCGGGTCTTGTCGCTGCCCAGCTCGGCCAGCACCTTGTCTACCAGCGCCAGGGTCTCGGCGGTCTGTGCGCGGGCGTCGCCCTGGCCGCTTTCCGGCACCTGTACGGTGTAGATCAGGCCATTGACGATGACGGCTTCGGACATGCGTTTGCCCGGAAGGTGACGGTGAATGCTCATGGATTAGGCTCCTTGTCTGGTTGGCCGCATTGTACGCAATAAAAAAACGCCGGCAACCAGTGCCGGCGTTGTCGGAATCATGCCGCGATCAGGCGGCGGCCACGTTACGCAGATTGTGCGCAAAGCGCTGCAGCGCCTCGATGCCGCTGGCCTCAGCGCGGTTGCACCAGTCCTGCAGATCAGCCAGCAGTTCGTCGCGGGTGCGCGACGAGCGCTCCCACAGGCGGGTGAGTTCCTGACGCATGGTGTACACGGTGTGCAGCACCTGGCTGCTGGCCAGTACGGCGGCCAACTGTTCGCGTTCCGCCGCCGGGGTATCCTTGGCGTCCTGCTTCAGCCAGATCTTCATCTTGCGCGCCAGATCGGTGTTGCCCAGCTCCGGCAGGTGCAGCTTGTCCACTTCGGCGTGATACACCGCCTTCAGTTCACGCGCGTAGCGCGAGGCCACGGCGTAACGGTTGGCGATGATGGCCTGCAGATGCTCCAGATCCAGCTGACCGCGCGATACGCCCTGCACCAGCTTGGGGGCGACCTTGCGTACCTTGGCCAGACCGGCGATCTCCAGCATGCGGATGTACATCCAGCCGATGTCGAACTCGTACCATTTGTACGACAGCTTGGCGGAGGTGCCGAAGGTGTGGTGGTTATTGTGCAGCTCTTCGCCGCCGATCAGGATGCCCCACGGCAGCACGTTGGTGGCGGCATCTTCGTTCTCGAAATTGCGGTAGCCCCAGAAGTGGCCGATGCCGTTGATCACGCCAGCGGCAAAGAACGGAATCCAGATCATCTGCACCGCCCATACCGACAGACCGGCAAAGCCGAACAGCGCTACGTCGATGCCCAGCATCAGCAGAATGCCCTTGCTGCTGCGCGCGGTGTAGATGTTGCGCTCCAGCCAGTCATCCGGCGTGCCATGGCCAAACTTGTCCATGATCGTCTGGTCCTTGCAGGCGGCACGGTACAGCTCGGCGCCTTCCCACAATACCTTCTTGATACCCAGCACTTGCGGGCTGTGCGGGTCTTCGGCGGTTTCGCAGCGGGCATGGTGTTTGCGGTGGATTGCGGCCCACTGCTTGGTCACCATGCCGGTAGTCAGCCACAACCAGAAACGGAAGAAGTGGCTGGGAATCGGGTGCAGATCCAGTGCGCGGTGCGCCTGGTGGCGATGCAGGAAGATGGTGACGGAAGCAATGGTGATGTGGGTCAGCACCAGCGCAACCACGATGTAGCCCCACCACGGCAGGTCGATCAGACCATTAAGCCATTCCATGTGATAGTCAAACCTCAGGGTTTACAGACGATTGATCATTTTACACGCAATGAAGCGCTAAAAACCAACCCAATTTCAGTGACTTGCAGTCATGCCGGCTGGGCAATCATGCATAAGCCGCCACAGGTAGGGTAAGATGCCGCTTCATTCGTCTATCCAGGCCGGACCGTGAACGTCTCCAAGCATCATCTCATTCTGGGTGGTGGCGCCCTTGTCGCCACTTTTGCGCTGTACAGCGGCTTTGCCTACTGGGCCGGCCTCAAGGCCGAAGAAACCCTGGCCGAGCAGCACCGCATGATTGCGCAGTCGTCGGTATTCACCATCAAGTCGCACAGCTATCAGCGCGGCTGGTTTTCGTCCGAGGAAACCACCGAGCTGGAGCTGAACAAGCAGCTGCTGGGCCCCTATCTGGGTCTGCTGCCGGAAAACCTGCGCCCGCTGCTGGCCGGCACCCTGCGCTATCACCACAAGGTGAAGCATGGCCTGCTGCCCGGCCTGTTCGATTTCGACCTGCGCCCGGCGCGCGCCATCGTGCGCACCGAGTTCGACATGAGCGACAGCACCCGCAAGACGCTGCAGCGCTTCTTCGGCGATGCCGAGCCAATCACCGTGATCAACCGCCTGGGGCTGACCGGCGGTGGCGAGCTGACCGTCAGCGTGCCCAAGTTCGACTACGAAGAAACCCTGGCCGGGGTGAAGATGAACTGGCAGGGCTTCAACCTGAAGGTGGACTACCAGAGCGGCTACCGTGAGTACAACGTGGAATCCACCACCCCGGGCTTTGTGTTGCAGGCCGGTCCCAAGGGCCGCTTCGCCTTCAGCGGCATCAAATACCTGTCGCAGGTGCGCCCGGGCAATACCGGCGTGAAGCTGGGTACCAGCGAGCTGACGGTGGACAACATCAAGCTCAACTGGAACGAGGCCATCCCCTACAGCATCAAGCTCAACGAGCTGATCTACCTGGTTGGCCGCGTGCGCGTGGGCGAGTTCATCAACCCGTCCGGCGAGTTCCGCCCGTCGCATGTGGAGCTGTCCAAGCTGGGTTACCAGATCGTGACCAGCGAGCAGGACGAGTACGTCAACACCCGCGGCAAGCTGGACTTTGACCGTTTTGCCTACAACGACAGCGTGTACGGCCCGCTGAAGCTGGATGTGTCCGCCAGCCACCTGCATGGCCCGACGCTGGTGAAACTCGATGATGCGCTGTCGCGTCTGCCGTTCGAGGGCAAGGACCCGGCGCAGCTGCGCAAGCGCTACATCGACACCATCATGCAGCAGGGTCTGCCGCTGTTGAAGAACAACCCCAAGCTGATGGTGAACACCTTCTACCTGCGCATGCCCAATGGCGAAGTGAAAGCCAACGGCAGCCTGACGCTGGCCGGGCTGCAGGATGCCGACCTGAAGAACCCGATTGCCTTCCTCAAGCGCTTTACCGCCCAGGCCAGCATCGAGCTGCCGGAACAGACGCTGCAGAACCTGGTAGTGGCACAGGCACGCAACCTGTTCACCGTGGATGCCAGCGCCGAAGAGCAGCCGAACATGGACGAGGTGGACAACCTGGCGCGCAGCCTGCTGGATGCGCAGTTGTCGGAGTGGGAACACCTGCAGCTGATCAAGCGCAACGGCGGCCAACTCTCCACCTCGCTGCGCTTTACCGGTGGCGAACTGCGCGTGAACCAGCAGAAAGTGGCACTGCCGTGGCAGGAAACCGAAGAAGCCCCGCCGGCAGATGCCTCTGTCGCACAGTAATCCGCCCGGCAAGCAAAAACCCCACCGCAAACGGTGGGGTTTTTTGTTGCCACAACGAGCAGATCAGTCGGCCATCATGCTTTGCAGGTAGTTCTGCAGCCCCAGCTTTTCGATCAGCCCCAGCTGGGTTTCCAGCCAGTCCACGTGCTCTTCTTCGCCCTCCAGAATGTCTTCCAGCAGATCACGGGTCACATAGTCCTTGGCCGATTCGCAGTAGTGGATGGCCTCGCGCAGCAGCGGAATGCCTTCCATCTCCAGCTTCAGGTCACACTCCAGCATTTCCTTGGTGTGTTCGCCAATGTACAGCTTGCCCAGATCCTGCAGATTGGGCAGCCCTTCCAGAAACAGAATGCGCTCGATCAGGCGGTCGGCGTGCTTCATCTCGTCGATGGATTCGTGATACTCGTGCTCGTTCAGCTCCTTCAGGCCCCAGTTTTTGTACATGCGGGCGTGCAGGAAATACTGGTTGATGGCGGTGAGTTCGTTTCTGAGAATCTGGTTCAGGTACTTGATGACCTTCTTGTCGCCTTGCATGGACGCAGCTCCTGAGGGGATAGAGTGCGTGGATTATGGCACATAGTCATGCCAGTACAAGGCGAGCGGGGGCGCTGAAAATGCAGAAAGAATGAACTAAAAAGGCGGGATAAGACTCAGGCAGCAGCCAGTTCCGGCTCGCTGATCTGCAGCAGGGTGTCTTTGCGCAGCTGGTTGGCCGCACAGGCGCAGCGACCGCACTCGGTGGCGACCCCCAGCTCTTTTGCCAGGTCGCTCATGCGGGTGGCACCATTGCAGACGGCGGCACGAATCTCGCGGTCGGTAACACCGTGGCAGAGGCAGACGTACATGAATGACACCCGTATCAAGAATTAGTCTCAGTACGGAAATAATAAATTTTGATGATAACGATTGTCAATTAGAATCAGGACCCACCGCATGCAATGGAAACCAAATACCACAGTCGCCGCCATCATCGAGCGTGACGGCCGCTTTCTGATGGTGCGCGAAAACACCCCGCACGGGGTACGCCTGAACCAGCCCGCCGGCCACCTGGAATATGGCGAGACCCTTCTCGCCGCCGTGGCGCGCGAGGCGCTGGAAGAAACCGGCTACCCCGCCACCGCCACCGCGCTGGTCGGCATTTACCTGGCGGACAAGGAAGACAGCGCCGACATCACCTACCTGCGCTTTGCCTTCGCCTGCGACGCGGCGGCCGAACCTGACGGCCGCCAGCTCGACGACGGCATCATCGAGGCGGTGTGGCTGAGCGTGGACGAGATCCGCGCGCAGCAGGCGATCTGGCGCAGCCCGCTGGTGGGGCGCTGCGTCGACGACTACCTGGCCGGCCAGCGCTTGCCGCTGTCCGTGCTGCACCATCACGGCCACTAGATCATGCGTCGGGGGTGGCTGTGCCTGCTATGGCTGGTGCTGCACGCCCTGCCGGCCGGTGCGGCCGAGCTAACCCTCTGTTACCATTACGGTTGCGATCAGCAGCAGCGGCTTGAACTGGGCGAGGATGCCCTCAGCTGGATGCAACAGCGCTTGCAGGCGGCGGATTCCGCCAGCGACGAGCGCAACGCACTGCAAGACGTGGTGCTGGCCTACTATCAGCTGGCGGCGCAACAGGCGCCGATCGCCGCCGACCGTGGCGGCAACCACGAAGATGCCCGCACCCTCGGGCGCATGGACTGCATTGATCACAGCCACAACGTCGCGCAGCTGCTGCAACTGCTGGATACGCGGCAATGGCTGCACTACCACCATCTTGCCGGGGCCGTATTCCGCGCCCCGCTGCTGTTCAACCAGCACTACGCCGTCGGCCTGGATGCCATCGACGCCCCCGAACACTGGGTGATCGATGCCTGGCCGCGAGATTTCGGGGCACCACCACTGGTGGTGCCTCTTGCACTCTGGAAGGAAGGATTTTCCCCGTGACGGGTAAAAAACGCATTGTCGTCGGCATGTCCGGCGGTGTGGATTCGTCGGTAACCGCCTGGCTGCTGAAGCAGCAGGGGCACGAAGTGATCGGCGTGTTCATGCAGAACTGGGAAGACGACAACGACGACGAATACTGCTCGATCAAGCAGGACGCGCTCGACGCGATGAGCGTGGCCGACATCGTCGGCATCGACATGGAGATCGTCAACTTCGCCAAGGAATACAAGGACCGTGTGTTCTCGTACTTCCTCAAGGAATACTCGGCCGGCCGCACCCCCAACCCGGACGTGCTGTGCAATGCAGAGATCAAGTTCAAGGCCTTCCTCGACTACGCCATGGAACTGGGCGCCGACTGCATCGCCACCGGCCACTACGCGCGCAAGCTGGAACAAGATGGCACCCATTACCTGATGAAGGGCGTGGACCAAAGCAAGGACCAGAGCTACTTCCTGTATCGCCTGCAGCAGCACCAGCTGGCCAAGGCACTGTTTCCGCTGGGCGATATCCACAAAAGCGAAGTACGGCGCCTGGCCGAGGAAGCCCGCCTGCCCACCGCCGCCAAGAAAGACTCCACCGGTATCTGCTTTATCGGCGAGCGTCCGTTCCGCGAATTCCTGCAACGCTACCTGCCCACCAAGCCGGGCGAGATGATCACCCCGGATGGCAAGGTGGTGGGCGAGCATGTCGGGCTGATGTTCTACACCCTGGGCCAGCGCAAGGGCCTCAACATCGGCGGCAGCAAGGACAGCAACGGCGAGCCGTGGTTTGTCGGCGGCAAGGACATGGCCGCTAACAAGCTGATCGTGGTGCAGGGTCACGACCACCCGCTGCTGCTGAAGCCGGCGCTGCAGATGGACGACCTGTCGTGGACGCTGCCGCAGCCGCCGGCCGCCGGCGACTACGCTGCCAAGAACCGCTACCGCATGGCCGACGCCGCCTGCAGCCTGTCGCCCATCGTCGACGGCAAGGCCACGCTGACCTTCCGCGACAAGCAATGGGCGGTCACCCCCGGCCAGTCCGCCGTGCTGTACGACGGTGATATCTGCCTCGGCGGCGGCATCATCCAGTAAGCCGGAACATGCGGCCAACGTTGGCCGCAACGCCCGGTGACAAGGCCCCGCTATGCGGGGCCTTGTGCTTTAGGTTCGCGGACCCGTCGATCACCGGTCTGGCCGCACAGGTGTGCAACCAGC
>CAMLGD010000006.1 GCA_946479405.1 uncultured Vogesella sp.
TGTACAGGTCCGGGTGGGTTTCTTTCAGGTATTCAACGATTTCGAAGTCTTCACGACGCACTTTGGACAGGTCGATTTGCTCAACATGCACCAAGCGTAGCAGTTCACGTACCGGTTTTGGCATGTTGCGACCACTTTCGTAGCGGCTGCCGCCAGATTGGGTGACACCGATACGGCTCCAGAATTCCTGCTGGTTCAGGCCCAGTTTGCGACGGATTTCCCGTGGGTTCGCAATTTTTTCAAACAGTTTCATGGCGTTCCTCGCTGCATGTTTGTTTTGAAATCGGAGGGTTAAGTCCGAGTGACGATTCAAGTAAAACCAAGTGGGCGCGAAGTCATTGCTTCGAGCCCTTGTGTAATGCATATGATAGCAGGATTTCAGTTGCGCAAAAACGAAAATGCTCATCGAATTATCGATAGATTTTGATCGACACTTGGGGCTTGCTCAGATTTTATGAAACGAGCAACTTGGAAACGGCAGAGAGGGGAGGGGTGGCGAGCCTGAACCCCGGCACTTGCACTAAATAGCTGTGGCTGCTTCCTTCCGGACCTGACCAGGTTCACTACCGTACAATGCGGGGGGGCCCGCCATAGAGAGATCGAATAATACCCGTTGCCGTTGCGCTTGCCAAGCCTGCGGGGGATTTTCTTTGCTGTCAGCCAGCGTCGCGGCGTTTGCAGCGGGCGGGCAATTGGTTATGCTGACCTTCTGTCTAGTGCCTGCCGGGTTGTTGCCATGTCATCTATTCCTTCTGCTGCATCACTTGCCATTCTGGCTCGTCTACTGTCATTCGATACCACCAGTCGGGAATCCAACCTGGCCTTGATTGACTGGGTGGTGGACTACCTTGCCGGTCATGGTGTTGCGGCCAACTTGACCCGCAGCGACGACGGCCGCAAGGCCAATCTGTATGCCGCAATCGGTGATGCCTCGCTACCGGCCATCATCCTGTCGGGGCACACTGATGTGGTACCGGTAGATGGCCAGATATGGCAGTTTCCGACATTTGCGCTGACGCAGGCCGATGACAAGATTTACGGGCGTGGCAGTGCCGACATGAAAGGCTTTATCGCATGCGTGCTGGCACAGGTGCCGGAATGGGTGGCGCTGGCGCAATCTCAGCGCTGGCATCGCAGCCTTGGCATTGCGCTTTCTTATGATGAGGAAGTCGGTTGCCTGGGGGTTGGCCGCCTGATCGCTGATCTGCAGGCGCGGCAGGTGCCGGTAGCTGGCTGCATTATCGGCGAACCTACCGGTATGCGCCCGGTGATTGCCCATAAGGGTATTGCCCATTATCGCTGCCAGGTGCTGGGGCGAGCGGCGCATTCGTCGCTCACGCCGCAAGGGGTGAATGCCATTGAATACGCCGCGCGACTGATTACCCATATCCGTAAACTAGCCGATACCGAAGCCTCGTTCGGCAATCGTCACCCCCTGTATGACGTGCCGTTTACTACGCTGCAAACCGGGCTGATCAATGGTGGCAATGCAGCCAACATCGTGCCCAAAAGTTGTGAATTCGTATTTGAGGTACGCTGGTTGCCAGGGGATCAGCATGAGCGCTTTGTGAGTTCGGTACGTGACTATGCCGCCAATCTACTGCAGGAGATGCGCGAGGTGGCGCCAGAAGCTGATATCAGCTTTGAGCAGCTGGTGAACTGCCCACCATTCCAGTCAGAAGACAGTGGCGAGATTCGCGAGCATGTCGCGGCCTTGTGCGGTTGCCAGGGCGGCGATGCGGTGGCTTATACCACCGAGGCCGGGCGCTTCCACGAGGCGGGGATCGCCTGTGTCGTGTGCGGCCCCGGCTCCATTGTGCAAGCGCACCGCCCGGACGAATTTGTCGAGCTATCGCAGCTGGCGGCTTGCGAGGCCTGGCTGGCTGCGTTGCAGCAGCGCTTGATATTGATTGAATAAGATATACAAACCGCTTTACGACGTCTGTTGTGCACTGCAAAATCCGCGTTCCCTTGCCATGCGCAAGGTGGTTGTCCTTGCTGCCACAAGCAGCAAAGGGCGGAAATCGGCTTTCTGTGGGACCTGCATATGAGCAAACAGACACGACCCGCGTCCAATGAGGCGTCGGGCAATTCTCGCGATGGATTTACCTCCAGCTTTGGCGTGTTGGCCGCCACTCTGGGCTCGGCTGTCGGGCTGGGCAATATCTGGAAATTTCCCTACGTCACCGGCGCCAATGGCGGCGCCGGCTTTCTGGTGGTGTACCTGTTGGCCACCTTGCTGGTGGGGTTGCCGGTGATGATTGCCGAGATCACCCTGGGCCGCAAAGCCCGCGCCGATGCAGTGACCACGCTGCGCAAGCTGGCACCGCCCGGCCAGTGGTGGTGGCTGGTAGGGCTGTCCGGGGTAGTGGCCGCCTTCCTGATCATGTCGTTCTATTCCGAAGTGGCCGCATGGGTGTTTGCCTATGTGTTCAAGGCCTTACGCGGCGACATCCTCTCCAGTGACCCGAAAATCACCTCCGCGGCCTTCGGCACGCTGATCAGCGACCCGTGGCAATCCCTGTTGTGGCAGTGGGGTGTACTGCTGCTGATCGGCGGCATTCTGGCTTGTGGTGTGGCCAAGGGAATCGAGGCGGTCACCAAAAAACTGATGCCGCTGCTTTTCATCCTGCTACTGGTAATCTGCGGACGCAGCCTGCTACTGCCGGGCGCCGCAGCCGGTCTGTCTTTTTTGTTTACGCCAGACTGGAGCAAGCTCAGTGCCAGTGTGGTGCTGGTGGCCATGGGGCTGGCGTTCTTCAAGCTATCTATCGGCATGGGCACCATGATTACCTATGGCAGCTACTTCCGTGACCAGCAGAACGTGCCCGCTACCACGGTACGGGTAATGGCGGCTGATCTGTTCGTGTCGATGCTGGCCGGCATCGCTATTTTTCCGGCGGTATTCAGCTTTGGCTTCCAGCCGGCGGCCGGACCGTCGCTGCTGTTCATTACCATCCCGGCTGTGTTTGCCAGCATGCCGTTCGGTCACCTGTTCATGGTGCTGTTCTTCGTGCTGTCCGCGGTAGCCGCTACCGGCGCCATGCTGTCACTGCTGGAGGTGCCGGTGTCGGTGCTGGTTGGCCGCTTTGGTATCAGTCGCTCGCGCGCCACGATGCTTAACCTGCTGCTGCTGGCGCTGGTTGGCGCAAGCTGTGCGCTGTCCAACAATGTGCTGGCCGATACCAAGCTGTTTGGCATGACTTTCTTTGACCTGTTCGACTACCTTAGCTCCAACATTTTGTTGCCGCTGGGTGGCATCTGCATCTGCCTGTTTGTCGGCTGGGTGTGGGGTAAGACGCAGTTGGCCGCAGCGCTGAGTAATCAGGGTGCGCTGGCCAATGACAAGGTGGTGGCGGTGGTGTACCTGCTGTTGAAGTACATTACCCCGGTGCTGATTGCACTGGTGATGCTCAAGGGGCTGGGCTGGCTGTAAGTCCGGCCTGTAACGGGAGGCGGAGATGAAGTCGACAGGCTGGTTGGGCGCTGTACTGTTGCTATGCTTGCTGTTGTGGGCAGCCTGGCCCGGTTTTCGCCAGAACGCGCTGTTTCCGCCGGACCGAGATGGTGACCTGATTCGTGATGATGTTGGCCAGAAGATCGCTGCACGTTTTGCGACCAACCCGGCAGCGTATGCCGCCACCCGCCAACTGGCACGTGCCTGGCAGTTGGCCGCGCTGCGCGATGAAGCGGACTGGCCGCAATCGCAACACCAAGTGCGGCGGGCAGTCAGTTGTGCGCTGGGCGATGCGGTACTGGGGCGGGCACACATGTCGGCGGAGACCATGTACCACTTCATGCATGAGCTGCATGCAGCAATGTTCGATACTCCTGCCAGGCGGGCACGCTGGCAGCGCTTTGAGGCGGCCACCGCCGGCATGCCGCACGAAGACCTGCCGCTGAATCCCTGCGTGTTTGACCCGGCTGCACTGGCCGGCTAACGGAGCATGTGATGCAACAAATCATTGCCATTACTCAACACGGGCAAGCACCCGCCATCGACTACCCTCGGCCGGAGCGACTGCTCGACGGCAACCCTCGCCGCGAGACCTGGAATGTCTTCGACAGCCATGATGGTGCGGTGGCGGCCGGAATCTGGGCGTGCGAAACGGGTGCCTGGCGCATTGCCTTTGCTGACAATAAGGACGAGTTCTTCTGCGTGATCAGTGGCCGGGTCAAGCTGAGCAACCAGCAAGGCGAGACCTGGGAAATCGGGCCCGGCGAGGCGGCAGTGATTCCCGCCGGTTTTTGCGGGGTATTCCGGGTGCTGGAGCCAGTGCGCAAGTATTACGTGATCGTCGAGCGGCCCGCCTAATCGGGTCGGTTGCGACCCGCAGCAACAAACCATGCGGCCAACCTGCCTGCCGGGCAAGGTTGGCCGCATGCGCTTTGTGCCGATTTAATCGGGCTCCGGGTCGTAGCGGGCGTCCGGGTCCACTGGTGGTGGCGCAAAGCCATTGATATCCCGCTCTTCGCGTGCCAGCAGCAGAATCAGCGCAGCGTTCAAACTGCCGAAGCCCCAGGCGATCAGGAAAAACACCGAATAGGCAGTGAGCTTGTCTTCAAACAGCCGTGCGCCGTGCAGGCTTAGCTCGTGCGGGTCGAATACCGAGAAGAAGCAAGTGGTGGCCAGCGCGGCGGTGATGAATGCCGGCCACAGGGTAAGGATACGTTTATGCAACATGTCTGCCTCCCGGTTGGTCTTCTTTTACTGTAGCCAGCCGTTGCATGAAAGTAAAAAAGCCGCGCGATGCGCGGCTTTGCTGCCATTGGCCAAGCTTATTTAACCTTGTTGGCGTACATGAAGTTTTCCATCTTGCTTTCGGCCAAGTTGAACCAGCCGTGTTGCAGGGTGCGGAACTTCTTCCATTCAGTATAGATTTTCTTGAAATCCGGGTTGCTGGCAGCCTCCTGCTCGTACAGGGCAAATGCGGCTTTCTGCGCTGCTTTCATCACGTCGGCCGGGTACTGATGCAACTTGGTGCCTTTTTGCAGCAGGCTGACCAGGGCCACCGGGTTCTTGGCGTCGTACTCGGCCTGCATGCTGATATTGGCCTCTGCAGCGGCAGCTTCGAACGCAGCCTTGTACTCTGGCGGCAGCTTGTCCCACTCCTTCTTGGATACGTAGAACGACACGTTCGGACCCGGCTCCCAGAAGCCGGGGTAGTAGTAGTGCTGCGCTACCTTGTAGAAGCCGAGTTTCTCATCGTCATAGGGGCCAACCCACTCCGTGGCATCGATGGTGCCTTTTTCCAGTGCCGGGTAAATGTCACCACCGGCCAGGGTCTGCGGGATGGCGCCCAGTGCCGCCATGATCTCGCCGCCAAAGCCCGGAATGCGCATTTTCAGCCCCTTGAGGTCGGCCAGCGATTTCACTTCCTTGCGGAACCAGCCGCCCATCTGGGTGCCAGTGTTGCCGCCGGGGAAGTTGACGATGTTGTACTTGGCAAAAAAATCACGCAGCAGTTTCATGCCGCCGCCGTAGTACAGCCAGGCGTTCTGCTGGCGCGAAGTCAGGCCGAACGGCAGGGTGGTATCAAAGGCGAAGGTCTTGTTCTTGCCCACGTAGTAGTAGCTGCAGGTGTGGCCGCACTCCACGGTGCCATTCTGTACTGCATCCAGCACCTGGGTGCCGGGCACGATCTCGCCCCCGGGGAATACGCGAATCTGGAATTTGCCACCGGTCAGTTCGCCCACGCGTTTTGCCAGCTGCTCTGCGCCGCCGTAGATGGTGTCCAGGCTTTTGGGGAAGCTGGAGGCCAGGCGCCAGCGAATGGCCGGGCCATCCGCGGCGATGGCGGCGCCAGATACACCGGCAGTGGCCAGGCCGACGGCCCCGGCTTTCTTCAGAAACGAACGTCTTTCCACAGCGATCTCCTTTGTGTTGTGTCTACTGCTGTTTTCACGGGTGTGTGCGACCCGAATCTCTCAGTTGTGAGTTATTGGTTGGGGCGCGGCCAACGTTACGGTTGGCCGCAAGCCTCATTGCTTGCCGGTCAGCTCTTGCAGTAGCTCGTTGCTCTGGTCGCTGCTGGTGCCGGATGCCTCTGCCGGGCTGGCTGGCTGTTCCAGCGCATCGGGCAGCACCGCACCGCTGCCACCCTCCATCTGCTGCATGATGGCGGCCGCGTCTTCGGCATTGGTTTTCACCTCGGCATGCAGCGCGTTGGTCACCAGCCCAGGGAAAGCGATCAGCAGGCCGACCATCACCAGCTGCAGCAGCACATAGGGGATAGCTCCCCAGTAGATGTCGGTACTCTTGACCTCTTTCGGTGCAACGCTGCGCAAGTAGAACAGCGCAAAACCAAACGGCGGGTGCATGAACGAGGTCTGCATGTTCACGCCCAGGATTACGCCGAACCAGATCAGGTTGATATCCAGACTGTGTGCCACCGGTGCCAGTAGCGGCACCAGGATGAAGGCGATTTCGAAGAAGTCGAGGAAGAAGGCCAGGAAGAACACCATCAGATTCACGGTGATCAGGAAGCCGGTGGCGCCGCCGGGCAGGCTGGTGAGCAGGTGCTCTACCCACTTGTCGCCATCCACGCCCAGGAAGGCGATGCGGAACACGCGAGCGCCAATCAGGATGAACACCACGAAGGTGGACAGCTTGACGGTGGAATCCATTGCCTGCTGCAGCAGCTTCAGATCCAGCTTGCGGTTCAGCAGGGCCAGGATGATGGCGCCTACCGCACCCATCGCGCCGCCTTCGGTCGGCGTGGCGATGCCGAGGAAAATGGTGCCCAGCACCAGGAAGATCAGCAGCAGCGGCGGAATCATCACCAGTACCACGCGGCGCGCCAGCGCCAGGCCGCGCAGGGTGCGTGCCTCCGGTGGCAGTGCCGGCGCCCACTGTGGTCGGAACAGGGTGATGGCAAAAATGAATACTGCATAGAACACTACCAGCAGCAAGCCGGGGGCCATGGCGCCGGCGTACATGTCGCCTACCGAGGTGCCCAGTTGATCGGCCAGCACGATCAGCACCAGTGATGGCGGAATGATCTGCGCCAAGGTGCCGGAGGCCGCGATGACGCCGGTGGCGATGCGCGTGTCGTAACCATAGCGCAGCATGATGGGTAGCGAGATCAGGCCCATGGAGATCACCGATGCGGCCACCACGCCGGTGGTCGCTGCCAGCAGGGCGCCGACGAAGATCACCGCATAGGCGATGCCACCGCGTACGCTGCCGAATAGCTGGCCGATGGTGTCCAGCATCTCTTCTGCCATGCCGGAGCGTTCCAGGATCAGCCCCATGAAGGTAAAGAACGGAATCGCCAACAGCGTGTCGTTCCGCATGATGTCGTACACCTGATTGGGCAGCGCTTGCAGCAACTCCGGGCGCAGCAAATCAAAGTGAATGCCGATCCAGCTGAATAGCAGACCCACCGCCGACAGGGCGAATGCCACCGGGTAGCCGATCAGCAAAAACGCGATCAGCGAGCAGAACATGATTGGCGCCATCAGTTCGAGGTTCATACGTGTTCCTCCTGATGCGGGTCGGCTTTGCCGATGGTCGGGTCGGCGGCTTGTCCGGCCAGAAAGGCCAGGCGCTTGATGACTTCCGAGATGGCCTGCGCCAGCAGCAGGCTGAAGCCCACCGGAATCAGCAGAAAGACCGGCCAGCGAATCAGGCCACCGGCATCGGACGACATTTCCCCGCTCGTCCAGGCATCAAGAAACATCGGCCAGCCAAACTTGATCAGCAGCAGGCAGGTGGGCACCAGGAACAGCAGGGTGCACACGATGTCCACCACGGCGCGACCGCGTGGCGACAGTTTGCTGTTGAGTAGGTCGATACGGATGTGTTCGTTTTTTTGCAGGGTATAGGCGGCGGCCAGCAGGAACACGGCCGAGAACAGGTACCACTGAATTTCGAGGAAAGCGTTGGAGCTGATGTTGAAGGCTTTGCGCACGATGGCATTGCCGGCGCTGATAAGCACGACGACGAGCACCAGCCAGGAAGCGGCCTTGCCCACGCGTGCGGTGATCGCGTCAATAAGACGCGACAATGCAAGCAGTGATTGCACTGTAATCTCCTCTGTGTTGTGTGTTCGAGCTCTTTGGCTCTTGTGGTGGCTTCTCCGGGCTCACCATCCTTCAAGATGCCGGCCGCTTGGCGCGGTGGTCTTTAAGGACTAACTAATGAAAACACAGCACAGATGGCTTGCAAAGCACATTGGAATAAGGGGTTACCCTTGGTCTTGCGATTTGATTCGCGCCAGCCGTAACCGTAGCGCGTTATCGGTGGTGTCGATGGCGGCAATACACAGGCGTTCGGCCAGTGGCTTGCCCAACACTGGCTGCTGTAGCCAGCGCGCCACCGCCGGCAGCTGCTCCAGCAGCACGCTGGCGCGACCATCCTGCAGCACCAGCCATTGCAGCGGTGCGGCCAACCTTTGCAGTGCACGCAGCCCCAGGCCGCTTTCCAGGCCAAGCTGCATCAATTTGCCCAAGGCACGGCCGGCCAGAGTGGCGTCACGGTTTTCGCCCTGCAGGGTGAAGTCGATGTCGATGCGGCGTTGCGGCCAATCCACCGGGGCGAAGCGGAACTGAACGCGCAGCAGGCGTCGGCCGGGTTTTTTCAGCAATAGCTGGAGCTCGCCACCTTCGGGGGTGAACTGCAGGTCTTGTACGCTCAGTTCGTCGCTATCAATGGCGGCCTGGAGGCGGGGTAGCAGCAGTTCGGCTGGCAGGCTGATGCCGTCACGATGCAGTGATGGTAGCTGCGGCGCCAGTTGCTGCCAGCGCTCGCGCCAGCTGGTTGTGGCCGTCATCAGTCGAACAGGGTGCGTGCGCCCTGGTAGCGGGCGGCAAAGTAACTGTTGTCCAACCGTTCGACACGGATGGTGCTGTTGCTGCGCGGCGCATGCACAAACTTGCCGTCACCAATGAAGATGCCCATGTGTGAAAACGGTCTGCCCAGTGTATTGAAGAACACCAGATCCCCCACTCGCAGCTGGTTGTTGCCGACCGGACGCGCCAGGTTGGCGATCTGCGCTGCATTGTGCGGCAGGCTGACACCGGCGGCATTTTTGTAGATGTAGGCCACCAGTCCACTGCAGTCCAAGCCGGCCTCCGGATTACTGCCACCAAACTGGTAGTCGATATCCAGCATGCTCATGGTGTAGAGCAGAATCTCGCGGCCAACACCATCGGCCTGGATGCCGGAAAGCGTTACCGTCCTGGCCGGCGGCCGCGGCTTTTTCGCCGGAGGGCTGCTGGTGCTGCACGCCATCAGCAAGACGGCGCTCAGCAGGACGGTAAACGGCAGTCTCATCCCTGTTTTGCCTCCAGAGTTTCCCAGCGTTCCAGTTTTTCCAGCAGCGCCAGTTCGATGTCTTCGATGCGGGCCTGCCAGTCACGGGCCTGTAGCGGGGCATCGCGGTACACGTTGGGGTCTTGCAGCTTGCTCTGCAGGTCGGCCTGTTCGCTTTCCAGGGCCGCGATCTCTTCCGGCAGGCGTTCCAGCTCGCGTTTTTCATTAAAGCTGAGTTTTTGCGTACGGTTGCTGCGGTCGCGTTCCTGCTTTTGCGGCTCAGGGTTGGCCGCAGCCGCCTTGCGCTGAGTATCCTGCTTCAGTGCTGCCATGCGGGCGCGGGTGTCGACCCAGTCCTGATAGCCGCCCGGGTATTCTTCCAGCCGGCCGTTGCCTTCAAAGGCAATTACCTGGGTTACCACGTTGTCGAGGAAAGCGCGGTCGTGGCTGACCAGAAAAACGGTACCACTGTAGTTGGTGATCAGGTCTTCCAGCAGTTCCAGCGTGTCGATATCCAGATCATTGGTCGGTTCGTCCAGTACCAGTACGTTGGCCGGACGGGTGAACAGCCGAGCCAGCAGCAGGCGGTTGCGCTCGCCACCGGACAGTGACTTCACCGGGCTGCGCGCGCGTTGCGGTGAGAACAGGAAGTCTTCCAGGTAGCTCATCACGTGCTTCTTCTGGCCGGCGATTTCCACGAAATCGTTACCCTGGCTAATGATGTCGGCCACGCTGGTTTCTTCGTCCAGCTGGCTGCGGAACTGGTCGAAGTAGGCCACCTCCAGCTTGGTGCCTTGCTTCACCGTGCCGCTGTCCGGCTGCAGTTCGCCCAGAATCAGCTTCAGCAACGTGGTCTTGCCGGCACCGTTGGGGCCGATCAGGCCAATCTTGTCGCCGCGCAGGATGCGGCTGGTAAAGTCGCGAATCAACACCCTGTCGTCATAGGCCTTGCTGACGTGCTCCAGCTCGGCAATCAGCTTGCCGGAGCGTTCGCCGGCATCCAGCTGAAAATTCACCTGGCCGACGCGTTCGCGGCGCGAGCTGCGCTCGCGGCGAATGGCTTCCAGCCGGCGTACGCGGCCTTCGTTACGGGTGCGGCGTGCTTCGATGCCTTTGCGGATCCAGACCTCTTCCTGAGCATGGAATTTGTCGAAGATGCGGTTTTGCTCTTCCTCGATGGCCAGCTCCTCGGCCTTGCGCACCTGATAGGCAGCAAAATTGCCGGGATAGCTCTGCAGCAGACCACGATCCAGCTCCACAATGCGGGTGCAGACGTTATCCAGGAAGCGGCGGTCGTGCGTGATCAGCAGCACACTACCGGCAAAGTTCTTGATCAATTCTTCCAGCCACTCGATGGCGCTCATATCCAGGTGGTTGGTCGGCTCGTCCAGTAGTAGCACATCCGGTCTGGCGACCAGCGCGCGAGCCAGCGCCACGCGTTTTTTCCAACCGCCGGACAGATCGCTTACCTGGGTGTCGGCATTCAGTTGCAGGTGCGTGAGGGTGGAGCTGATCAGCGCGTCGAACTGCCAGCCGTCGCGGGCTTCCAGCTGGTGCTGGATGTCGGTCATGCGCGCCATCATCGCCTCATGGTTGGCCGCAGGGTCGGCCAGCTGCTGGGTGAGGTGGTGGTAGTCGATCAGCAGGGTTTTCAGATCACCCAGGCCTTCGGCGACGGCGTCGAACACGCTATGACCCTCGGCAAACACCGGCTCTTGCGGCACATAGGCCACGCGCAGGTCGTTCTGCTGGTTGATGCGGCCATCGTCCAGTTTCACCGCGCCGGCAATGGCCTTGAGCAGCGAGGACTTGCCGGCGCCGTTGCGCCCGATGAGGGCAACGACTTCTCCGCTGTCCAGCGAGAAGTCTACGTGGTCGAGCAGGGCGTGGTGGCCAAAGGCAAGGCAGGCTTTTTCAACGGTAATCAGGGCCATGGTGCGGGCGGGGGCGGTAGGGAAACGGTAATGCGCCGGATTGTATCATGCGGGGGTGGTGCGCCCTTCGCCTTGATCGGCCGTGGCTGTTACAATGCGCGCCAAACCAGACCGGGGCACCCTGTACGCCTGGTCCACCTGAAAGGATTGCCATGTACTTTGTTGACCGCTCGGTAGCCGTAATCAAACCGAAAGCACCGTTCCTGACCTGGCTGAACGCCGTGCCGGACAATGACATGATCGATCTGTCGCTGGAGGCGCTGCGTGCCGATTGCACAGTACTGCTGCTGCCGGAGTTCGACGAGCCGGAAGATGCAATTGCGCATATCGACGAGCTGTACGAACAGATCTTCCGCATGGAACTGGCGTCCTGGTATGAGGACGAAGCAGTGTGGCCCAAAGACATGTCGCTGAAAACCTTCTGGGAATGGTTCGACGTGGAGGTGCATTCCACGCTGCTGGATACCGTCGATAGCGACATCATGAACAGCCCGGTCACCCCGGTCTGAGTCTCGGGCCGCGGCCGGCATGCACCCGCAACGCATGACACCGTTTGGTGCTGCATTGCAGTACGGGCGTTTGCTGCCAGTGGTGCTGCTGTCTGCCAGTGCCTTGCTACTCTTGGCTGCGCTGGCGCTGCCGTGGTGGCAGTTGCTTCCGGTACTACTTGGCTGGCTGCTGGCGTTGATGTACCTGCTGCGGCAGAGCGGCAGATTGGCCGCACCGTTACTGGCTTTTCGAGTCGATGCCCGCGGGCAAATGACTGTGCTGCAGCGGGACGGCGACTGGCTGCCGGTGCACTTGTTGCCAGCCAGTACTGCCCTCATCTGGCTGGTATCGCTTCAACTGGCGGATGAAGCGGGGTGCCGCTATCAGCTATTGGTTTGGCGTGGTGCGGTGGACGAGGAAGTGCACCGTGCGCTGCGTGTTTATGTTCAGTGGAGTCGCGACAAGGCGGCACCGTTACCAGATCCATCGAGAAGTAACTAGGTTGTGAAAATGACAGTACAGGCACCTGCAAACGAGGCGTCGCTGGCCGAGTGGCTGGCTTATCTGGAGGCGGCCCATCCGGTGGGCATCGATATGGGGCTGACGCGTGTCGCCCGTGTCCGCGATGCCATGGGGCTGACGCCGGAGTTTCCGCTGGTGATTGTCGGCGGCACCAATGGCAAGGGTTCGGTGTGCGCGATGTTGTCCACCATGCTGAACCGCGCCGGTTTCAAGGTGGGCACTTATACCTCGCCACATATCTTGCGTTACAACGAGCGCGTCGCCATCGACATGCAGCCGCTGCCCGATGCTGACATTGTGGCTGGCTTTGCCGCAGTTGAAGCTGCCCGCGGCGAAACGTCACTGACTTATTTCGAATACGGCACTTTGGCTGCGATGCATGCCTTCATGCAGCAGAATGTAGAGGTGGCCGTACTGGAAGTCGGCTTGGGTGGCCGCCTGGACGCTATCAATATTTTCGAGCCGACGGTATCGGTAGTGGTAAGTGTCGATCTGGATCATCAGGCTTACCTTGGTGACACCCGCGAGCTGGTTGGCTTCGAAAAAGCCGGCATCTATCGCGCGGGTAAGGTGGCTATCTGTGCCGATCCGAATCCGCCACAATCGTTGCTGGAGCATGCGGCCAACCTTGGTGCCGATCTCAAACTGTTGGGTCGTGATTTTGGCATCAGCCGCATGGAAAACCAGTGGTCGTTCCATATGGGCGAGGTGCACAAGCATGCGCTGCCGATTCCGGCCCTGCGCGGCGAGTACCAGATGGTCAATGCGGCTACGGCACTGGCAGCACTGGAGGCATTGAAGCCGCTGCTACCGGTAAGTATCGGCGCCATCAAGCGCGGTTTGCTGGAGGTGGACTGGCCGGGACGGTTCCAGGTGTTACCGGGGCGCCCGTTGACGGTGCTGGACGTTGGTCACAATCCGCATGCGGCACGTGCACTGGCCGATAGCCTGAAGCGCATGGCGTTTGCCCACAAACGTATTGCAGTGTTCTCCATGCTGTCCGACAAGGATCTGCCCGCGGTAGTGAGCCTGCTGCAAGAAGAGTTCGACGAGTGGCTGGTAGCCGGCCTCGACATGCCTCGCGGCCGTAGTGCCGACGATATTGCCGGCGAGCTGGAAAGCATGGGCATCAAGGGCGTTTCCCGCTTCAATTCAGTACCGGAAGCGTGGGATGCCGCCTTATCGCGAGCCAGCGAGAATGATAGAATTGTGGTCTTCGGCTCGTTCCATACCGTGGCCGAAGTGATGCAACACCGTCTCCATCATCGCGCCTGAGGATATCGATGGCCCTTTCCACTCATGATGAACTGCTGATGCTGCGCAAGCGCGCCCGTCGCCGCCTGGTCGGCGCCATTGTGCTGGTGTCGGTATCGACCGCCGTGCTGTGGAATGTAGTGGACGCCTTGCCAGAACAGGCCATGAAGCCTGAATCGGTAGACATTACCGGTTTGCAGACCGCGTCTGCAGCACAAGCGGTGGCGCCCAAGGCTGCAGCCGCGCAGCCGCAGGCGTCGCAACCGGAAACCGAATTGCTGGCAAGCCTGCCGCCGGAAGAAGCGGTGACGCTGCCGCCTGCCGCCGCAACCATACCCCCC
Organism: uncultured Vogesella sp.; assembly: GCA_946479405.1. Next base: position 13,797 of record CAMLGD010000006.1, read on the forward strand.
GCAGCTGCTGCGCAACCCGCTGCAGTGCCGGCCGTGGTCGAAAAGCCCAAGCCAGGGCCGGCGCAGGCGAAGCCGCCAGAGGCCCCCAAGCCACCTGCGGTGGTGAAGCCGCCAGTGAAGGAAGCACCAAAAGAAACACCGAAAGCGGCAGAAAAGCCCAAGCCGAAGGAGGCGCCAAAGCCGGACAGCCAGAAGGCTGACCCGATGGCCATCCTGGAAGGGCGCGATAACGGCAAGGCCGCGGCCAAGCCGGCCAGCGAAGCCGCCAAGCCTGGCGCCGATGGCAAGCGTTTTAGCGTGCAGCTGGCCGCACTGTCCGATCCGGCCAAAGTGGATGCTCTCAAGAGCAAGTTGGCCGCAGCCGGGGTGAATGCCCGCTTCAGCAAGGTGCAGACCAGCAAGGGTGAGGTTACCCGGGTGCGAGTGGGCCCGTTCCCGTCCCGCGAAGAGGCCGATGCGGCACTACGCCGTCTGGCCAAGGCTGGCGTGACCGGCATTGTGGTGACACAGTAATGAATGGAGCGCAGGCATGACCTGGCTGGATTACCTGATTCTGGCGCTGATTATCGGCTCGATCGCCATTTCGCTGTTTCGCGGGCTGGCAGTGGAGCTGCTGTCGCTTGGGTCGTGGTTGCTGGCATTGTGGGCGGCGCGTACGTTTGCGCCGATGTTGTCCGGGTTTTTGCCGCTGCCGGGCGAAGGTATTCAGCTAGTGGCAGCGTTTGTCGTACTGCTATTGCTGACCTGGTTCTGTTCCTCGCTGCTGGGCAGCTCGTTGACCGTGGTGATGGAATCCATCGGTCTGGGTGGTGTTAACCGTTTTTTTGGCGGTATCTTCGGCCTGTTGCGCGGCCTGCTGTTGGCCACTGCGGTGGTGATGGCCGGTGGCTTGAGTGATTTGCCGAAGAGTCGTGACTGGCAGAACGCGCTGTTTGCGCAGCCGTTTGAAGCCGTTGCGCTGGCCAGCCGGCCGTGGTTGCCGGACATGCTGGCGCAGAAGATGAAGTTTTCTTAGCTTTGCCATAGAGGGGTGATGACGTTATTACGTCCTCACCCCTTGTTTTTAGTCGTGTAGTCTGGGGATTAACTATGTGTGGAATTCTTGGGGTGGTAGGTCGGACGCCCGTAAACCAGCTGTTGTATGACGGTCTGCAACTGTTGCAGCACCGCGGTCAGGACGCAGCCGGTATTGTTACGGCCAACGGCAAGACCTTTCACATGCACAAGGGCAGCGGGTTGGTGCGGGACGTGTTCCGCACCCGCAATATGCGCTCACTGCAGGGCAACGCTGGCATCGGCCATGTGCGCTACCCCACCGCTGGCTCAGCCTCCAGTCTGGCCGAGGCGCAGCCGTTTTATGTCAACTCGCCGTTCGGCATCGTGCTGGCGCACAACGGCAACCTGACCAATACCGACGAACTGAAGTCGGACATGTACCGTACCGACCTGCGCCACATCAACACCAACTCCGATTCGGAGGTGCTGCTGAACGTGTTTGCACACGAGATCGCTGCACGGGTGGAGAATGCCTCGCTGACGCCGGATGCCGTTTTCGGCGCGGTGGAGGCGGTGCATCGTCGGGTCAAGGGCGCTTACGCCGTGGTGGCGATGATTGCCGGTTTTGGCCTGGTGGTATTCCGTGATCCGAATGGCATCCGTCCGCTGGTGATGGGTAGCAATGTGGCGGATGGTCACACCGAGTACATGTTTGCCTCTGAGTCGGTGGCCCTGGATTGCTCCGGCTTCAAGCTGCTGCGCGATGTCGCTCCAGGCGAGTGCGTGTACGTGACCTTCGATGGTGACATGCACAGCAAGATCTGCGCCGAGCAAACCCAGCTGGCGCCGTGTCTGTTTGAGTACGTGTACTTTGCCCGCCCGGACTCGGTTATCGATGGGGTCTCGGTCTATCAATCGCGCCTGAACATGGGCGAGATGCTGGCCGAGAAAATCCGCCGCCAGTTCCCGGATGTCACCATCGACGTGGTCATCCCGATTCCTGACTCCAGTCGGCAGAGCGCGCTGCAGCTGGCCAATGCACTGGGGCTGCCGTACCGCGAGGGTTTCATCAAGAACCGCTACATTGGTCGTACTTTCATCATGCCGGGTCAGGCCGTGCGCAAGAAATCAGTGCGTCAGAAGCTGAACCCGGTGGCACTGGAGTTCACCGGCCGTAATGTGCTGCTGGTGGACGATTCCATCGTGCGTGGCACCACGTCGAAAGAAATCGTGCAGATGGCGCGTGATTCCGGCGCCAAGAAAGTGTTCTTTGCCTCGGCCGCACCGGCGGTGCGTTTTCCCAACGTATACGGTATCGACATGCCGACTCGTGCCGAGCTGCTGGCCACCGGCCGCGACGATGCACAGATTGCAGCGGAAATCGGTGCCGATGCGGTGATCTACCAGGATCTGGAGGCGCTGGAGCAGGCGGTACAAAGCCTTAATCGCGAGCTGAATGTATTCGAAGCATCCTGCTTCAGTGGCTGCTATATCACCGGCGATATCAACGAGGCTTACCTCGATGCAATCGAAGCCGCTCGCGGCAAGGGCAAAGCACAGCCGGAGGGCGACGACCCCAGTAGCAAGCTGGTGGATCTGAACCTGAACGTTGCCGAACAAAACTTGATGTAATGTGTTTATAACGACAAGGGTTGGCCGCGACGGCCAACCCTTGTTATCTTCGATGGTCTGTTTTCTACTGCCTGTATTGTGAGCAAACCATGTCCAGTGACGATTCTTGTCTGCCTTTCCATCCGGAAACCCTAGCCATTCGCGGCGGTCGCGAAACCAGCGAGTACCGTGAGCATAGCCAAAGCCTGCACCTGACCTCGAGCTTCACCTTTGAATCAGCCGCCCAAGCCGCAGCCATGTTCCTCGGCGAAATCGACGGTTATACCTATTCCCGTTTTACCAACCCGACGGTCAGTGCGTTCCAGCAGCGCCTGGCGATGATGGAGGGGGCGGAGCGAGCAATTGCCACCGCCAGCGGGATGGCGGCAATTCAGGCGACTATGCTGACGCTACTCAAGGCCGGCGACCACATTGTGTCGTCGCAGAGCCTGTTTGGTTCCACCATCAACTTGTTCAACGGCATTCTTGGCAAGTTTGGTGTGGAAGTCACTTATGTAGATGCGGCCAACCTGGACGCCTGGCGCGCAGCGGTAAAGCCAAACACCAGGGTGTTTTTCCTGGAAACGCCGTCCAATCCGCTGACCGATCTGGCGGACATCGCGGCAGTGGCAGACATCGCCCATGCCGCCGGCGCGCTACTGGTGGTGGATAACTGCTTCTGTTCGCCTGCATTGCAGCAGCCGCTGCAACTGGGTGCCGATCTGGTGGTGCACTCCGCCACCAAGTACCTGGATGGCCATGGCCGTGTAATGGGTGGTGCAGTGGTTGGTAGCGACAAGCTGGTGGAGCAGGTATACCTGCATGTGCGTACTGCTGGCCCTACATTGGCACCGTTTAATGCCTGGGTATTGCTGTCTGGTCTGGAAACGCTGCATCTGCGTATGGAAAAACATGTTGCCAGCGCGCAGGCACTGGCCGAATGGTTGGAGCAACAACCCAATGTTACCCGCGTGTTCTTCCCGGGGCTGCCGAGTCATCCGCAGCATGAACTGGCAAAGCGCCAACAGAAGGGCGGTGGCGCGGTGGTCTCGTTCGAAGTAAAGGGCGGGCGTGAGGCTGCCTGGCGCGTGGTAGATGCAGTGCAGATGATCTCGCGCACAGCCAACGTTGGCGACGTGAAAAGCACGATCACCCATCCGGCGTCGACCACGCATGCACGCATTACGCCTGAAGCGCGCGCCAAGGCCGGTATAACGGAGGGGCTGCTGAGGGTGGCGGTAGGTTTGGAGCACCTTGAAGATATCAAGGCGGACCTGTTACGCGGCCTGTAGAAGAAAACAATTGTTTCAAGCGAGCGGCAGTCTAAAATGCGGACTGCCGCTTTCAATTTGGCTGTACAGCCAGGAGCTCTCGATGCTGTTCTTGACACCCGTCAAATTAGAACGTAAGTTTCAAACACTTGTTCGAAAGTCATGATGGATAAGGCGACGCAACTTATTACCCCGATCAAGGTACAAGACACCATGGAAGCGAACAAACCAGACACCGCAACCCGCATTCTGGACGTAGCAGAACGCCTGTTTGTGGAGCATGGGTTTGAAGCAACTTCGCTTCGCATGATCACCCAGCAGGCAGAAGTAAATCTGGCTGCTGTGAATTACCACTTCGGTTCCAAGGATGCACTGTTCGAATCAGTATTCATGCGCCGTATTGGCCCGTTTGTTGCGGCCTGTCTGGCGGAGCTGGATGCTATCGAACAGCCTGGGCAAGTGCTGACGGCGGAAACATTGGTAACTTCCTTTGTTCGCCCATGTCTGGCTCTGTCAAAAGACCCCTCGAGGGGAGGGGCGCTGTTTGTCAGGCTGATGTCGCGCACGCTGGTGGAAAACCACCGCTTGCTGCGCGAGGCACTGTCTCAGCAGTACAGCGTGTTTGTGCAGCGCTACAGCGCAGCCTTTCAGCGTGCACTGCCGCAGTTTGAGGCTGAAGATATTGCATGGCGCATGCACTTCGCGTTTACCGTGATGTTCAACGCTTTTGCCGGTAATGATGTGCTGAAGATTTTCGGTCGCAGTCAGGTGGTGAATGCCCGTGACCCGGATCTGATCATCAAGCACTTGGTGCCTTTTGTCGTAGCGGGGTTGACGGCGCCCATCTGATTGACTTGACAGGGTCAACACGAGGGTAAACCACAATGATATCTGCCGTAATTCTTGTTCTGCTGATCGGTGCGCTGGCGTATTTCCGCGCACCGGTTTTGCTCTGGACCATCGCGATTGCCGCCTGGCTTCTCAGCCTGCAATTTTTCTGGGGCTGCCAGCTCCCGGTTGCCGTGTGGGTTGCATTTGGCGTGATTGCCGCCGTACTTAACCTGCCGTTCCTGCGCCGTGCCGTGTTTACCGGCCCGGCCTTTTCCGTGTTCAAAAAGATCACACCTGCCATGTCCCAAACCGAGCAGGAGGCTATCAATGCCGGTACGGTATGGTGGGATCGCGATCTGTTCTCCGGCAAACCGGACTGGCAGCGCCTGCTGTCCTTCCCGGATCCAAAGCTGACGGCCGAAGAGCAGGCATTTCTGGATGGTCCGACCGAAGAGCTGTGCAAGATGGTGGACGACTGGAAAATTACCCACGAATTGAAAGACCTGCCACCGGAAGTGTGGCAGTTCATCAAGGACAAGGGTTTCCTCGGCATGATCGTCAAGAAGAAATACGGCGGCCTGGAGTTTTCCAACTATGCCCATGCCAAGGTGGTAACCAAGATCGCCACTCGTGGTGGCACCGCGGCAGTGTCAGTGATGGTGCCGAACTCACTTGGCCCTGGCGAATTACTACAGCACTACGGTACCGAGGCGCAGAAAGACTACTACCTGCCGCGTCTGGCCAAGGGTATCGAAGTCCCGTGCTTTGCGCTGACCAGTCCATATGCTGGCTCCGATGCCGGGGCGATTCCTGACTTTGGCATTGTCTGCCATGGCAGCTATACCGATCCGCGTAGCGGCCAACGTCACGAAAACGTGCTGGGCCTGCGCGTGAGCTGGGAAAAGCGCTGGATCACGCTGGCCCCAGTCGCCACTATTTTGGGGCTGGCATTCAAGATGTACGACCCGGATCACTTGCTGGGCGACAAGGAAGATATCGGCATCACTTGCGCACTGGTGCCGACAGAGCATGAGGGCGTTTGCATCGGCCGCCGCCACTACCCGGGTGGTGCCGCATTCATGAACGGCCCGACCTGGGGCAAGGACGTGTTCATTCCGCTCGAGTGGGTCATCGGCGGCCGAGAGTATGCCGGCCAAGGTTGGCGCATGCTGGTCGAGTGCCTGTCGGTAGGCCGCTGCATCTCGCTGCCGGCGATGTCGGTTGCTTCCGGTAAAGTGGCGTCTTACACCACCGGCGCCTATGCCCGCATCCGCGACCAGTTCGGCCTGTCCATCGGCAAGTTCGAGGGCGTGGACGAAGCCATGGCACGCATCGGTGGCTTCACCTACCAGATGGAAGCGTCGCAGGATCTGGCGCTGACCGGCCTCGATATCGGCGAAAAACCATCGGTGCTGTCCGCGGTGCTGAAGTATCACAACACCGAACGCATGCGTAAGGCACTGAATGACGCTATGGATGTGCATGGCGGCAAGGCGGTGGTACTTGGTCCGCGCAATTACCTGGCGCGCGCCTACCAGGCGATTCCGATCGCCATTACCGTGGAAGGTGCCAACATCCTCACTCGATCGATGATCATCTACGGGCAGGGGGCGATTCGCTGCCATCCGTTTGTGCTGCGTGAAATCAAGGCAGCGATGAGTAACGATGGCGCGGAATTCGACAAGGCCATTACCGGTCATATCAACTTTGTGATCAGCAATGTATTCCGTTCGCTGTGGATGGGCCTGACCGGCGCCAAACTGGTAGGCAGCCCGAAGAGCGGGGAAGTGGCAACTTACTATAAGCAACTGACTCGTTTCTCCAGTGCCTTCGCGTTGTTGTCTGACATGGCGATGTTCAGCCTCGGCGGCTCGCTGAAATTCCGCGAGAAACTGTCCGCTCGACTGGGCGACATGCTGTCCAACCTCTACATTGCCTCCGCCTGCCTGAAGCGCTTCGAGCGTGATGGTGCGCCGAAGGAGGACCTGCCGGTGCTGAAGTGGGCGGTGGAAATGGCGCTGTATGACTTGCAGCAGGCGATGGACGGTTTCCTGGCCAACTTACCGAGCCGAACGTTGGCCGCAGTGTTGCGCAAGGTTATCTTCCCGTGGGGTCTTACCCTCAAACCGGCCAACGACCGTATCGGCACCCAGGTCGCGCGCAGCCTGATGGAGCTAGGTCCGACCCGGGAGCGCCTGACTCGTGGCATGTTTGTATCACAAGACGAGTCTGATCCGGTGGGTGTGCTGGTACCTGCGCTGAAGGCGATGCTGGAAACCGAGCCGGTAGAACAGAAGCTGCGCAAGTTGGCACGCGACGGCAAGTTCAAGTCGGTTACTGCGCGCGAGCACCTGGCGGAAGCGTTGCAGAGCAGCGTCATTACGCAGACCGAGTTTGATGCTGTTAGCCGCGCACGCAAGCTCAAGCGCGATGTCATCATGGTGGACGACTTTGACATGAAGCTTGAGCAGCATGATGCAGGCTTGTTGCAGCGCTTGATCTTCTGATCGGATTAAAGCACTAGCATTCGGGCGGCCTCTGGGCCGCTCTTCTGCCGATGTCGTTTTGCACTGGGTAGAGCGACATCTGGAGGAGTGTGCAATGCAAGACGTAGTGCAAGGAACAAATCGACAGCCGGTTCTGCGTGTACGCGCTGAAGTGCATGGCACCAATGTGTATGGACGCGTGCACATGGGCTGGCTGATGGGGCAGATCGATCTGGCGGGTTCGGCCGTGGCTGAAAGGCTGGCGGGCGGGCAGGTGACTACCGTAGCGATAAATGCCTTTCAGTTTGCCAATCCAATTCAATTGGGGGATTTTGTCTCTATCTATGCGGACAAGCTACGATTGGGGCAGAAGTCCGTCACGCTCAAAATCACCGTTGAAACCGAGCGTATGAATGGCGACATTCTGCCGGTTACCGAGCTGATTTCCACCTATGTCGCTATAGACACCGATGGCCGTTCTCGCCTGATCTGAGGCGGTGTTTTCTGTGCAATTTGCGGGTGCTGCCGTACTGTGGTTTCTATGAAACGATTGTTTGGAACGAATGCTCGAAATTTCTTGAATTGGGTATCGACTCTGATACCATCTTCGACAGATCGGACAAAACAATACGATCAAGACAGCACCATAAATAACGCACAGAGGGATTAACACCATGCAACTCAAGCGCCTGACTCTTTCACTGATGATGATGGGGGCTTCCGCTGCTGTCATGGCATCGGGCTATCACTTCGGCACCCAGTCGGTAAGTTCGCAATCCACCGCCAATGCCAGTGCCGCCGAAGCTGCCGATGCCTCGACCATCTTCTATAACGCCGCCGGCATGACCAAGCTGGAAGGCACTAATTTCTCCGGCGCGATTAACCTGGTTGCTCCTAGCGTTGAATACAGCAACGCTTCCGGCAACTACCCAACGGGTGGTGCCATTACCCGTGGCGATGGTGGTGTGGGCACCACCGCAGCCACTTCCGGTAAGATCACAGATGATCTGATTGCCGTGCCGCACTTCTACCTGACCCACCAACTGAACAACAAGGTCTACCTGGGGCTGGGTGTTTATGTGCCGTACGCCTCCGATACCGAATACCAGCGCAACTCGGTACTGCGTTACAACCTCAACGCCACCTCGTTGAAAACCATCGACATCAATCCAACCGTTGCCTTCAAACTGAATGAGCAGCATTCGGTAGCAGTCGGTGTGATTGCCCAGTATGCCAAGGCTCATCTGCGTCAATATGCCAACTTTGGCTACCTGCTTGCCGGCCTAAACCCTGTAGGTAACGGCACGGCGGATGGCTTTGCCGACGTGGATGGCGATGATTGGGGTTTTGGTTATAACCTGTCCTGGATGTGGGACATTTCCGACAAGACCCGTATTGGCCTGAATTACCGTTCCGAAATCGAGCATACCTTGAGCGGTTCGGCCAAGTGGAACAAGAGCAAAGCTGTGGCAACCTACGGTGCAGCAGCAGGTACCGCCTTGACTGCAGCCGGCTATGCCGACGACGAAGGCGCCAGCGTAGACATCACCACACCGGAATCGCTGTCGCTACATGGCATGCACAAACTGAATGACAAGGTTGACTTGTTTGCCGACGTGACCTGGACCAAACACTCTCGCTTCAGCACGGCGCAGCTCAAGTACGCCAACGCCAAAACTGGCCAGGGCAATATCACGTATCTGAATCCGGACTGGAAAGATACCTACAAGGTCGCGATTGGTGGTTCGTACCAGTGGAGCAATCCGCTGCAGCTCCGTTTTGGTATCGCATACGATAAATCTCCGGTACCGGATGACAATCATCGACTGGCCACCATGCCGGATAATGATCGCTACTGGTATTCGTTTGGTGCCAAATACGATATCAACAAGAGCAACTCGGTAGATGTGGCCTATAGCTACATCCAGATCAAGGATGCCAAGGCTAATGTAACAGGCAAGTGCTCGGCCTACGGTGTGTCGCAGTGCGTTTCCAGCCAGACTACCGGCACTGCCGATTACAAGTCCCATGCGCAGATTCTGGGCGTTCAGTACAACTACAAGTTCTAAGCGTCATCGCAGTCTTGCGGCCAACCTTTATGTTGGCCGCAATAACACGGTAGCGATTGCCGTGTTTTTTTAAGGGAAATGCTGAACCGTTGTTCAGATACTTGGCTGGTGCCCAGCATCAGTCATAGAAACCCTTGGCAGGCCGACCCGGAACCTATAATCCGAGAGGCCTTCACCATGTTTGTTTGTCAAGACAACCGAGGAAACCATGTCTCAAACCAAATTCATCGTACGCAAGGTTGCCGTGCTCGGCGCCGGCGTGATGGGGGCGCAGATCGCCGCTCATCTGGTTAATGCCAAGGTGCCGACCGTGCTATTCGACCTGCCCGCCAAGGAAGGTCCGAAGAGTGCGATTGCGCTGAAAGCGATCGAGGGCCTGAAAAAGCTCAAGCCGTCCCCGCTATCCAGCAAGGATGCGGTGAACTTCATCCAGCCGGCCAACTATGAAGAGCATCTGCACCTGCTGCAGGACTGCGACCTGGTCATCGAGGCAATTGCTGAACGCATGGACTGGAAGGCAGACCTCTATGCCAAGGTGGCGCCGCATCTGGGGGCGCAAACCATCTTTGCGACCAATACCTCCGGCCTGTCGATCAACCAACTGGCCGACAGTCTGCCGGCCGCACTCAAGCCGCGTTTCTGCGGTGTGCATTTCTTCAACCCGCCGCGTTACATGCACCTAGTCGAGATCATCCCGTGCGTGGGTTCCGACGCGGCGATGCTGGACAACCTGGAGCGCTTCCTGGTCACCACGCTGGGCAAGGGCGTGGTGCGAGCCAAGGACACGCCGAACTTCGTGGCCAACCGCATTGGTGTGTTCTCAATGCTGGCCACCATTGCCAATGCCGAGAAATTTGGCATTCGCTTCGATGTAGTGGATGACCTGACCGGTCCGCGCCTGGGGCGCCCGAAATCCGCCACCTTCCGTACCGCAGATGTGGTGGGGCTGGACACTTTCGCCCACGTGGTGAAGACCATGGACGACACCCTGCCGAACGACCCGTGGCATGGTCTGTTCAAGTCGCCTGAGTGGCTGCAGAAGCTGATTGCCGCCGGTGCACTGGGTGCCAAGACCAAGGCCGGCATTTACAAGAAGGAAGGCAAACAGATGTTCGTGCTCGACCCGGTAGCGGGCGAGTACGTCGGTAGCGGCCAGAAGGGCGACGACGCGGTCAAGGACATCCTGAAGATCGCCAACCCGGCAGAAAAATTCCAGAAGCTGCGCGACAGCGCGCATCCGCAGGCGCAATTCCTGTGGGCCTGCTTCCGTGACGTATTCCATTACATCGCCTATCACCTGGGCGACATCGCCAACTGCGCCCGTGACGTGGATTTTGCCATCCGCTGGGGTTTTGGCTGGAGCGTGGGCCCGTTCGAAACCTGGCAGGCTGCCGGCTGGCAGCAGGTAGCCAAGTGGATCGCCGAAGACATCGAGGCCGGCAAGTCGCTGGTTGCGGCCAACCTGCCGTCGTGGGCGCTGCAGGCGGATCGTGCCGGCGTACATTTTGCCGAAGGCTCCTTCGATGCGGCGGGCGGCAAACTGGTTGGCCGCAGCACGCTGGACGTATACCAGCGGCAGCTGGCCCCAGCCAAGGTGCTGGGCGAAGTGAGCGCCCCGCTGGGTGAAACCGTATTCGAGAACGACGGTGTACGTGCCTTCACCACCGGTGATGGCGTGCTGGTGGTGTCGTTCAAATCCAAGGCACATGCCATCGGTCCGGATGTAATTGACGGTCTGAATACTGCCATCGATATCGCTGAAGCCCGCTTCAAGGGACTGGTGATCTGGCAGACCGAAGAGCCGTTCTCTGTTGGCGCCGACCTGACCTCGATGATGCCGGCGTTCATGATGGGCGACTGGGATGCCATCGACGCCACCGTGCGCCGCTTCCAGGACACCTCCATGCGTCTGCGCTATAGCCAGATCCCGACCATCGCCGCGACGCAGGGCTATGTGTTCGGTGGCGGCTGCGAGTTCGCCATGCATTGCGACAAAACCGTGGCAGCGCTGGAATCGTATGTCGGCCTGGTGGAAGTTGGCGTGGGCCTACTGCCGGGCGGCGGCGGTTGCAAGGAGTTCGCCTTCCGCGCGGCGCAAGAAGCCCGCGGTGATGTACTGGCGGCCCTGAAGGATTACTTCATGGCGGTGGCAACGGCCAAAGTGGCTACCAGCGGTCACGAAGCCCAGGAAATCGGCTTCTTCCGTCGCGGCGACAGCGTGGTCTTCAATGCCTGCGAGTTGCTGCACGTTGCCAAGCAGCAGGCGATCGCACTGGCCGAATCCGGCTACCGTCCGCCGATGCGTGGTGCCACCTTCCCGGTCGCGGGGCGCGCCGGTGCCGCCTCCATCAAGGGTCAGCTAGTGAACATGATGGAAGGCAATTTCATCAGCAAGCACGACTTCTTCATTTCCGGCCTGATCGCCGATGTGATGACCGGTGGTGACGTGGAGCAGGGCACGCTGGTGAATGAACAGTGGCTGCTGGATCTGGAGCGCAAGGCCTTCATGACCCTGCTGAAGACCAGCAAGACCCAGGATCGCATCGCCAACATGCTGACTACCGGCAAGCCGCTGCGTAACTGATAGCAGCCAGAATATCGGCAGGTTGGCGTGGCTGAGGGGCTGGCCCGCCTGCCATCAGGAGAATTGCAAAATGGTTAAACAAGTACAAGAGGCTTACATCGTTGCGGCGACCCGCACCCCGGTAGGCAAGGCGCCGCGCGGCATGATGCGCCACGTGCGCCCGGACGACATGCTGGCGCACGTGATTACCGGCGCGCTGGCCCAGGTGCCGACGCTGGATCCGAAGCTGATTTCCGACTGCGTGGTGGGCTGCGCTTTCCCTGAAGCCGAGCAGGGCCTGAACATGGCACGTATCGGCGTGCTGCTGGCTGGCCTGCCGGATACCGTGGGCGGCATCACTATCAACCGCTACTGCTCGTCCGGCATCAACGCGGTGCAGATCGCTGCCGACCGTATTCGCATGGGTGAGGCTGACGTGGTGATTGCTGCCGGTTCTGAGTCGATGTCGATGGTGCCGATGATGGGCAACAAGGTGTCGCTGAACCCGGCGATCTTCGCCAAGGATGAGAACTACGCCATCGCCTACGGCATGGGCCTGACCGCCGAAAAAGTAGCGCAGCAATGGGGCGTGTCGCGTGAAGATCAGGATGCTTTCGCCGTAGAGTCCCATCGTCGTGCGCTGGCAGCCATTGATGGCGGCAAGTTCAAGAACGAGATCACGCCGCTGGAAGTGACCTATCGCACCCCGAACCTGGAAAGCGGCGAGGTTATCAGCAAGACCCGCGTGCTGGATACCGATGAAGGCCCGCGCCGCGAAACCACGCTGGATGGTCTGGCCAAGCTCAAAACCGTATTCGATGCCAAAGGCAGCGTTACTGCTGGTAACTCCTCACAGATGTCCGATGGTGCCGGTGCGGTGATTCTGGTTTCCGAACGAGTACTGAAGGAGTTCAACCTGACCCCGCTGGCACGCTACGTGACATTCTCGGTGAAAGGCGTGCCGCCGGAAATCATGGGCATTGGCCCGAAAGAGGCAATTCCGGCCGCATTGAAGCAGGCTGGCTTGGCGCAGGATGATCTGAAGTGGATCGAACTGAACGAGGCTTTTGCCGCGCAGGCATTGGCCGTGGCACGCGATCTGGAACTGGATATGTCTCGCGTTAACCCGCACGGAGGTGCCATTGCTTTGGGTCACCCGCTGGGTGCAACTGGTGCCATCCGTACCGCAACCCTGATCCACGGCATGCGTGACGCCGGCATGCAGGGCCATGGCATGGTAACCATGTGCATCGGTACCGGTATGGGTGCAGCTGGCATCATCGAAGTGCTATAAATGCGATGCGGCCAACCTTGCGGTTGGCCAGCAAAAAGCCCGGCAACTTGCCGGGCTTTTTTATTGCAGCTTCTGCTTAGCTGGTGAGTCGCTCCAGGGTATCGAATTCCACCTGCTGGCAGTCTTCGTGGCTGGCCACCAGTTCCGTAATGCGGATCTGGTAGGTCTTGCCGTTGGCCGATAGGCTTAGCACGCCACTGCCGCTGGATAGCTTGGTGGGCACCAGAAATACCCGCCGCCCGCCGCGGGTGTTGTTCTGGGTGATATAGATGCCGTTAAACGGCGTGCTATTGATGCTTTCACTCAGTTGCACCGGTAAGGGCATGTTACCCAATAGCTCCACCCCCACCTTGGTGCCACCTTCGCTAAGGCGCTGCACCCGGCGGATGATGCCCAGCTGCGCAGGTTGGCCGCGGGTGCCAATCCAGATGGTGCGGCCGATCAGCAGGCCATCCACATCCCGCCCCAGATAGGTCATGCCGACGCCAGCCTCGCTGGAGTCGGTGACGCGCCACTCATCGCTGAACTGTTCGTCACCCAGCGGTACATTGCGACTCAGCCGCAGGTGATGGGCAATGCGCTCGAAGCCGACCTCCACTTTTGCCATGCTGCTGGCCGTCAGCCGCTCGTGACGGCGCATGGATTTGCCACCATCCTGTGACCAGCGGGTAGACAGTTTTTGCAGCAGGCCGCGCCAGGTTTCTGCCGGCATGGAGGGTAGCGCCCGTTTGAAATTGGCCGGTACTTCCTGATCAAAATCGAGAATCAGATCAGCCAGACGGTTTACTACCGCATCGCCAGACCAGAAGCGGCAGCCTTTGCCCAGCGTGCCGCGACGCAGCAGTTGCGGTGCTGCTGGCAGATCCAGATTGATGACGTATTGAAAGTCGCTGTTGCTGGCATTCGGTGCCAGGCTGACATCGTCCACCAGCCGTGACAGCATCAGGTGGATGGCTTCGATCTCGATTGGCACCAGGTTGTCGGTTTGTGCCAAGTGCAGCATGGCGGCCTGAATCAGCATGCGCTCCGGGGTAATACTCTCGGTGTCTGGCTGATACAGGGTGATCGGTTTTTGCTGGAAGCCGGCCTGTTCAATCAGGGAATACAGCCGGTAGGCTTGCAACCAGGTAGAGCCATCGGCATGGATATAGCGCAGCGCGCTCCAGCGGATCAGGCTGAGCTGGTGGTGCAGGGCACGCCCGGCGGCCAGTTCCAGCGTCGGCGTCATTTGCGGGGTCTTGCTGTTCTGGCTCTGACGCAGACACAGCTGGTAACCGTTGGTCAGCTCGGTCCAGTAGGCCAGAATGGTCGGCAGATAAGTGCGCGCCCGCGGCACACCGGCCAGGTAGTCCAGGCACAGATGATGGTGGATGGCGGCCGCGTGCGTGTCCACATACAACAAGGTGTTGATGCGATCCTTGAAGGTAACGCTGACATCCTTGTTGATGCGGGCCACTGCCTTGATGATTTCCACCAGCGCAGGCCGGCTGTCCATGGTCGGCAGGGTATTTACCAGCCGGGTCGCTGACTCGGTGGTATCGGCACTGGGTTTTCTGCCGCCGGAAACGGCGCGGAATATGGCTTTCAGGTCGATCATGGGGCGTTTTTCACCGTCGGCTCTGGCCTATGTCTGCATGGTAGATGAAGACAGCTGCAGCTTGACATAAAACTATCTTGCTCGTGCTCAGAAAAACATTCTGGCTAGCCCGGCACCCGGGTCCTGTTCGCGCATGAAGGCCTCGCCCACCAGGAACGTATGTACCTGATTATCACGCATCAGGGCGACATCTTGCTGGGTGAGGATGCCACTTTCGGTAACGGCGATGCGATCCGGGCCGATGGCCGGCAACAGCCGCAGGGTGGTGTCCAGGTTCACTTCAAAAGTGCGCAGATTGCGGTTGTTGACGCCAACCAGTGGCGTTTTCAGATGCAGCGCGACTTCCAGCTCGTGTTCATCGTGTACCTCCACCAGCACGGCCATGCCCAGTTCGTGCGCCAGCGCTTCGAAATCCTGCATCTGCGGCAGCGACAGTGCGGCGGCGATCAACAGGATACAGTCGGCGCCAATGGCACCGGCTTCCACGATCTGATATTCGTCTATCATGAAGTCCTTGCGCAGTACCGGCAACTGGCAGGCGCGACGGGCGGCAACCAGGTAGTCTTCATGCCCCTGGAAGTAGGGGGCATCGGTCAGCACCGACAAGCAGGCGGCGCCAGCGGCAGCGTAGCTTTGTGCGATGGCGGCCGGGTCGAAATCGGCGCGGATCACGCCCTTGCTGGGGCTGGCCTTTTTCACTTCTGCAATCACCGCCGGCAGACCCTGGGCGTGCTTGGCGCGAATGGCGCCGACAAAGTCGCGGCAGTCGTTGCGGCGCGCCTCAGCTTCGCTACGCAAACTGCTGAGCGAACGTTGCGGACGGCGCTGGGCGACTTCCTGGATTTTGGTGGCGCAGATTTTGGTAAGGATGTCAGACATAGCCAAGCTTTCAGTCGTCGCCACTGGCGGGCAAATAGTTATCGAAAAATCCTAGCAGACGTTGCGGCAGCCAGTCGAGTCGGCCGGGAAACGGGCCGGTGGCAAAGCCGACATGTCCGCCACGCTCCGGCAACTCCAGCGTTACCGCCGAGCTGACTTCGTCGGCGGCGGGCAGGGCGCTGGGGGGTAAAAACGGGTCGTTACGCGCATTCAGCAACAAGGTTGGCCGCATGATGCTGCCCAGTATCGGCTTGCTGCTGGCGCGAGCCCAGTAGTCACGCACATCGCGATAACCGTGCAGTGGTGCGGTCACGATATCGTCGAACTGGGCAAAGGTGCGCGCACGGCGCACCGCTGCGGCATCGAACAGTTGCGGGTGGTGTTGCAGCTGGCGCAGCGACTTGGGTTTCAGGGTGCCAAGAAACATGCGCGTGTACAGCCACTTTCCCAGCCCACGATCAAGTCGGGTACTGGCGGCGGCAAGGTCCAGCGGCACCGAAATCGCCGCGGCTGCCAGCGGCAGCGCCGCTCCGCCCCACTCGCCAAGGTAGCGCAGCAGCATGCTGCCGCCCAGCGAAACGCCAGCAGCAAACAACAGCGGCTGCTCTCTGGCCAGGCGCTGCACGATCCAGTCTATTTCTGCCGAGTCGCCGGCGTGGTAGGCACGTGGCTGGCGGTTTTCCATGCCACCACAGCCACGAAAATGCGGTACCGCACCATGCCAGCCACGGGCTTGTACTTCACGCATTAATGCAATCGCATAGTGGCTGTGGCTGCTGCCTTCCAGTCCATGAAACAGCACTACCAGCGGCGCCCCCGCTTGACCATCAACACGGTCGACAACAATTTCACCACCATCGGGTGTTGACCATATTTCACGCCGATACGCAGGTACCTGCTGCCGAATGAACAGCGCTGGCCAGATAGTGTCGGCATGGCTGCCGTGCAACCAACGAGGGGCCTGATAGCGCATCAGGCCTGTGGCTTGATTGCGGATTTAGGACGGAAAGCCTTGACCACCTCCGGTCGGGTTTCGACATATGGGCTGCCGATCAGGTCCAGACAGTAGGGTACAGCGGCAAAAATGCCGGGCACCGTAACGCTACCTTCTTCGCGTAGGCCTTCCAGCGTTTCGCGGATTGCCTTGGGCTGCCCCGGCAGGTTGAGAATCAGGCTCTGTTTGCGGATAACACCGACCTGGCGTGACAGGATGGCCGTCGGTACGAACTTCAGGCTGATCTGGCGCATCTGTTCGCCAAAGCCAGGCATCACGCGATCGGCCACCGCCAGGGTGGCTTCCGGTGTCACATCGCGCGGCGATGGTCCAGTGCCGCCTGTGGTCAGCACCAGATGGCAGCCTTCCTCGTCCACCAGCTGCTGCAGCGTGGCTTCGATTTGCGGTTGCTCATCCGGAATCAGGCGGGTAACCGTTGCGAACGGGGAGGAGATCGCCAGCGCCAGCCAGTCCACCAGCGCAGGGATACCCTTGTCTTCGTAGACGCCCTGGCTGGCGCGATCGGAAATGGATACCAGCCCGATTTTCAGTGTCATGCCTGTTCGTCCTCGCTGTCGAAATCCTCGTCCGGCGCATTCTTCTGCTTGCCCTGCTGCGGGATCAGATCCTTGATTATCTGGAACAGCAAACGTGCGGCCTTGGGCGCCTTTTCCTCGCTACGTTCCTTGCGGGCATTACGTACGGTGGTGCGCAGCTGCTGTACGTCCACTTCCGGGAATTCGGTGATGAACTGCTGCACATGCTTGTCGTCTTCCAGCATGCGCTCACGCCAGCGCTCCAGCAGGTGCAGCCAGTTGGTGTGGACGCTGGCGTCGCCACGCAGTGCGGCCAGTTTTTCTTCGATCGGCGCCGGGTCGATGCCGCGCATCAGTTTGCCGATATATTGCAGCTGGCGACGTTTGGCGCCGTTTGCGCTAAAGCGCTGGTAATCCAGTACGGCAACCAGCAGCTGCTCGTCCAGCTCCATTTTCTTGAGCTTGGCGGCCGGCAGCTCGGTCAGTTCACGGCCCAGGTCCTGCAGGGCTTCGCTGTCGCGCTTGAGCTGGGATCGGCTGGGCGGCAGGCCGTTGTCATCTTCGTTAAGGTAATCAGTAGCCATTGGTAAAGCTTGCTTAAAGTGTCAAGCTGGTATGATACCGGAAATCACCTCTGCACGGCCGCCTGAGCAAGGCGGGTGACGTGCTTCACGCGGAAAACGGATATGTCAGAACAGATTTTTTCTTACAGCGAATCGGACCTGGAAAACATCGTTGGCCGCATGCTCGACCTCGCGAGCAGCGGTGGCGGGACAGCAGCGGAAGTCGATGTATCGGAAAGCTGCGGCCAGAATGTATCGGTACGGCTGGCTGAAGTGGAAACCATCGAATACAACCGCGACAAGGGTGTCTCGCTGACGGTGTATATCGGCCAGAAGAAGGGGCATGCCAGCACCTCCGATTTCTCCGACAAGGCGCTGGCCGACACGGTGGCCGCAGCACTGAATATCGCGCGCTACACCGCCGAGGACGACTGCGCCGGCCTTGCCGACCCGGCACTGCTGTTCAATACCGCGAATGCGCGCGATCTGGATCTATACCACCCGTGGGCGTTGCCGGTAGAGCGTGCCATCGACATCGCCCGTGAGTGCGAAGACGCCGCCCGCTCGGTAGATGCCCGCATCAGCAACTCGGAAGGCGGCAGTGTATCCAGCCATGTCAGCCGGCATTGCTATGCCAACAGCAATGGCTTTGTGGGCTGCCAGTCCACCTCGCGCCACAGCCTGTCGGCGGCGGTAGTGGCTGCTGGTGGCGATAGCATGCAGCGCGATTACTGGTACAGCAGCGCCCGCCACCCGGATGACCTGCTGGCCGCCGCCGAGGTTGGCCGCATTGCCGGCGAACGCACGGTGCGTCGTCTGGATGGTCGTCGGGTAAAAACCGGGCAGTATCCGGTGCTGTTCGAGGCGCCGGTGGCCGGTGGGCTGCTGTCCAGTCTGGTGCAGGCGGTAAGTGGCGGCAGCCTGTATCGCAAATCCAGCTTTCTGATGGATTCGCTGGGCACCCAGGTGGCCGCGCCGCTGCTGAATGTCAGCGAAGACCCGTTCGTGCTGCGTGGCCTGGCCAGCGGCTGCTACGACGAAGAGGGCGTAGCCACCCAGCAGCGCGAGTTGGTCAGCAACGGTGTGCTGCAAGGCTATTTCCTGGGCAGCTATTCCGCGCGCAAGCTGGGGATGCAAAGTACTGGTCACGCCGGCGGTGCGCACAATCTGCTGGTGCGGCCAACCTTGAGCGGCGGCCTGCCGGCGCTACTGCAACGCATGGGCACCGGGCTGCTGATCACCGAGCTGATGGGGCACGGCGTCAATATGGTGACCGGCGACTACTCGCGCGGCGCCAGCGGTTTCTGGGTTGAAAACGGTGTAGTGGCCTACCCGGTGGAAGAATTCACCATTGCCGGTAATTTGCGCGACATGCTGCTGCATATCGATGCCATCGGCGACGACATCGATCGTCGTGGCAGCCGTCACATGGGTTCGGTGCTGCTCGGAAAAATGATGGTGGCAGGCGAGGCCTGAATGTCATGCCCGGTCTGTTGATAAGCAGACCGTTTTAACTCCTGATGCTGTTCCATAATGAGAAAAAACAGGGGAGGGATCATGACAAAGCCTGCAGTTGGATTGGTTCTGGCCGGTGGCGGGGCGCGGGCCGCATATCAGGTAGGGGTCTTGATGGCGGTAGCGCATATGCTGCCGCGCAATGACGGCAACCCGTTCCCCATTATCAGTGGCACCTCGGCCGGGGCGATTAACGCTGTGGGCTTGGCCGCCGGTGCCATGCACTTTCGCCGCGCGACGGCATTCCTGGCCAAAATGTGGAAAGGACTGCACGTAACCGATGTTTATCGTGCTGACTGGCCTTTTTTTGCCCGCGCCTTTCTGCAATGGGGAGGCTCGGTATTTACCGGCGGCAAACTGGTGCACAATCCGGCCAGCTTTCTGGATAGTGCACCACTGCGCGAGCTGCTAAGCCGTTCGGTGCAATTTGCCGGGGTCTCGCAGTCGATCGAGCGAGGCGATCTGCGCGCGCTGTCGTTAACCGCCTCCTGCTATACCACCGGGCAGTCCGTCAGTTTTTTTGAGGGCGCGTCGGATATCGACGAATGGAGCCGGCACCAGCGACTGGGCGTGCGAGAGCGCATCGGTGTAGACCATCTGATGGCGACCTCGGCCATCCCGCTGATTTTCCCCGCCACCACCATCGACGGACGCTTCTATTGCGATGGTGCCATCCGGCAGATGGCGCCATTGTCGCCGGCGCTGCATCTTGGCGCCGAGCGCCTGTTTGTTATCGGGCTGCATTCTGCACAGCGACTGCGTGCCGAACGGCGGATGCAGTCCGACCGCCCCACGCTGGCCACCATCTTCGGCCACCTGCTCAACAGCGTGTTTTTCGATAGCATGGAAGCCGATATGGAGCGCCTGACGAGGGTGAACCACACGGTGTCGCTGATTGATGAGCACGTACGTAGCAGCGGCCGCACCCAGCTGAAGCGGGTAGAGGTTTTCAATATCTCGCCCAGTGTGTCGCTAGAGGCTATTGCCTTCAAGCATGTGCGCAAATTCCCACCGGCCATGCGCTTCCTGCTGCGTGGCGCCGGGGCGATGCGCCAGCGTGGCTCGGTACTGGCCAGTTATTTGTTATTCGAACCGGCTTACTGCAAAGAACTTATCGAGCTAGGCTATCGCGACGCCATGACGCGCCAGGTCGAGATTTTGAATTTTTTGAAGAACTGACGGTCTGTATTGCCGGTAACAAGATCAATGTAATGCGCTAAAGGGGAAACATGAAACTGAGTCAACGGCAGGGGTTTGCCGCAATTGCCGTGGTTTGTGCGGCAGCGATGGGATATGCGCTGTATGCGCAGCATGTATTGGGGCTGGAGCCATGTCCGCTCTGTATTTTCCAGCGGGTAGGGATCATCGCCACCGGGGTGCTGGCGGCCCTGTTTGCCTTGGTTAATCCACGGCAATGGGCGGCCAGGTTGGCCGCATTGCTGGTGGCACTGGCCGCACTGGCGGGGGGCGCGGTGTCGGCATGGCATGTTTATCTGCAGCACCTACCCAAGGACCAGGTACCGGCTTGCGGCCCGGGGCTGGACTTTATGCTGGAGACCCTGCCGCTGTCGCAGGTGCTGGCCACAGTATTCAAGGGCAGCGGTGAATGCGCGGAAATCAACTGGGTATTTCTGGGGCAATCAATGCCGCTGTGGACTGGGCTGCTGTTCGTGGCGCTGATTGTTGCCGCGCTGTGGAATGGCTGGCGCAAGGTGTAAGCATATATTCGCCAGTTGCCTGACTGCTACGCTGTCATCCAATAAAAACACCCCGCGAAGTGCGGGGTGTTTTTATTGGTGTGGCGGTCTAGTTGGCCGCATCTTGATGTGCTGTTGCCGGGTAGCGCTGGGCGATTGCCGCCTCGAACTGCCGGCACATGTCCTCGTCAGAAAGCGCGTTGTCCGCTAGTAGCTCATTACCATCCACCACGCGAATCATCGCAGCAAGCGTGGCTGGATAGTCCCGCGGGTAATGGCGCGTTGTGGCTGCGGCCATGCTGTCTTGCGCGGCCTGCCAGACTTGCTCGCTGCTCTGGTTGCAGACGTCCGCCAGATGGCGGGCACTAAAGCCTTCACCGGTCAGGCTGCGCAGCGTGGCATCGTGACTGAGGCTGTTGCCCGGAGCCCAGTAGTGCTGCGCCAATAGAGGGCCGATGGCCGGGTTGTCTGTCAGATAGCCAAAGCGCTGCAGGAAGTAGGCACGAGTCTGATAAACCGCCATATTGGCCAACAGGTAGCCGTGATACGCGGCGGCGGACTCCTGGTTGAGTAAATGCGGAATGGCCAACAGCGGACGCGGGCTGTCCACCCCCAGAATTTTCCGCTCGGTGCGGCGTGCGAGTGCCAGTACGTTGGCCGCAGTCAACTCGCTGTCACTGAGTTGGTACAGTTCATGTTCGAAGTAGCCGACCACGGCCAGCATGCGTTCGTTAAATGCACGAAACGGCTGGCGGCTCTCGATACTGGCTCGAATCAGCTCATCCGGCATGGCTTCGCCGTTGGCGTTGATGGCATAGCGTTTCAGCCAGTCGGCATCATCCAGCAGGCTATCGCAAAACATTGACTGTGTTTCGGCATACGCCATTGAGGTGGGGGCAAATTCCTGCGAAAAGCAGGGTGAATTCTGGGTGACATTGGCAAAATGCGCGGCGTGCCCGCCTTCGTGGAACAGCGTGTTGATGGCACGGTGACCGCTACCAACCTGGTCCGGCTTGGCTTCAGCGGTAAAATTGATCTGCCCTGCAATCCAGTTGCCATTGTTATCGTAAAACGTGGGAATCGGCCCGTGGCAGAAGCCGTTCTGGTATTTTCCCTTGCGCTCCAGCAGGTCGAGCTGCAGCGTAGCGCCTCGATAGGTAATGCCTAGGCGGCGGAAGCTCTGTACCCAGCGGCGCAGTGCCTGCGAGAACGGTAGGTACGGATCCATCTGCCGAACCACGTCACCGCTCATGTGATAGCGGATATTCCACGGCAGCGTGGCCTCGGCACCGTACCGTGCCTGCAGCAGTGCCAAGCCACGCTGATTGGCATCACGCGTAGCAACTTCGAAGTCGTCCAGAATGGCAAACAGCTGCGCCGAGCTCATCTGTTCGTTCTTGCGCACCTTGTAGTCAAAGTAGTTGGTGAATCCCAGTGCGCGGGCCAGTCGGTTGCGCAGGCGCACGATCTCGATAAAACCATTGTCCAGCACCCACTGCTCCAGTTGGCGGAAAGCGTCGTAAGAGCTTTTTCGCCATTCGGTGCGGCTGTTCAGGCTGATATTGGTTGCCAACATGCCCAGCGTGGCGTCCTCTTCCTCGCCCTGTTCGTTGCGGTGTCGCAAGACCAGTTCGCGCTTGCGAGCGAACAGTGCAGACTCGGCGTCGATCAGTTCTGCCATTAACTGGTGCGCATCATCGTTGTCGATGATGTTGGCTTCAAACAGCGCCAACCAACCTTCCAAGCCATGCACTAGTGCATCACGCTCGGCACTGGCGGGCAGCGTGCGGGCTGCGGCCAACTGCTCGCGGGTCTGCGTCAGCATTTGCGTACTTGAGATGAAATCCTTGAATGCCTGTTCGGCACGGGCAAAGCCGGCGTGATTGTCGCTGGTGGCCATATAGGTGGCCCAGAATAGGTCTTCCTTGGTCTTGTGAATCTGCAGGTAATCCTGATTCAGCTGATCAAAGAATGCTTGCGGTGTGGTCATGATGTTTTCTGAGGCAAGTGACTAGGCTGTTAGCTTACGCCAAAGAGATGACTTGTTCTGTTGCGAGGTGCCGATTTGCCCGAAAGGGCAGGGACAAAAGCAAAAAGCCTTTCCGTGAGGAAAGGCTTGCATAATGCTGGCGGAGCGGACGGGACTCGAACCCGCGACCCCCGGCGTGACAGGCCGGTATT
>CAMLGD010000007.1 GCA_946479405.1 uncultured Vogesella sp.
ACGGCGAGGTCTTCCGGCTTGTTCAGCACGTCCACGTCAATGATCTCGAAATCCATGCCCTTTTCGTACAACACGATGCGGCAACGCTGGCTGAACGGACAAGTGGTTCCGGAATAGAGTGTCATCATGGCGGGCTGACTTCCTTTTGGCGGCAATTGATGAAATAACAGGCAATTTTAGCACTTTCGCCAGACAAATAGCGAATAAAATTACATAAGTCAATGATTACAAAAGAAAAAGCGGAGCTTTCGCTCCGCTTTATTCAGGAAGAACACACTATGCTTTAGTGGATTTCTTTCCAGTAGGCTTTCTTCAGGAAGTAAGCAAACGGCAACAGCAGCAGGAACAGGTACATCAGTACCACGTAGCCAATCTGTTGACGCTTAACCTGTGCCGGTTCAGCCATGTACACCAGGAAGTTGGTCAGATCGGCCATGCGCTTGTCGAACTCGGCGGTGTTGGCCTTGCCATTTTCCAGCTTGGTCAGCGTGCCAGCCTTGACCAGCAGCAGCGAACGCTCCTCATGACCTTCGGCGTTCTTCTCGCTCTTGAGCACCTGCTCACCCTGCCATTGCCAAAGGATATGTGGCATGCCCACCTTGTCGAATACCAAGTTGTTCCAGCCGGTCGGACGAGTGTCATCACGGTAGAAACCACGCAGGTAGCCATACAGGTAGTCAGCACCGCGCGAGCGGGCAATCACCGACAAGTCCGGCGGTGTAGCACCAAACCAGGCCTTGGCATCCTTCTTGTCCATGGCAACGTTCATTTGCTCGCCGATTTTATCGGTGGCAAACATCAGGTTGCTTTTGATCTGCTCTTCGGACAGGCCGATGTCCGTCAGACGGTTATAGCGCATGGCGCTGGCCGAATGACATGACAGACAGTAGTTGACGAAGGTTTGTGCACCGCGCTGCAGGCTTTCGGTGTCCTGAATATTGATCGGCGCCTTTTCCAGGGCCGGACCTTCAGAAGCTGCGAATGCACCGAATGCCGGCAGGACGAGGGCAGCAGCAGCAATCAATTGACGAATAGTCTTGTTCATAGTGCCCCCTCTATCAGATAAATTTCGCAAACAGGGTTGCAGCTACCACGGTGACTGCCACCAACACCAGGAAGCGAACCTGGCGTGCGGGAGTGCTCATGGTCACGCGGGTCGGAACCGGCGTGCTGCCAACGTCGTTCTTGGTATAGAACGGCATGCCCAAGAAGAAGGCGAAGTAAACGCAGGAGAGCAGCTGTGCCACCACGGTACGTACGTTGGTAGACGGGGCTGCACCCAGAATACCCAGACCGATGAAGGCAATGATGAACAGCACCAGCATGAACTTGAACTTCGGACCACGGTAACGAATCGACTTCACCGGCGACTTGTCCAGCCACGGCAGGAAGGCAATCAGCACTACCGCCGCCCCCATGGCCAGTACGCCCCACACTTGTGTACCGGCAAAGGACGGAATGGCGCGCAGGATGGCGTAGAACGGGGTGAAGTACCAAACCGGCGCGATGTGCGGCGGAGTCTTCAGCGGGTCAGCCTGGTCGAAGTTAGGATGCTCCAGGAAGTAGCCACCCATTTCCGGCGCAAAGAACACGATGCCGGAGAAAACGATCAGGAACACGGCCACACCCAGAATATCCTTCACGGTGTAGTACGGATGGAACGGGATACCATCCAGCGGCTTGCCGTCTTCGCCCTTCAGTTTCTTGATCTCTACGCCGTCCGGGTTGTTAGAGCCCACTTCGTGCAGAGCGATCAGGTGCGCCACCACCAATGCCAGCAGGATTAGCGGAATGGCGATCACATGCAGGGCGAAGAAGCGGTTCAGAGTCGCATCGCCTACCACGAAGTCGCCACGGATGAACACCGACAGGTCCGGGCCGATCACCGGGATAGAAGCAAACAGGTTAACGATCACCTGCGCGCCCCAGAAAGACATCTGGCCCCACGGCAGCAGGTAGCCCATGAAGGCTTCGGCCATCAGCAGCAGGAAGATCAGCGTGCCGAAAATCCACACCAGCTCACGTGGCTGCTTGTACGAGCCATAGATCAGGCCGCGGAACATGTGCAGATACACCACCACGAAGAACATGGAAGCGCCAGTGGAGTGCATGTAACGGATAATCCAGCCACCCGCCACATCACGCATGATGTATTCGACCGAAGCAAACGCCACCGGGATGCCTGCGCCATTAAGCGTCGCATCCGGCTTGTAGTTCATGGTCAGGAAAATACCGGTAACGATCTGGATTACCAGCACCAGCATGGCCAGCGAGCCAAAGAAGTACCAGAAGTTGAAGTTCTTCGGTGCGTAATACTCGGTAACGTGCTCCTTCATCATCGAAGACAGCGGGAAGCGATCGTCTACCCAGTTCAGGATTTTTTGCCCTTTGCTCATGTTCACTCCCTCGCTTATTTGTCTTCGCCGATCAACAGGCGAGTGTCGGCCAGGTATTTGTGCGGCGGGATGACCAGGTTCTTCGGTGCCGGTACGCCGTTGTAGACGCGGGCGGCAAGGTCGAACTTGGAGCCGTGACACGGACAGTAGAAACCACCCACCCATTTCGGTCCCAGGTCAGCGGGCGCAATATCCGGGCGGTGAGTCGGAGAACAGCCCAGATGGGTACAGATACCCACGGCAACCAATACCTCCGGCTTGATGGAGCGGTGCTTGTTCTTGCAGTATTCCGGCTGCTCGGAGCCTTCGGAGGACGGATCCAGCAGATCGCCTTCGATAGTAGCCAGATTCTTCAGCTGCTCCGGAGTACGCGACAGCACCCACACCGGCTTGCCGCGCCACTCGACGTTGATCTTCTGACCCGGCTCCAGCTTGCTGATATCTACTTCGACCGGGGCACCAGCAGCCTTGGCACGCTCAGACGGCGCAAAGCTCATCAAAAACGGCACAGCCACACCGGCTGCCGCCACACCACCAACCGCGCTGGTGGCCACCGTCAGAAAGCGACGGCGCCCCGCATCAACGTGTTGTTCACTCATTACAGTCATCCTCAAACGTGGAAACCGAGCTCTAAACTTGAAACCTTACGATTCTACCCGAATCCAACACGGAACTTGAAGCGCATATGCGAGAAATCGCCTCATTGCCAATATGGGATTGTCGTTATACCGGGTTGAACAGGTCGACAAAGCTGACATCCAGTGCGTATTCCGCAGCCAGCCATTCACCCAAGGCTTTTACACCATAGCGCTCGGTTGCATGATGACCTGCCGCAAGGAATGTAACGCCATACTCCTGTGCCAGGTGCAGGTTCTGCTCGGACACCTCCCCGGTAATGAAGGCATCCACCCCCAGTGCTACAGCCTGCTCGAAATAGCCCTGCGCCCCGCCAGTACACCATGCCAGCCGCTGGATAGTACGCTCGGCGGGGCCCAACAACAGCGGCTCACGCCCTAGGCTGCACGCCAACTTTGCGGCCAACTGCGTACCACTTAACGGTTGCGGCAACTCGCCATGCCATAGCAAGGGCTCCTCTGGGCAGGGCCGAGATGCGAGCAGCCCCAGTTTTTGTGCCAGTTGGGCGTTATTTCCCAGCTCCGGATGGGCATCCAGCGGCAAGTGATAAGCCAGAAGACTGATGTCGTTTTGCAGCAACGTCGCGATGCGCTGACGCTTGATGCCTGTTACCGGTGCCGGTTCGCTTTTCCAGAAATAGCCGTGATGCACCAGGATGGCATCTGCCTGCAAGCGCACCGCCTCATCCAACAGCGCCTGTGATGCCGTAACCCCGGTAACAACCCGTTGCACCTGCGCCCGCCCCTCTACCTGCAAACCATTCGGGGCATAGTCCTTGAAACGCCATGGCTCCAGTTTCTGGTTAAGCGCCAACACCAGCTGCTGCAACTCCATTACCCGCTCCCTTTCGCTATCGTCTGACTGCATTGTGCCAGAGCCGACAAACAATGCGGCCAACCTTGGCAAGGTTGGCCGCAAAGAAAAACCCCGCAGCAAGCTGCGGGGTTCTGGCTCGTAACGGAGCGGGCTGCTTACATCATGCCGCCCATACCGCCCATGCCGCCCATATCCGGCATACCGGCAGCCGGCTTGTCTTCCGGCAACTCAGCGATCATGCAGTCGGTAGTCAGCATCAGGCCGGCCACGGATGCGGCGTGCTGCAGTGCGGAGCGGGTTACCTTGGCCGGATCCAGCACGCCCATTTCGATCATGTCGCCGTATTCGCCGGAGGCGGCGTTGTAACCGAAGTTACCTTTGCCTTCCATCACTTTGTTTACAACAACAGACGGCTCGTCACCAGCGTTCTGCACGATCTGACGCAGCGGTGCTTCGATCGCCTTCAGCACGATCTTCACACCGGCAGCCTGGTCGGCATTGATGGTTTCAACCGCCTGGATAGTGGAACGGGCGCGCAGCAGCGCAACGCCACCACCAGGTACCACACCTTCTTCAACGGCAGCGCGGGTCGCATGCAGTGCATCTTCCACGCGGGCTTTTTTCTCTTTCATTTCGACTTCGGTAGCAGCGCCAACCTTGATCACGGCAACACCGCCAGCCAGCTTGGCCACGCGCTCTTGCAGTTTTTCACGGTCGTAATCGGAAGTTGCGGCTTCAATCTGCTGACGAATTTCGGTCACGCGAGCCTGGATGGCAGCTGCGTCGCCGGCGCCATCGATAATGATAGAGTTTTCCTTGCCCACTTCAACACGCTTGGCCTGGCCCAGCATCTCGAGGGTTACTTTTTCCAGCGACAGGCCAACTTCTTCGGCAATCACAGTACCACCAGTCAGGATGGCGATATCCTGCAGCATGGCCTTGCGACGATCACCAAAGCCCGGCGCCTTCACTGCAACCACTTTCAGGATGCCACGAATGGTGTTTACTACCAGGGTCGCCAGCGCTTCGCCTTCCACGTCTTCGGCAACGATCAGCAGCGGACGGCCGGACTTGGCCACTTGCTCCAGTACCGGCAGCAGGTCACGAATATTGGAAATTTTCTTGTCGAACAGCAGGATGAACGGATTGTCCAGCGCGGCAATCTGCTTTTCCTGATTGTTGATGAAGTACGGGGACAGGTAGCCGCGATCGAACTGCATGCCTTCCACCACATCCAGCTCGTTGTTCAGGCTCTTGCCGTCTTCAACGGTGATCACGCCTTCCTTGCCCACTTTTTCCATTGCGTTGGCAATGATTTCACCGATATCGGTATCGGAGTTGGCCGAAATGGAGCCCACCTGGGCGATTTCTTTGGTGGTAGCGCACGGCTTGGCGATCTTCGCAATCTCGGCCACCAGCGCGATCACAGCCTTATCGATACCACGCTTCAGGTCCATCGGATTCATGCCGGCAGTCACGAACTTCATGCCTTCGTGCACGATGGCTTGAGCCAGCACGGTTGCGGTAGTGGTACCGTCACCAGCCACGTCGGAAGTCTTGGAAGCCACTTCCTTCACCATCTGGGCGCCCATGTTCTCGAACTTGTCTTTCAGCTCGATTTCCTTGGCAACCGATACACCGTCCTTGGTGATGGTCGGCGCGCCAAAGGAGCGGTCCAGTACCACGTTGCGGCCTTTCGGGCCCAGGGTCACTTTAACGGCATCAGCCAGAATGTTGACACCCACCACCATCTTGGCGCGGGCGGAATCACCAAAGCGTACGTCTTTAGCAGCCATTCTCAATAATCTCCAGAATCTGTATCAAACAAAAGTAACGGGTCGGATTACTCAACGATGCCCATTACGTCTTCTTCGCGCATTACCAGCAGCTCTTCGCCGTCAACCTTTACGGTCTGGCCGGAGTACTTGCCGAAGATCACCTTGTCGCCTACCTTCAGCTCCAGGGCACGGCGCTCGCCGTTTTCCAGAATCTTGCCGTGGCCCACGGCGACTACCTCGCCCATGTCCGGCTTCTCGGCAGCGGCGCCCGGCAGAACGATACCGGAAGCGGTTTTTTCTTCAGCTTCAAGGCGCTTGATAACAACACGGTCGTGCAGAGGACGGATTGCCATTGATCTCTCCTGAATCAGTAGCTATGTGAACAGAGACATTGCTTGAGGGTGAGGGGAACACTGTTAGCACTCCCCCCTTGCGAGTGCTAATCATAGGGACGGGGTTGCCAGCTTTCAAGAGGGGGATGTGAAGAAATTCTGGAATTGGGAGAGCTCCTGCGCCCTAGTCACCCTTGCGCAAGGTCAGCCAGCGAGGCGCCCGGAAGTGCACGATCAGTCTGTACAGGTAGAGGTAGGCTGCAATAAAGAGCACCACAAAGACCAGCAGCACCCATGTCCGGTTCCAGAAGAGCATGGCTGGCAATACCGAAAATGAGCAGAGCAGCCAAAGATAGGGAGATGTCAGGCTATTACGCTGCGTGAGATGTCGAGCTTCGCGGGAGCCGACCATCCAGCGCACCAAGCGCCGGTAGATCATTTGATGCAGATGCAGTGCATCTGGACGCCCCACTGCCCGGCCTTGCAAGAACTTGCGCCGATAGATGGAAAACAAGGTCTCGAATACGGGGTAAATCACGCACAGCATTGGAAACCAGGGCGACACTTGCGGGTTACGGGCAACGAGCAGCACAGAGACTTCTGCAATCATGAAGCCCACCAAGTAGGCTCCACCATCACCGGCAAAAATCAACCCACGCGGGAAATTCCAGCACAGGAAGCCAAGCACTGCACCAATCATAGCCATGCATACGCTCATCAGCAGAATGTCATGCACCTTGAGACACACATAAGCCATGGCAGTAAAAACAAGCACTGCCACCATGCCGGAAAGGCCATTGTAGCCGTCGATGATATTGAAAGCATGCGCGACGCCCCCTACGGCAACCATGGTTACCACCAGAGACAGCCACCAATAGCGAGCCAGCAGATGATCAACAGCTGGAATCCCCAACCGTGTCAGAGCAGCCTGTATCAACAGATACCCCAATCCGGCGGACACAAAGGTTGCCAACAAACGGATCAGCGGCCCGATCCTCTTGGTGACATCCTCCAGCAGGCCAAAGCCGAATGCAGGCATGGTCGACAGTAGCAACAGCAGCACCCACACCGACGTATTCAGATAACCAGAGAGCGCACACCCAACCAGCAGCCCCAACATGATCGGGATACCCCCGACCCTTGGCACAGGCACGGCATGAAATTTCTGCACGCCAGCGGTATCAGAGTCGGCAGTGAGATGAGAGTGCAAATGTGAGTATCTGATGAGGCCAAGGCCCGCAAGAATAGAAACCAACATTGCCGTCAGTAATATTTGCAGCATCGAAAAACGCGTCCAGAGTGAAGGCCTTTGCCAGGCCCATACCAGAGCCAAGCTCCGGCAGCAGGATCGGGAGGATAACAGATAGTAGGATATACTCGGATTTTTCGCAGTCTCATCAACAGACAAGTGTTCTGCCTGACTTTTCGCGGGCCTCAATCTGACTTTTGGAACCCTAACCCATGATTCTCGTTACTGGCGGGGCCGGATTCATCGGCGCCAATTTCGTTCTTGACTGGCTTGCCTGCGAGGGTGAACCAGTCGTCAATCTCGACAAGCTTACCTACGCCGGCAATCTGCAGACCTTGTCATCGCTGGAACGTGACCCTCGCCACCACTTCATCCGTGGAGATATCGGCGACCGGGATCTGGTAACAAGTCTTTTACTCGAGCATCGCCCCAGGGCCGTTGTCAATTTTGCAGCCGAGTCACATGTTGACCGCTCCATTCACGGCCCGGGCGATTTCATCCAGAGCAACGTCGTTGGCACCTTCAACTTGCTGGAGTCCGTCCGTGGTTACTGGGCAACCTTGAGCGACGAAGAGCGATCGTCCTTCCGTTTCCTGCACGTATCAACGGATGAGGTCTATGGTACGTTGGCCGCAACGGATGCCCCCTTCAGCGAAACCAACCGCTACGAGCCCAACAGCCCCTACTCCGCCAGCAAAGCCGCATCGGACCATCTGGTACGAGCCTGGCACCATACCTATGGCCTGCCGGTACTCACCACCAATTGCAGCAACAACTATGGCCCCTACCACTTCCCGGAGAAGCTGATCCCGCTGGTGATCCTCAACGCCATAGCAGGAAAAGCACTACCCATTTACGGTGATGGCCAGCAGATTCGAGACTGGCTTTACGTAAAAGACCACTGCGCTGCAATACGCTGCGTACTGGAAGCCGGCAAGGTTGGTGAAACCTACAACGTGGGCGGCTGGAATGAAAAAGCCAACCTGGATGTAGTGCATACCATCTGCGCCATTCTTGACGAATTGCAGCCACGCAGTGACGGCAAACCTTACGCGGAACAAATCACTTTTGTAGCGGATCGCCCCGGCCATGACCGCCGCTACGCGATTGACGCACGCAAACTGGAACAAGAGCTTGGCTGGAAACCCGCCGAAACCTTTGAGACTGGTATCCGTAAAACAGTCGCCTGGTATCTGGCAAACCGTGAGTGGACTGAGGCCGTAACGAGTGGCAGCTACCGGCAATGGATAGACCGCCATTATGGGGATGAAGCATGACCCGGATTTTGCTGACGGGGAGTAATGGCCAACTTGGTTTTGAGCTGCAACGTGCTCTGGCCGTGACAGGCGAAACCGTTTGCCTTGATCGATCCAGCCTTGATTTATGCGATGCAGCTGCTATTCGGCAAACGCTGAACCGCGTGCAACCGGACATCATCGTGAACCCAGCGGCCTACACCGCAGTGGACAAAGCAGAGAGCGACCCCGCAACTGCTAAACAAGTGAATGCCAACGCGCCCGCCGTCATGGCCGCATGGGCCGCAGAGCACCAAGCGCTATTGATTCACTACTCCACTGACTACGTGTTCGATGGAGAAAAAAACGGCTCTTATATAGAGACGGATACGGCCAACCCTCAATCTGTCTATGGGTACAGCAAACTGGCCGGGGAACAGGCAGTTGCCGCATCGGGGGCTGCCCATGCCATTTTTCGTACCAGCTGGGTGTTTGGTGCTCATGGCGGTAACTTTCTGAAAACCATCCTGCGGCTGGCGACGGAGCGTGACCAGCTCAGCATCGTCGCCGATCAGATAGGGGCACCAACCCCGGCCAGCCTGCTTGCCGATGTAACCGCACACGTCATTCAGCAATATCGCCGGAACAAGCACGACTTTCCCAGCGGGCTCTACCATCTAAGCAGCAGCGGCAGCACCAGTTGGTACGCATACGCCCAACGAGTTGTTGAGTTGGCCACAACACATGGCTTTGCGCTGAAACTGTCTGCCGACAACATTCAGCCCATCCCTTCATCAGGGTATCCGACGCCAGCGCGCAGACCGCGCAACTCACAACTAGATTGCAGTAAAATCCAAAAAATTTTCGGCATTCACCTACCAGACTGGCAAGACGGCGTAAAGCACGTCATGGCCCAGCTTGAGCAACGTTGACAACGAGATTGTGTCCATGAGTAGAAAAGGCATCATTCTAGCCGGGGGCAGTGGCACCCGCCTTTATCCGGCCACCCTGGCAGTGAGCAAACAGCTACTGCCCATCTATGACAAGCCGATGATCTATTACCCGTTAAGCACGCTGATGCTGGCAGGTATCCGGGACATACTGATTATCTCCACCCCGCAAGACACCCCGCGCTTTGAGCAGTTGCTCGGCGACGGCAGCCAATGGGGCATCAACCTGCAATACGCAGTACAGCCCAGCCCAGATGGGCTCGCACAAGCGTTCATCATTGGCGAGGCATTTCTGGCCGGCGCGCCTTCCGCACTCGTTCTTGGCGACAACATTTTCCACGGCCATGACTTTCCAAAGCTGCTGAAATCCGCTAACACCAAGCAGCAAGGCGCGAGCGTATTCGCCTACCACGTACATGACCCGGAACGTTATGGCGTAGTGGAGTTCGACTCGCAAGGCAAGGCTCTGTCAATTGAAGAAAAACCGGGCAAACCCAAATCTAACTATGCGGTTACCGGCCTTTATTTCTACGATGAGCAGGTAGTAGAAATCGCCAAATCAATTCAGCCCTCCACACGAGGGGAGCTGGAAATTACTGATGTAAACAACCGTTATCTACTGCAAGGCCAGCTTGACGTACAAACAATGGGGCGGGGGTATGCCTGGTTGGACACTGGCACGCATGAATCCATGCTGGAAGCCAGTCAATTCATTGCTACTGTAGAAAACCGCCAAGGTTTAAAAGTAGCTTGCCTGGAAGAAATTGCTTATACCCAGCACTGGATTGACACCCTCCAACTGGAAAAACTAGCACAGCCGCTAAAGAAAAACGCTTACGGCCAATATCTGCTCCATTTAATTAAAGCAACCAACTAATTACGCCATGAAAATCATTGACACGACTATTCCTGACGTAAAAGTCATCGAGCCTGCTGTGTTCGGTGATGACCGTGGATTCTTCTTTGAAAGCTTCAACCAGAAGCGTTTCGAAGAAGCCATTGGCCACCCGGTTTCCTTTGTCCAAGACAATCACTCTCGCTCCAGTCGAGGCGTACTCCGCGGGCTTCACTACCAACTGTCACCTTATGCCCAAGGCAAGTTAGTACGCTGTGTTGCTGGTGAAGTATTTGATGTAGCGGTAGACATCCGCAAATCATCACCAACCTTCGGCAAATGGGTAGGCGTTAAATTATCGGCCCTAAACAAGCGACAACTATGGATTCCAGAAGGCTTTGCCCACGGCTTTGTCACCTTGTCAGAGCATGCTGAATTTCTCTACAAGACAACCAACTATTACGCACCCGAGTATGAGCGTAGCATCATCTGGAATGATGCAGACCTCAGTATTGATTGGAAACTAGACGAAAACCCAGTCTTATCTTCGAAGGACGAAAAAGGGGCGGCATTCAATTCAGCGCAATATTTTTGAAATAATTATTAGTTTAATTTCATACGAACCCGCTGTCGCTCCAAACAAAAAATCACATCCGCCAAGCCGTAACAAAGACGACATACAGCCCATTCGATAACAACCAAAGCATCACAAATAGCGACACCAACAAAACAAGAAAATAATTTCATCTTCAAGTTAGGTTGATGTACACCACACAAAAAAACATGCAAAAAATCACTAATTAAAATCGCAAAATTAAACATCAGCCCCACATTCAACAAAAACAGATCACTTAGCACTCGATTAAATAATACATAAAACATCTCAGATCACAGATATCTGGCAAGCTCAAAAGCATTGAAACCAGAGTTGCAATATAATTTACATCACGTAAGAATATGAAAAAAATTTTAATTGTATTTGGCACAAGGCCTGAGGCAATAAAAATGGCACCTCTCGTCAATGAGCTAAAACAAAAACAAGACTCTGCACATGTTGAAGTTTGTGTTACGGCACAGCATAGAGACTTGCTTGACCAAGTACTTTCATACTATAGAATCCAACCAAAGTATGATTTGAACATAATGAGTAGTAACCAGAGTCTATTTACTATTACGGAAAAAATTCTTACAGGCATGAAAACCGTCCTAGAGGACTTTATGCCTGACTGGGTTTTAGTTCATGGAGACACAACGACAAGTTTTGCAACTGCGCTAGCGGCGTTTTACCATGGCGCAAAAATTGGGCATGTTGAAGCCGGCCTAAGAACTAACAATCTAAGAGCACCATACCCAGAAGAAGCGAATAGACAGCTTACAGCTCGACTAGCTGATATGCATTTTGCACCAACTGAATTATGTCGCGAAAATCTACTTCGAGAGAACATTAGCAAAGAAAAAATTGTCATAACCGGAAATACCATTGTCGATGCCTTAATTGACATTCTTGAGCAATCAAAAAACAATGACACATATTGTTCCACCCTAGAACAAATACATCCTAATTTATTAAAAAACTCTCCAGTCATCCTAATTACAGCCCATCGTCGAGAAAATTTTGGAAGCCCAATTCAAAAAATCTGCGAAGCGATTAAGGAATGCGCGAATACTAGGGCAGATGCATTATTCATTTATCCTGTTCATCCAAATCCATCAATAAGAATGACTGTTCACAAATTATTAGGTGGCGTTAGCAACATTTTCCTCACATCCCCCTTAAGCTACCTCCAAATGACATGTCTAATGAATAGAGCTACATTAATATTAACAGACTCGGGTGGCATACAAGAAGAGGCGCCGACATTTGGAAAGAAAATACTAGTATTAAGAGAGGTAACCGAGCGACAAGAGGCGGTTGCAGCGGGCGCAGTTGAGTTGGTAGGCTCTAACACACAATTAATTATCAAGCGAACACTAGAACTCTTAGATCTGCCCGAGCCCATTACATTCAACCCATTCGGCGATGGCAAAGCAGCATCCCGAATTGTTCACGAAATTTTACGGAATGACGACTAGTAAAGAAATATTATTCATCTCAAACTATCCCGATGAATCCAATAAAAAGGATGGCATGATGCAGCGAATAGCTGCCATAGATGAAGCAATGCAAGAGTGCAAGCGAACCTATTTGAACATTTCCATTAAAAAAAACATCCATCAAAGAATCATTGCAGAAGACAATACCTCCATTCTTCATTTGAATTTATTTTGTCACTTCCCAGTCATAGCACTCAGAATAATAAGGGCTAAGCACATTTACGTTCACTCAATTTACAATGCCATCAAAATCCTCCCCTTCTATTTTATTAAAAAAATAACAACGGACATGCATGGCATTGTTCCAGAAGAATTAAAATACGAAAAAAAATACACATGGTCGTTTATTTTTAACATTGCCGAATTCATCGCAGTAAAGTTTAGCAAGACAGTAATTTTTGTAACAAACTCGATGGAAAGACACTATCTATTAAAGCACAAAAGGAAAAATACTAGCGACATTGTAATTCCCATTATCAATCGCAGCATAATAAATGCAATTCAGTCTGAAGAAGAAGCCACCTTACGAAGAGAGGACTTGGTCATATATTCAGGCGGAATACAAAAATGGCAGAATATTGAAAAAATGTTGTCCGCAGTCAAAAAGAAAAGCGACATTCAATATTTGTTTTTAACTGCCAATACAAAAGAATTAAAATTGACTGCAGAACAAAATGGCATAGCGAATCTATCAATCACTACTGCCCGACCTGAAGAAATTCCAGATTTTTACAAAAAAGGCAGCTTTGGCTTCCTTCTACGTGACGATATAAAACTCAACAACGTAGCTTGCCCAACCAAGGCCGTAGAATATATGGCACACGGAATTATCCCTATTGTGCTTTGTGAAGAAATCGGTGATTTCAAAGAGCTAGATTATAAATATATACGAATTAATGACTTTATCCACTCAAAACTTCCCAGCAAAGAAGAAACGACTTTAATGCGAAGGCAGAATATAAGCGTGGTAAAAAAACTTATCCTACAAATGGACACAGGCATAAAAATATTGAAACAAAATTTCCTGTAGCGACAAATGGCAAGTCATCACAATTTAAATAAGCCCAAACAAGCTATAGGAATCGGCATCACCATGAACTGTATTGCAATTATTGTATCTTACAATCCCAACATAGCTCAATTGAGAAGAGCAATATCTTCTCTCGAGCAAAACTCTATAGACATTTTACTGGTAGACAACTCAACTATTGAATCAATCTCTGCAGAAATTTCGAGCACATGCAATGATTTCAACAAATGTCACTATCTTTCGTTGAAAAAAAACATGGGTATTGCGTATGCACAAAACAAAGGAATATCACTAGCCATAGAAAAGGGGTATGAATATATTGTCCTGAGCGATCAGGATACGGTTTACCCAGATAATTTCATTGAAAAAATGTTAGTTGAGTTACATGAGTTACAGAGACTAGGAAAGAAGATCGCAGCACTTGGCCCTGCGTATATCGATCAAAACAAACCAAACACCCGACCATCTTTTGAAAAATACAATAACGGCAAAGTAAAGAAAATATTCCAAGAAAAAGGAACAATAGAAGTATCACAATTAATCGCATCAGGCATGCTGATACCCTCCGCCGCAATAGAAAAAATTGGCGGAATGGATACTGATCTCTTCATTGACTGGGTAGACTTAGAGTGGTGCTGGCGTGCAATAAATGCGGGTTATTCAATTTATGGCACGTTCAATGTCAAAATTGGCCATCAACTTGGTGACTCATCCAAAAAAATTTGTGGCAAAGCAATCAGCATTCACTCTCCGGTGAGAAATTACTATATCGTCAGAAATGGACTTCATCTTTCTTTTAGAGGGCAGGTGCTGGACGCCTTTAAGCATCGTTACTATTTAATGAAGAGAGTTATTAGATATTTTATTGGCATGACTCTATTTTCAGAAAATAGATTTCTAGATGTAAAAATGATGTCTCGTGGCATTAAAGATGGGATTTGTGGGAAACTGGGCCCTTTAAAATGACATCACATACCGTAATAGCATCTATTGTCTTATTTCAACACACTCCAGCTGATCTCGAGAAAACGTTCAAGTCCCTTTCTGATCAACCTGAAATAAAAAAAATAATTCTCATCGATAACGGCGGATCGGCGTGGGCAAAAAAACTAAGCTCCAATCTATTTCACTATATTGACGCGGGTAATAACATTGGCTTTGGCAAAGCTCACAATTTAGCAATAAAAAAATTCGCACATCGGACTGATTTTTTTTTAATATGCAATCCAGATATTAGCTTTGGCTCTGGCACGTTGAAATCTTTAATAGAAGAAGCCAATTCGAATGCTGAAGGATTATTCATGCCTAAAATATTATACCCTGATGGGACTAGGCAAGAACTATGCAAATTGCTCCCTTCACCCATTGACCTTTTTCTCAGACGCTTCTCCCCCCAATTAGCTCGATATACAGACAACCGCTATTTACTTAAAAATGCTGATTATGATAAGAATTTTTTTGCACCGTCACTTTCCGGTTGTTTCATGTTCTGCCGTTCAGCAGCGCTCATAGCGCTTAAAGGATTTGATGAGCGTTTTTTCATGTATATGGAAGATGTTGATTTAGCCAGGCGTTTTGCTGAGAAGCATGGGGCGCTATACACACCAGTTGCAACTGTATATCACTCATTCCAAAAAGGGTCATACAAAAATCCCAAACTTCTAAAGTTTCACATAGTCTCCGCCATAAAATATTTCAACAAATGGGGTTGGTTTTTTGACAAACGGCGCTTTTACCTAAATAGAAAATGCCTAAAATTTTTACCAACCCAAAAAAACAAGCCATAGGGCAGTTACCCCCTCCCTGTGCGCCACCTATAATTTACGCGAAGCACAACTTTATATAACCAAATTAAAACTTCGCCTTACACAAAATAATTTCCAACACGACTCCGATGAAAAAATTTCTTGCCAATTCAAAGGTAATATTATTTACTTCACCGCTAGACAAAAATAGATCAAAATGAAAATTGCAATTGTCACATATGCTCTTCACGTAGGCGGAATGGAAACTGTTCTTTTTGAACTAGCTCATGCTCTACGAAATCGTGGACATGAAATTTCATTTGTTATCACAGAAAACATTGGCTCATGGCACAATGAACCCCTAAAAAGTGGATTCGAAGTCATTTCAGTTATACCTAGTGATTGCATTTCTAGAAATATGCACGCAAGAAATGTTGCAGTCCAACTAAGTAAGTTTGATATCTGTTTACTTAATCATGCGAAATTCGCCCAAGCCGCCCTAGGCTTAATAGACGAGAGTACACATTCCATCGCTGTTCTTCACAATCTACACCACCTAATATTTGAAGTAGGATTATCTAATTTCGAAAATCTTGATGCAGTAATAGCATTGGGTAGCGCCATTCACGAAAAAGCAATGAGCTATAATATTCCGAATTTACCAATTCATTACATTGCAAACGGAATCAAGCTACCTGCCCCCATTGATAGAGCTCCCCATAAGCTAGGAGCCCCTCTAAAAATTGTATTTTTAGGCCGTATTGAACACAAGCAAAAAGGTGTTTTTTATCTCGATCAAATTGCGGCCCTTTTATTTGAAAAAAGAATTAATTTTGAGCTACATATTGTCGGCGACGGGATTGATAATAACGCATTGATTTCGAAAATATCTTGCAACCCTGCCAAGCACAACATATTTCTTTACGGAGCAATCTCTAGAGAACAATCGATGTCAATACTAGAACACTCCGATGTTTTACTTATGCCATCGCATTTTGAAGGGCAACCACTCGCACTTATTGAAGCCATGGTCCGTGGCGTTATTCCCGTAGTTTCAAGACTACCAGGAATAGCAGAAACAATTATCCATGACAATACAAATGGAATTTTGGTAGACATTGGAGATGTTAATGGCTTTGTTAATGCATTGGAATCTCTAGCAAATAATATCGATTGCATTGAAAAGCTATCAGTACAGGCAAAAAATCAAGCAAGAGTTAAGTTTGATTCTGCCACAATGGCAGATAATTATATTTCGCTCATCGAGCACGTGATAAATAAAAAAAGAAATCCTAGTGGTCGGTTATATACAAGAATACTTGGGCCTGCTTCGTGGGCCCCAGAAATAGTTAGAAAAAATCTATCTAAAATAAAATCTAGAATTTTAAAATGATCCAGTACATTTTTGGCCGTCTCTTTGGAATTAATCGTGCTATCGGCTACGGTCTACTGAGCCGAGCGTGGTCTATTATTGGGGGGCCAATAACCATATATATGGTCACCACTCATCTAGACAAAGTGACTCAAGGTCGCTATTACACTATGATGAGTCTATTAGGCTTACAAGTTTTTTTTGAAATGGGCCTTGCTACAACGCTTGCTCAGTTTTTTGCTCATGAATTTTCATCGCACTCATGGGGACGACACGGTAGAATATGTGGTACCCTTTTGGGGCGTAGTCGCATTATAGACTTACTGAGAAGCACTTTAGCTTGGTTTCGTATTACAAGTATAATACTCACAATTGTACTTATCCCAGTGGGAATTTGGTTTTTTAAGCAAGATACAAGTGTGGAATTACCGTGGAAACTTCCATGGATATTAGTTGTAATAGCAACTTCAGCAAATCTTATGCTGATACCATTAATTTCGTTGGAAGCTGGCAGCGGTGCAATTGATCGGATTTATCGATGTGAGGCTGTTTCTGCAATATTAGGTGGCATAAGTCTGTGGCTATGTTTTTTACTAGGCTTAGGGCTTTACGGACTTGGAGTTAGTGCGTTCATAAAATTCTTTATTTATATTTTTCATTTCAAAAGAAATCGTATTTTATTATTTAAAGAGTTCTCTAAATTCACTAGAAAACATTCAAGATCTAATGCAAACATTCGCTGGGCAAAAGAAATTTGGCCTATGCAGTGGCGCATGTCAGTTTCATGGATATCTGGGTATTTCATATTTTACTTATTTAGCCCGGTGGTCTATTATTTCCACGGAGCAAAAGAAGCTGGTCGTATTGGCGCCACGGTAGCGATATCAACTGCGCTAACATCAATTTCATTGACATGGATTAATGCGCACTTACCGATGTTAACACGCCTGGTCGCCATAAGGGATTGGGGAAAGTTAGACAGCAGCTTTAGAACTGTCTTATATCAAACTATTTTTGCCGCATTATTTGGAGCTACGCTTGGGTCATTCTTAGTTTATCTTTTTCAAGAAAATTTTGAATTTGGCGCCCGCTTCCTGAAATACACTTATGTTTCTCTATTTCTTTTTGCTGCATTCATACAAACAATAATAAGCACTTTGGCAGCCTACCTACGGGCATTCAAAAAAGAGCCTTTTATTATCTTAGCGATCTTGCAAGCCATTCTACAAGGAAGTGCTACGCTTTACCTCGGGGAAAAATATGGTGCAAACGCAATCTCAGTAAGTGTGTTTTCAATAAATTTATTCGCTATCCTTCCCGTTTCCATAATAATTTGGAAAAAATGCAGAGCATCCTGGACTAGGTGAATTACTCATTCGGCCCTAGAGTATCACATTGAAATTCATTAAGATGACTCAGCACTACAAGTTAGTCATTTATCTATTTACACATTAATTTAATCATGAAAAAAATTGCCATAATTGGTGGTGGGTGGTATGGCTGTCATATAGCTAGTTCTTTACTTTCTTTAGGGTTTCAGGTTCAACTATATGAAAAAGAAGCCCAACTTTTTTCTCAAGCATCAGCCAAAAACCAAAATCGCTTGCATCAAGGCTTTCACTACCCTCGCTGCTCAATCACCAGATCTCAATCTCGGCGTGGATTTCATCTTTTCAAAAAGCATTATCCACAAATGCTAAAAGCATTGAAATATAACTTATATGCTGTTGATGCTCAATCTTCAATTATAGACTTTGACACATACAAACTAATCATGAAAGGATCCGGATTAGACTTTGAAGATGTCTCACGTGTTTCACCATTTCTTGTAAACAACGTCTCCGGAGTAATTGATACTGCAGAAGAATTTATCAATCCGGACGCTGCACGCAACTTTTTTTCTGAAAAATTGGCAAAAATTGTAAATTTATCAACACCTATCGATGCCAGCGATTTGCAACACCTAAGAAATAGCTTTGATTTAGTTGTAGACTGCACTTGGCTTACAAGTGGCCTAATCAATGATGCAGATGTGTATTTTGAACCTTGTATTTATTTTTATTATGACTCATCTATTAATGAAGATATCGCAATTACCATAATGGATGGCAATTTTTTTAGCATATACCCATATCTACATAATACATACACGCTGACCTCGGTCGAGCATACCCCAATGGCAACAACTCATACGTTTGAAGAGGCTAAGATATTTATTGAGGGCATAAAATCTGACTCTCAGTATATTACGACTAAACGCAGCAATTTTGAAAAAATTGCCACATATTATCTTCCATTCTTTCACAAATATTTCACCTTCAAAGGTGTTGAATTTGCCATCAAAACAAAATTCAAAAGCGGATCAGCTGGCCGCTATGTAAAATCCTACCAAGAAGGAAATCTGCTAACAATTTTCTCTGGAAAGATTGATACAATTTTTGATGCTGAATCAATCGTCCAAAGGGTTTTAATTGCACAATGAAAATATTATCATTTGGTTCTAGTAGCAGTATCAATTTAGAGCTTTCCAAGCTTGGGTGCTCTATTGATACTGTTGGGCGTAAAGGTGATTTTTTATTAGACTTTAGTGAGGGACCAAACGAAAAATATTTTAATAAAGATTTTTTAAATTATACATATTATATTTTCAATGCAGGCAGCTTAAGCAGCACACCATTTCTCAATAGAGATGCCGCAGACATCAATCAGGCTCTGAACATTAACCTTGTTTCTATTGTATTTTTGATTGAATTTATCTTACAAAACAATCCCAATGCACGCATTATAGTTATTGGCTCAGAGTCAGGAAAAAAAGGAAGCTTTGACAAAGTGTACCACCTCTCTAAAGCCGCTTTATCCGCTTATTGCCGCGAGAGATATTTACACTTTCCCAATCAACAACTCCTTGTGATTTCGCCATCAACCATTGGCGATGCCGGGATGACTATCTCAAGAACGGATTTAGCTAGACTGGAAGCCTATGAAAGGGCTCACCCCAAAAAAAGATTTCTAAAAATGAGCGAACTAGCCTTATTTATTTTTGACATATTTAATAATCCTTCTACATACTTGACCAACACAGACATTCATCTTGATGGTGGGAAGTTTGCCCGCTCAACTCTTTAGAGCATTACTTTGTTGAATCTTATCTCAAAATTTTAACGACCCTGATCGTTAAAACTATCTTCATATAGATTACAATCAAATTAGAATTTATTTCCTATCCCAATAAAAAAACGGCACAGCTTGTTGCTGTGCCGTTTTGCATTTCTCTCAGTGGCTTACCACACCTGCAGGTAACTCAGCATCCCTTCCGCCGCCTGGCGGCCTTCGAACACCGCGCGCACCACCAGGTCAGCCCCGCGCACCTGGTCGCCGCCGGCGAAGATTTTCGGGTTGCTGGTCTGGTAGTGGAACGCGCCGTTGTCCTTGGCCACAGTGCGCCCGTTGGCCGCAACATTAATGCCCTGACGCTCGAACCAGTCGGCAGCTTCGGCCTGGAAACCGAAGGCGATGATCACGTGGTCACATTCGATCACTTCCTCGCTGCCCGGCACGATCTCGGCGTTGCGGCGGCCCTTGGCATCCGGTGTACCCAGGCGGGTTTCCGCCAGTTTCAGGCGCAGGCTGCCATCGGCGGCCTGTTCGATGCCCATCGGCTGACGGTTCCACAGGAACTCTACGCCTTCCTCGCGTGCGTTGTTCACTTCGCGCTTGGAGCCCGGCATGTTGGCCTCGTCGCGGCGGTAGGCGCAGATGACCTTCTTGGCACCCTGGCGGATGGAGGTGCGGTTGCAGTCCATGGCGGTGTCGCCGCCGCCCAGTACCACCACGCGCTTGCCTGCCATCGATACCGGGGCTTCGCCGGCCGGCAGGGTGTCCAGGCATTGGCGTACGTTGTTGATCAGAAACGGCAGTGCTTCCAGCACGCCCGGCAGGCTTTCGCCGTCAAAGCCGCCTTTCATGTACTTGTAGGCGCCCATGCCCATGAATACGGCGTCGTAGTCTTCCAGCAGTGTTTCGATCTCGATGTCGCGGCCGATCTCGGTATTGAGGCGGAACTCAACACCCATGCCTTCCATGATCTCGCGGCGGCGCTGCACCACGCTCTTTTCCAGCTTGAACTCAGGAATGCCGAAAGTCAGCAGACCGCCGATTTCCTCGTAGCGGTCGAACACCACCGGGCGCACGCCGTTGCGCACCAGCACGTCGGCACAGGCAAGACCGGCCGGGCCGGCGCCGATCACGGCGACTTTCTTGTCACTCCACACCACCTTGGACATGTCCGGACGCCAGCCGGCCTTGTAGGCCTCGTCAGTGATGAATTTCTCGATGCTGCCGATGGTCACCGCGCCAAAACCACCCTGCTCCAGGGTGCAGGCACCTTCGCACAGGCGATCCTGCGGGCAGACGCGACCGCAGATCTCCGGCAGGCTGTTGGTCTTGTGCGACATTTCGGCCGCTTCGAACAGCTTGCCCTCGTTCACCAGCTTCAGCCAGTTGGGGATGTAGTTGTGCACCGGGCATTCCCACTCGCAGTAGGGGTTGCCACAGGACAGGCAGCGCCCAGCCTGTTCGGCAGCATCCACCGTGTGCAGCGGAGTATAGATTTCTTTGAATTCGATCTTGCGCACAGCGACTTCTACCTTGTCGCCCGGGTTGCGCGAGAGCTTCATGAACTGGAAAACGTCACCCATGATTCCGTTCCTCTGATGTTGCGGCCAACGTTGGCCGCACATCGGTATTTCGGTGTAAAGGGGCGGACATGCCGCCCGTCCCTTTAGTCTTTCAGCAGGCTGTCGAGCTTGGCGGCCTTCGGTTTCACCAGCCAGAAGTAATCGACGTAATCATCGAAGTTCTCCAGCATGGCACGGCCAGTCTCGGAGCCGGTCAGTTCCACGTGCTTGGCGATTTTCTCCAGCAGGTAGGCACGGTACATGCCCATCGCTTCGCCATTGATCAGATGGATGTCGACCAGCTCGTTGTTATAGCGATAGGCAAACTTCTCGGCACGGTCGT
Organism: uncultured Vogesella sp.; assembly: GCA_946479405.1. Next base: position 21,488 of record CAMLGD010000007.1, read on the forward strand.
AGACGAAGGCAAAGCCCCCGGTCATGCCGGCACCGAAGTTGTAACCAGTCTCACCCAGCACGATGATGCTGCCGCCGGTCATGTATTCGCAGCAGTGATCGCCTGCGCCTTCGATGACCGCCAAGGCGCCGGAGTTACGCACCGCGAAACGCTCGCCGGCCACGCCTGCGGCGAACAACTGGCCACCGGTAGCGCCGTACAGGCAGGTGTTACCGACGATGATGGATTCGTCCGACTTGTAGGCGGCATCCTTCGGCGGGTAGATCACCACGCGACCGCCGGCCATACCCTTGCCGACGTAGTCGTTGGCATCGCCTTCCAGCTCAAGGTGCAGGCCTGGGGCGTTCCACACACCGAAACTCTGGCCGGCGGAGCCCTGGAACTTCACCTTCAGGCAGCCGAACGGCAGGCCAGCCGCACCATGTACGCGGGCGATTTCGCCGGATAGACGGGCACCGATGGAGCGGTGGGTGTTCTCGATGCGGTAGGACAGCTCAAGCATCTGCTTGTTGTTGATCGCCGGCAGCGCATCCTGCAGCACTTGCTCGGCAAACTCACCCTTGTCGAACGACGGGTTGGAGTCGCTCACGCAGAAGCGCGGCACGCTGTCTGGCACAGTACCTTGCGACAGCAGCGGGGCCAGGTTCAGCTTCTGCTGCTTGCCGGTAGCGCCGTCACGCAGGGTGAGCAGATCCATGCGGCCGATCAATTCTTCCATGTTGCGCACGCCAAGCTTCGCCATCCACTCGCGGGTTTCCTGAGCGATGAACAGGAAGTAGTTCATCACCATTTCCGGCAGGCCGATGAAGTACTTGGAGCGCAGCTTCACTTCCTGGGTGGCCACGCCGGTAGCGCAGTTGTTCAGGTGGCAGATACGCAGGAACTTGCAGCCCAGCGCGATCATCGGGCCGGTACCGAAGCCGAAGCTCTCGGCGCCCATCAGCGCAGCCTTGATCACGTCGAGGCCGGTCTTCAGGCCGCCGTCGGTCTGCACGCGCACGCGGCCACGCAGACCGTTGGCACGCAACACTTGCTGTGCTTCGGTGAGGCCCAGCTCCCACGGGCTGCCGGCGTATTTCACCGAAGTCAGTGGGCTGGCGCCGGTACCGCCGTCGTAACCGGAGATGGTGATCAGGTCGGCATAGGCCTTGGCCACGCCGGCGGCAATGGTGCCCACGCCCGGCTCGGCCACCAGTTTCACCGACACCAGCGCCTTCGGGTTTACCTGCTTCAAGTCGAAGATCAGCTGTGCCAGATCTTCGATCGAGTAGATGTCATGGTGCGGCGGCGGCGAGATCAGGCTGATGCCCGGCTTGGAGCAGCGCAGCTTGGCGATCAAGGGGGATACCTTATCACCCGGCAGCTGGCCGCCTTCGCCCGGCTTGGCGCCCTGCGCCACCTTGATCTGCAGCACTTCGGCATTCACCAGGTAATGCGGGGTAACGCCGAAGCGGCCGGAAGCCACCTGCTTGATCTTGGACATCTTCTCGGTGCCGTAGCGCACCGGGTCTTCGCCACCTTCGCCGGAGTTGGAACGGCCGCCGAGGCGGTTCATGGCAGTCGCCATCGCCTCGTGCGCTTCCGGCGACAACGCGCCCAGCGACATACCGGCAGAGTCGAAACGCTTGAGGATGCTTTCCACCGGCTCCACTTCGTCGATGGAGATCGGGGTGATGCCGTCGAGGTTCACTTCCATCAGGTCGCGGAACATCGCCACCGGACGGGTGTTCACCAGCTCGGCGTACTGCTTGTAGGCATCGTAGTCGGTGTTCTGTACCGCCTTCTGCAACACCTGCACCACATCCGGGTTGTAGGCGTGGTATTCCTCGCCGTGCACGTATTTCAGCAGGCCGCCCTGGGTGATCTCGCGCATCGGGTTGAACGCCAGCTTGGACAGCTTCTTCTGGTCGTCTTCGAAATCGTCGAAGTTGGCACCGGAGATACGCGACACGGTGCCTTTCAGGCACAGTTCCACCACGTTTTCATGCAGGCCGATGCCTTCAAACAGCTGCGCACCGCGGTAGCTGGCGATGGTGGAGATGCCCATCTTGGACAGCACCTTCATCAGGCCCTTGTTGATGCCCTTGCGATAATGCTGCAACGCTTCGTTGACACGCAGGCTCACGTCGCCGGTCTGCACCAGATCGACAATGGTCTGGTACGCCAGGTACGGGTACACCGCGGTGGCGCCGTAGCCGATCAGCGCCGCCATCTGGTGCGGGTCGCGCACGGTACCGGTTTCCACCAGGATGTTGGCCTTGCAGCGCAGGCCGCTGTCGATCAGCGCGTGGTGCACCGCACCGGTGGCGAACAGCGCATGGATCGGCAAACGGTTGGCCGCAATGGTGCGGTCGGACAACACCACGATCACGCTGCCTTCCTGTACCGCTTCCACCACGTGGGCGCACAGTTTGCGGATGGCGTCTTCCAGCGTGGTTTCTGTCGGGTCGTAGCACAGATCGAAAGTGGTGGCTTTCAGGTACGGCTCGGTACGGGTGGTAATGCGCACGAATTTCTCGCGCGACAGCACCGGGCTGCGCACTTCCAGACGCTTGGCGTGCTCGGCGGTCTCCTCGAACATATTGCGCTCGGGACCGAACACGGTGTTCAGCGACATCACGATGGCTTCGCGGATCGGATCGATCGGCGGGTTGGTTACCTGCGCAAACTGCTGGCGCAGGTAATCGAACGGCGAACGCACTTTCTGGCTCAACACCGCCATCGGGGTGTCGTCGCCCATCGAGCCGACCGCCTCCTGGCCGTCTTCGGCCAGCACGCGCAGAATCTGGTCGCGCTCTTCGAAGCTGATGTTGAACAGTTTCTGGAAGGTGAGCAGTTGTTCCTTCGGCCACGCTTCCAGGCCGGCATCGTCCTCCATCGACAGTTCCAGACGCGAACCGGCGTCCTTGATCCACTGGCGGTACGGCTTGGCCGATTTCAGCTGGGCATCGATGTCTTCCGGATACAGGATCTCGCCGGTCTGCAGGTCGGCGGCGAACAGCTGGCCCGGCTTCACACGGCCCTTCTTCACCACGTCTTCCGGCTTGTAGTCCCACACACCGACTTCGGAGGCGATGGTGAGGATGTTGTCCTTGGTCAGTACCCAGCGCGCCGGACGCAGGCCGTTACGGTCCAGCATACAGCCGGCGTAGCGGCCGTCGGTCAGTACGATGCCGGCCGGGCCGTCCCACGGCTCCATGTGCATGGAGTTGAACTCATAGAACGCGCGCAGGTCCTTGTCGGTGCTGTCCACGTTCTGCCATGCCGGCGGCACCAGCAGACGCAGCGCACGGAACAGCGGAATGCCGCCCATCAGCAGGCCTTCCAGCATGTTGTCCAGCGACATGGAGTCGGAACCGTCGGTCTGCACGATCGGACGGATGCTGTCCATGTCGATGTGCGGCGAGGTCATGATGCGCTCGCGCGCGCGCGCCCAGTTGCGGTTGCCCTGTACGGTGTTGATCTCGCCGTTGTGCGCCAGGAAGCGGAACGGCTGCGCCAGCTTCCACTGCGGCCAGGTATTGGTGGAGAAGCGCTGGTGGAACACGGCCAGGCTGGATTCGAAACGCGGGTCGGACAGGTCCAGGTAGAACTTGTGCAGGTTCTCCGGGGTTACCAGGCCCTTGTACGACAGCGTATGCGGCGACAGCGTCGGGATGTAGAAATACGGATCGTCAGCCTTGTTGGCTTTTTCGGCCAGACGACGGCCCATATACAGGCGACGCTGGAACGCCAGCTCGTCCATGCCGAACGGGCAGTTGACGAACACCTGGTGGAAACTCGGCAGCGACGCCATCGCCTGCTCGCCACAGGCGTCCAGGTCGATAGGTACCTCGCGGAAACCGGCCACTTCCAGCCCCTGGCTTTCCAGGTATTCTTTCACGCGGTTGCGGCTGCGCTCGCCTTCCTGCGGATGGCTGAACACCAGGCCGGCGGCGTAGGTCGCCTTCAGCGTGATGCCGGCTTCGGCCGCCACTTCGCGTAGAAAGCCGTCCGGCTTGCGGAACAGCAGGCCACAGCCGTCACCCGACTTGCCGTCTGCCGCCACCGCACCGCGGTGGGTCAGCTTGGCCAGCGAGGAAATGGCGGTCTGCACCAGCCAATGGGAAGGTTTATCGTCCAGCTGAGCAATCAAGCCGAAGCCGCAGCTGTCCTGTTCAAAATCTGGGCTGTATAGAGTGCCCTCCAGCCAACGCTGTCTGTCCATCGTTTGTCCCTGCTTATAATGTGAAGCGAATGCCTTCGATTCTAAGGTCAAGATAGCTGACCTGCAACCGCTTTTTGTGCGACGCATTATTGAAATAAAATCAATTAGTTATGTTTGTTTTTTGGCAAATTTCGCCAGCAGCATAATGCACAAACTTTACGTTATAGGGACATCAACCTTCAAAAAAACGACAGCCAAACGCTGTATTTTCACCCTTACAAAATACTGAATTTCAAATATTGTCAGACAGTAAACATATGGCATTTTTTCATCACCCTTCGGCATCATCGCCGCTGTTCCGCCAGATGGCCGAACAGGCCCTGGCACGCTCGGCTGGCGCGCCACTGGTGGCCGGTAATCAGGTCGACGTGCTGTTCGATGCTGCGGCCAACTTTGCCGCCTGGCTGGACGCCATTCGCCAGGCAAAGCGGGTGGTACAGGTAGAAATGTATTTGTTTGCCAATGACGACTTTGGCCGCCAGCTGCGCGCGCTGTTGTGCGACAAGGCCCGTGCCGGAGTGCAGGTCTATCTGCTGTATGACTGGCTGGGCTGCTGGCGCGAGCACTACCGCGGCTTCTTCAAACCACTGCAGCAGGCCGGCGCCCAGCTGCGAGTGTGGCAGGCGCCGGGGCTGACCCGCGGCCTGCGCCTGCTGGGGCGCGATCATCGCAAGCTGATCATCGTCGATGGCGAACAGGCCTTCATCGGCGGGCTGTGCGCCAGCTCACGCTGGAACGACTGGCGCGACACCGGCCTGCGCCTGGCCGGCCCGCTGCTGGTCGATGCCATGGCGGCCTTTGCCGACAGCTGGGAGCAATGCGGCAGTCCGCTGACGCTGCCCACTCTGGCTGCACCGGAAAACCGCGGCAACATCGCCGCGCGGCTGATCGCCACCACCCCGGCCACCGCCAACCTGATGCGACTGGATCTGCTGATCGCCGGCTTCGCCCGCGAACGGCTGTGGCTGACCGACGCCTATTTCATGGGCACCAGTGCCTACCTCACCGCACTGCAAAACGCCGCGCGCGACGGCGTGGACGTACGGCTGCTGGTGCCGCGCGCCAGCGACATCGGCTGGATCGCCACCGTGTCGCGCACCCAGTACCGCCCACTGCTGGAAGCCGGGGTGCGCGTATTCGAATGGAACGGTCCGATGGTACATGCCAAGACCGCGGTGGCCGACGAGCGCTGGGCGCGCATCGGCTCCAGCAACCTCAACCTGTCCAGCTGGCTGGCTAATCGCGAGATCGATCTGGCGATCGAGGATGCCGGCGTTGCCGACACCATGGCTCAGCGCTTCCTGCACGATCTGGACAATGCCACCGAGATCGTGCTCGGCGGCCAACGCCGCCGGCCGATACCGGCGCGCACGCGCGCACGGCAGCAGCGCCTGCCGCTGCGGCAACAGGCGGCGGTCAGTGCCGCCGCCGCCGCGCGGCAAGCCGCGCGCATCGGCGAGGTGCTGGACAGCGCCGTGCGCGGCACCCGTGACGTGGATGACAGCGAAGCCAGCGCCTTTCTCAGCATCGGCCTGGTGCTGCTGCTGCTGGCCATCGCCATCAGCGTGTTCCCCTACCTCGCCGCGCTACCACTCACCGCCCTGCTGCTGTTTGCTGCCGCCAGCGTGCTGTTGCGCGCCTGGCAGCTGTACCGCCGCCGCTTGAAGAAAAAACAACACCCGTCGCCACCACCGGACAAACATTAGCCACACCGCAGGCAAGCCGCTAGCCGCCCCGCCCTGCGCGCGGCACCAGCGGCACGTTCGCACTAAGCCATTGATTTACCGGCCGCGGCCACGCGCCGGCAGCGCCGAACCCAGCCTAGCGCTAGCCGGCGAAAGCCCGCCTCGCAAGCGCCAACCGGGCAGCGGCACATGCCATCAGGGCCGCGCCTCCGGGTAGGAGGCAGGCTGCCGCGAGAAAAATCCGCGCTGTAATACTGCTGCGCAACATGAAGGCCGACAATGCCGCTACAATGCGCGCTTTCTTGGGTTATTCGAAGGTGTTTTCCGGTGCGGCCAACCTTGCCTGCCGGTAGACAACACCCTAAGCCGGCAGACGTGAAGGAGGCTTGCCTCCCAGTGCGGACCGCGGTGCAAAGCGCCCCTTTTGTTCCGGTTGCAGTCGCCCCCCGTTTTCTGACTGCCACCGGTTAAAACAACGCGCCTCAAGGCCAGCCATCCAGGGCGGCGGCATCACGTCGTACGTACAGAACTGAGCCCCAACGCGCACCGAGTGACACTTCCGGCCCCGGCCGTGAAGGCCGCCAGCGGCGTTACAGGTGCCAAAGACCGTGCAGTTGCACCCTGCACGGTTCACGCTCTGCCCGGCAGTCTTCATGCTGAACCGATGTGTCCGAGTTTGGGCGAGTCCGCTCGCCCGCTAGCAACTTAAGGACTCAGGTATGCGTTTTCACTTCCCCATCGTCATCATCGACGAGGATTTCCGTTCCGAGAACACCAGCGGCTCCGGCATCCGCGAGCTGGCCGACGCCATCAAGGCCGAAGGCATGGACGTGATCGGCTACACCAGCTATGGCGACCTGACCTCGTTCGCCCAGCAGCAAAGCCGCGCCGCCGGCTTTATCCTGTCGATTGACGACGAGGAATTCCAGACCGACGAAGACGCCGAAGCGGCGCTGGGCGGTCTGTACGGTTTTGTCGCCGAAATTCGCCGCCGCAACCCGGACATCCCGGTATACCTGTACGGCGAAACCCGCACCGCGCGCCATATCCCCAACGATATCCTGCGCGAGCTGCATGGCTTCATCCACATGCACGAGGACACCCCGGAGTTCGTGGCGCGCCACATCATCCGCGAAGCCAAATCGTACCTGGACACGCTGGCGCCGCCGTTCTTCCGCGCCCTGGTGCATTACGCCCACGACGGTTCCTACTCCTGGCACTGCCCGGGGCACTCCGGCGGCGTGGCGTTCCTGAAGAGCCCGGTGGGCCAGATGTTCCACCAGTTCTTCGGCGAGAACATGCTGCGCGCCGACGTGTGCAACGCGGTGGAAGAACTCGGCCAGCTGCTGGACCACACCGGCCCGGTGGCGGCGTCGGAACGCAATGCAGCGCGCATTTTCAACGCCGACCACTGCTTCTTCGTCACCAACGGCACCTCGACCTCCAACAAGATCGTGTGGCACAGCACCGTGGCCGCCGGCGACATCGTGCTGGTGGACCGCAACTGCCACAAATCCAACCTGCACGCCATCATCATGACCGGGGCGATCCCGGTGTTCCTGATGCCGACGCGCAACCACTACGGCATCATCGGCCCGATTCCAAAGAGCGAGTTCTCGCTGGAAGCGATCCGCGCCAAGATCGAGGCCAACCCCTTCGCCCGCGAAGCGCTGGCCAAGAACAAGGGCGCCAAGCCGCGCATCCTCACCATCACCCAGTCCACCTACGACGGCATTCTGTATAACGTCGAGGAGATCAAGGGCCTGCTGGATGGCGAGGTCGACACCCTGCACTTCGACGAAGCCTGGCTGCCACACGCCAGCTTCCACGACTTCTATGGCGACTTCCACGCCATCGGCGAGGGCCGCCCGCGCTGCAAGGAGTCGATGATTTTCTCCACCCAGTCCACCCACAAACTGCTGGCCGGCATCTCGCAGGCGTCGCAGATCCTGGTGCAGGACCCGGAGAACCGCAAGCTGGACACCATGAGCTTCAACGAAGCCTACCTGATGCACACCTCCACCAGCCCGCAGTACGCCATCATCGCCAGCTGCGACGTGGCCGCGGCGATGATGGAGCAGCCGGGTGGCCAGGCGCTGGTGGAAGAATCGCTGGTGGAAGCGCTGGACTTCCGCCGCGCCATGCGCAAGGTGGACGAGGAATACGGCGACGACTGGTGGTTCCGCGTGTGGGGCCCGGATGCGCTGTCCGATGACGGCATCTGCGACCCGGCCGACTGGACGCTGAAACCGGAAGACAGCTGGCACGGCTTTGCCGGCATCGAGGACGGCTTCAACATGCTGGACCCGATCAAGGCCACCATTCTGACCCCGGGCCTGGCGCTGGACGGCAGCTTCGAGGAGCTGGGCATCCCGGCCGCCATCGTCACCAAGTACCTCACCGAGCATGGCGTGGTGGTGGAAAAAACCGGCCTGTACAGCTTCTTCATCATGTTCACCATCGGCATCACCAAGGGCCGCTGGAACACCATGATCTCGCTGCTGCAGCAGTTCAAGGACGACTTCGACAAGAACCAACCGCTGTGGCGCGTGATGCCGGAATTCGTCGCCAAGTTCCCGCAGTACGAGCGCGTGGGCCTGAAGGACCTGTGCCTGAAGATTCACCACCTGTATGGCGAGCACGACATCGCCCGCCTGACCACCGAGATCTACCTGTCGGAAATGGCACCGGCAATGCGTCCGGGCGAAGCGTTTGCCAAGATGGCACACCGCGACATCGAGCGCGTGCCGGTGGATCAGCTGGAAGGCCGCGTCACCGCCGTGCTGCTGACCCCGTACCCGCCGGGCATCCCGCTGCTGATTCCGGGCGAGGTGTTCAACCAGACCATCGTTGACTACCTGCGCTTCGTGCAGGCGTTCAACCGCCAGCTGCCGGGCTTCGAAACCGACGTGCATGGTCTGGTGGCGACCGAGATCGACGGCAACAAGATCTACTGCGTGGACTGCGTCCGCGCCTGATCGCTCCGGGTCTGAAGCATGCGGCCAACCTTGCCCAGCCAGGTTGGCCGCATCGCTTGTAGCCTGTGCCGCAGCAGCCATAATGAACCACTGCCATCGCGGAGCCACTGCCATGAAATCCCTTGCGCTTGCCAGCCTGCTGCTGACGGCGCCGGCCCTGCCTGCGCACGACCTCACCATCTACACCACAGACTACCCGCCGCTGAGCATAGTGAGTAATGGCAACCAGTACGGCGGCATCGGCTATGAGCTGCTGCAGCACGCCGCGCGTATCAGCGGCGTCAGCCTGGAGATCCGCAGCAACCTGCCGTGGAAGCGGGCGCAGCAAGCCGCGCAGAATACCGCCAATAGCTGCGCCTACCCGCTCACCCGCGCACCGGAACGCGAAGCGCTGTTTCGCTGGGTCGGCCTGCTCCACCGTGGCGAGCTGGGGCTGTTCGCCCTGAACGACGGCCCCGCGCCAGCCAATCTGGCCGCCGCCACCCGCCTGCGCATCGTGGTGATGCTGGGCACCACCGCCGAGAACCGCCTCAAGGAACGCCAGCTGCCGTACAACACCACCCGCACGCCGGCCGACAGCCTGCTGATGCTGCAGGATCGCGCCGTCGATCTGTGGGCGGTGCATGATGTGGTGGCGCGCTATTACGCGCAGCAGCAGCGCATGGCAATCAAGCAGGTGCTGCCGCTGGCGCGCGCCGACTCCTGGCTGGGCTGCAACCGCGCCAGCGATCCGCGGCCGGCCAACAAGCTGGCCGAAGCCCTGGCGCAGCTGCAGCAGAACGGCGAAGCCCGCCGCATCGTCCGCCACTACCTCGCGCCTCCGTAGCGCTACGGAGCAAAGCCGCCGCGGCAGCATGCCATAATGCCGCCATGACTACCCTGCCCCTGCGTCACGCCTTGCTATGGTGGCTGCTGGCCTGTGCGCTGGGCGGCGCCCTGCTCGGCTATTTCGCGCTGCGCGACCTGCAAGAACGCTTCCTTCAGGACAGCAGCATCGCCCACCGCCTGCTCAGCCAGAAAACCGTGCAGCACGATGCGGTGCTGACCACCCTGGCGCAGCTGGACACCACGCCGCCCACTGCCCGCCTGCTTGCCGGCCTGCAACCGGCACTGCCACAGCTGGCCGCCATCGGTCGCCTGCGCGGTGGGCAATGGCAGGGCGAAGCGGCAATGCCCGCCGGCCTGCCTGCCGCGCTACAGCAGGCGCACCGCCTGCAGCGGCCACAGCTGCTGGCCGCCGACCACCAGCGCTACTGGCTGGTGGATGCTTCCGGCTGGAGCCTGCTGATCGACGCCCGCCGCCTGCTGGGCGACGGCGACTGGCCACCGGCCCTGGGTCGCATCAGCCTGCAATTGCCGGCCGGCGAACTGGCACTGCTGGCCAGACAGCCCACGCCGGCACCGTGGGGGTGGCCGCTGGGCATCGACAAGACCCTCGCCGCGGCCAGCCAGCCGTTCGCCTTTCACAGCCGGCGCGTGCTGACCCCGGCCGAGTGGCCATGGGGCCGCTGGCTGGCGCTGGCCACCGTGCTGGCGCTGGTGCTGGCGGTATTGCGCACCCGCCTGCAGGCACGGCAGCAACGGCGACAGGCCGAAGAACAGGCGCGGCTGGCCAACCTCAACCGCCTGGGCACGCTGGGGGAAATGGCCGCTGGCATCGCCCACGAACTGAACCAGCCGCTGACCGCCATCCTCGCCAATGTGCGCGCCGCCGCGCGCCTGCTGGATGATGAAGACGAGCACGACAGCGTGCGCCAGGCCCTATCCACCAGCGCCGCACAGGCCAAGCGCGCCGCCGACATCGTCGGCCGCCTGCGCGCCATGGTGGCGCAGCCCAATGCCAGCACGGTACAGGCGCTCGACCCGCAACCACTGCTGCAATCCCTGCTGACCCTGCGCCATGATGAACTGGCCAGCCGCAAGATCGCCCTTAGCTGGCACAACGCCAGTCCGGATGCCCGCGTGCAGGCCGAGGCAGTGGCGCTGGAACAGATCCTGCACAACCTGGTGCAGAACGCCGCCGATGTGCTGGGCAGCCGCGGTGGCCACATCCGGCTGCAGGGCGAAGCGCTGGGCAACCGCTACTGGCTCACCGTCAGCGACGACGGCCCCGGCATCCCGCCCGAGATACTGCCACGGCTGTTCCAACCCTTTTTCACCACCCGCGCCGGCGGCATGGGGCTGGGGCTGAGCCTGAGCGAAACCCTGGCTCACGGCATGCACGGCCAGCTCACTGCGGCCAACCTGCCGGCCGGCGGCGCCTGCTTCACCCTGAGCCTGCCGCTGGCGGAGAACAACACATGAACCACGACCAACAATCCCCGCTGATCTACCTGCTGGACGACGACGATGCAGTGCGCGATGCCCTGGCGCTGCTGCTGCGCAGCGTCGGCCTGCGCAGCCAGGGCTTTGCCGACCCGCAGGCCTTCCTGGCACAACATGACCGTGGTGCCATCGGCTGCCTGCTGCTGGACATCCGCATGCCCGGCATGAGCGGACTGGACGTGCTGGACCAGCTGGCCGCCAGCGACCTGCCAGTGATCATGCTGACCGGCCACGGCAACGTGGACCTGTGCCGGCGCGCGTTCAAGAGCGGCGCGGTGGAATTCCTGCAAAAACCGGTGGACGACGACGTACTGCTGGACGCGGTGCAGAAAGCGGTGCGCCAGCACATTGCCAGCCGCGAGCGGCAGGCGGCAACGTTGGCCGCACGGCAGAAACTGGCACGCCTGTCCGGACGCGAACTGGACGTACTGCAGCGCATCGCCGACGGCCTGAGCAACAAGGAAATCGCCCGCGAGCTGGCACTGTCGCCGCGCACGGTGGAAACCTACCGCGCCAATGTGTTCGCCAAGCTGGAGGTGGACACCCTGGCGCAGCTGATCCGCCACTACCTGGTGCTGCTGGCGGAAGGGCCTGCCGTTCCCTGACCCCACCGAAATATCGTCTTGGCGGTCAAAAACATGCGGCCAACGTTGTGAGGAGCCAGATTGCCCTACGGGGAGCGCCGGTCAAAATGGTGTTCGCCAGGTTTTAAGACGGCAGCTGAGCCGTTTGACGTTAGCAAACGGCG